>VFZX01000720.1 GCA_016871015.1 Acidobacteriota bacterium | reverse complement strand
TACAGGTCGTTGGGCATCGCTGCCAGCTGCCTGCGAATGGCTTGCAAGGTAAGAAAAAATCCGCGGTCTTCCATGACCGCCATCTTGCAGCCAGAACCAGCCGCCGTACAATGGATTTTCAGTCGGCGGCGAACAGTGTCTTAACTGCGTGTCTCACGCCAGGGGCTCACTTCAACCTGATCCTGGTCAACGATTCGGTGAACCCGGGCATCGGGGAGATCCTCTGGGTCACGGGGAGAGTTCTCGACTCCACAGGCGCACCGGTCCGCGGCGCCGCCGTCGAAATCTGGCAGGCCGACAACAATGGAGCCTACATCCACACCGCGAGTCCGATTGCCAACCGGGACTCCAACTTCCAGGGCTATGGCAGGTTCGAGACCGCCTCCGATGGCCGTTACCTGTTCCGCACCGTGCGGCCCGGCATTTACCCCGGCCGGACCCGCCATATCCACTACCAGATCAAGACTCCGGGCCGTGGCGAATTGGTCACCCAGCTTCACTTCGAGGGCGAAGCGCTGAACGCCAACGACGGCGTGCTCAACGGCGTGCGCGACGCGGCGCAACGGGCCTCGATCCTCAAACCAATCGAATCCGTCTCCGGATCGGCGATCGGCGAGAAGCGGGTCGAGTTCGACATCGTGATGGGTTTCACGCCCGAGGACGAGCCGGCGGGGAATCTCCCGGTGGTCTCGGCCCGCAGCGGCGTCGTGAACGCGGCCAGTTTCGAAGCCGGAGTGACGCCCGGAGCCTGGATCACGATTCACGGCCATCGCCTATCCTCAGCCACGAGAACCTGGAACACCTCGGACTTCTCTGGCGGCAGGCTTCCCACCGCCCTCGACGGCGCCAGCGTGACCATCAACGGAAGGGCCGCGGCCGTCTATTATGTGAGTCCCACCCAGATCAATGTGCAGGCTCCCGCCGACACGCTGACCGGAACCGTGCAGGTAGTGGTCCGCAACGCCAATGGTACGTCCGCGGCGACGCCGGTGGATCTGCGCCCGGCATTGCCCGGATTCTTCCGTCTCGCTCATCAGTACGTGATGGCCACTGGTCCGAACGGCGAGTACATTGCCCCCGAAGGCCTGGTGGATGGACTCACCACAGCCTCGGCCAAGCCCCTGTCGACGGTCACGCTTTGGGGCACGGGATTCGGGCCGACCTCGCCATCCATCGAACCGGGTGAGGTGGTCAACACCGGTGCGCCGCTGCTTCATCCCGTAACGCTTCGGATCGGGCAGCATGCCGCTCAAGTAGTGTACGCCGGATTGACCGCCGCGGGTCTCTATCAGATAAACGCAGTCATCCCCGATCTCGATTCGGGTGACTATCCGGTGATCGCGGAAGTGGCCGGCGTCAGGAGTTCCGCCGCGGCGCGGCTGCGAATCCGGCGCTGACGCTGGTACAATAACCATCTTCATGCGCATCGTACGGTTGGTGCTGGACTGGTTCGGCAACCTGTTTTCGGCTGGTTTGAACGTGTTCCTTTTCGGTCTCGGCGCGGTCGGGAAGCTCA
>VFZX01000719.1 GCA_016871015.1 Acidobacteriota bacterium | reverse complement strand
TTTTTCGGGCTGCGTGGCATACAGACCTCGGTATTCGGTAGAGGCTGAATTCCCTTAGTTCGCCGTTGCTCCGGCCCTGCTCGCAGCAGCCGCGTTACTTCCGCTGCGTTCCTCGATTTTTCCGTGGAGGTTTTGGGTCACGAAGCGCTCCATATCCTTGCGGCGGAATCGAACGCTTCGTCCGAGCCTCACGTACGGGATCTTCTTTTGGCAGACCCAGTGTCGAATGGTCCAGGGTGCCAGCCGCAGGTATGCGGCGGTTTCTTCAACGGTCATTAAGGCGTTGTTGTCTTCAGACATTCTGGAACTCCTGTTGACTACGCCATTCAAGCGGAGATTTGTCAGCGTCTTTGGAGTCCGAGGTATCGCTCGGACGTGCCGGGAAGTGCCGGCCCAGGCCCGGACGTTGCCCGGTTCTCGGGGAGAGGTGCTCGCGCATGTTCTTTTTGTACGGCTTGACCTGAAATACGCAAAACGAGTTGTTCAAAACGGCAGCCGTGATTGGAGCTGCGACGAGACTCACCTGGTGGAAGTGAAAGGAACATCTTGCGTTCGGTTCGATGGCGGCTTGGCAAGAAGCGCTCTGATTTGCGTTGAGAATTTTCGCGACTGCGCGCCGGCAGCGGTCGGTCGGCACGACCTTCTTCAAGCAGATCAACACCTTACCGGCATAGAATGGAGAATCTTGGCAGGTGTGATCGGCGAAAGCCGACTGCCATCGGCCGGCCCACTCCTGCGATCACCCAGACCAGTGATATTGCGGGGTGGCAAGGGTTCTGGTACGTCTGCGGAAGTGAAGAGGAATGGCCGTCGAGTCAGCAGTCCACAACAAGACGCCGCGGGTCGGCATGCTGGCGAAGGTCCGCAATCGCCGGGGCGTGATCGCCTCGGTGGAGCCCTTCGATGGCGCTGCCGAAGGGCGGCTGCATCTTGTCCGGGTTGAGTATACCGATAGCGACGGAATCACCGAGGACACAATCCTCTGGGAACGTGAGGAATCCACCGATCTTCTGGAGCCTCATTCGCTACCTCGCGTGGAAGCAGAACCGCGAATGGACCCTGTCGAGTTTGACGCCCTCGTGCGCGCCACTCGGTGGGGAGCACTCAGGCCTTTCCTTGACCCCGACGGCTCCAGCCGGAAGTCAGAATTCAGCATTTCATCTCCCTTCTTCGGAGCCGTTCAAGTTGACGACTTCCAGTTGGTGCCGCTGCTTCAGGCGTTGCGGATGCCGCGCGTGTCTCTCCTGCTGGCGGATGACGTCGGCCTAGGCAAGACCGTGGAGGCGGGTCTGGTTTTGACCGAATTGCTGCTACGCCGGCGAATCCGCCGCGTCCTGGTGCTGACGCCGGCGTCTTTGCGCCAGCAGTGGCAGGATGAGATGAAGTCGAAGTTCGCGCTGAGCTTCGACCTCGTTGACCGGCAAGAAACCCACCAGCTTCAGAAGCGTCTGGGTTTGGACGCAAATCCCTGGCGTGTCTTCCCCAGGATCATTGCGTCGTATCACTACGTGCGGCAACCG
>VFZX01000718.1 GCA_016871015.1 Acidobacteriota bacterium | reverse complement strand
ACCTGAAAATGCTCTAATCTCAATCCTAAGGATCTTGGAATTTTTTATGAGGACACGAATCCTGGCCATTCTCGCCACTTTTGTCCCGCCCGCCTTCCCGCAGGCGTTCACCGCGAACATGACGGGGCTGGTGGTCGACCCCAATCAGGCCGCCGTTCCGAACGCCACGGTCCGAGTGCGCAACATGTCCACTCAGGAAACCCGCCAAAGCGTCACCACCGGTGAGGGCCGCTACGTCTTCTCCCAGCTCCTCCCCGGCTCCTACTCGCTCACCGTCGAAGCGTCCGGCTTCAAGACCTTCACCAATTCCGGGATCACGCTCCGTGCGAATCAGGCCGCGGAGGTCAACGCCCAGCTCCAGCTCGGACAGGTCTCCGAGACCGTCGAGGTCACGGGCACCACGATCCAACTCGACACCCAGAGCGCCAATCAATCCTACACTCTCAACCGCGACCAGATCCTCAACCTTCCCGCCTCCACCCGCAATCCCTTCATCGCCGTTCATGCCATGGCCGGCGTGACTTCAATGAGCATCGCCAACTCGAACGCGCCGAACGATCAGAACCAGGCCCGTTTCGCATTCAATGGCGGCCGCGACATGAGCGGGCTCGTCCTCATTGATGGAGTCCCGGCAACCTCCGGTGATTGGGGAGCACTTCTGGCCGCCCCCTCGGTCGAATCCGTGCAGGAAGTGGTGGTGTCGCGCAACAGCTATGACGCCGAGTTCGGCAAGTCAGGCGGCGGCGTGGTGAGCGTGGTGACCAAGGGCGGTTCCTCGGAGTTCCACGGATCCGCATTCGAGTTCCTCCGCAACGACAACCTGGATGCCAACGCCTGGGCGAACAACCGCGCCGGCCGAAGGAAGGTTGAGTTCAAGCGGCATCAGTTCGGTGGCAACCTCTCCGGTCCCATTTCCAAGGGCAAGCGGGTGTTCTTCCTCGGAAGCTATGAGGGTCTGCGCGAGGGTTCGCCGGCTACGACGTTGACTACGGTTCCCACTGACCTCGAGCGTCAGGGCAACTTCAGCAACACGCGCAACGCCAACGGCAACACGGCGCTTGTGTTCGATCCGTTTACCACCCGCGCCAATCCCGCGGGTGGCGGCTCGATCCGCGATGCCTTCCCAGGCAACACCATCCCGCGTACCCGGTTCGACGCCGTTGGCGCCAAGATCATCGACTTCTACCCGCGTCCGAACACCACCCCAACCAACGCAATCACGCAGGCCAACAACTTCTTCGGCGCCGGCGTTTCCCAAACCGACCACAAGCGTTTCGATGTCCGCATCGACTGGGCGCGGAGCGAAAAGCACACCCTCTACGGACGGGTCACCAAGGCCTGGCAGGACCGCCGCAGTCCGCGCTTCTTCGGCACTGGCGCCGACGGCGGCAGCGAGGGCGGAAACCCCCGCCATCACATCACGCTCGGCTACACCATGCTTCCCTCGCCGCGTTGGGTCATCAACACCACCATTGGATCCGGCCGTTGGCGGGAAGAGCAGCTTTCACTCCCGTGTGCGAACCGGAGACA
>VFZX01000717.1 GCA_016871015.1 Acidobacteriota bacterium | reverse complement strand
AGATCTGGGCCATGGCCGCCACGGGCCGGGCGTTACTCCCAGCGGTAGGCGTAGACGATGGCGCCCTTCACCTCGAACATCAGTTTCACTTCCCTGCCGCGCAGTTCCGCCAGGTCCCGGCCGTGCCCCCATCCAACCCGATGCTCGATGCCGTTGGCCAGCGGCTCCATCCGCGAGTCCGCCAATCCGAACCCGGCGAGTTCCTTTCCGTCCGGCGTCAGCACGGCAACTCGAAGGGGAGCGCCTTCGGTCAATTCGGCATTGATCAGCAGCCCCGGTTTGCGCAGTGTTTGAGGCTTGGTCACGATCAGACCCGGCTCCTTGGCGCGCCAGTTGGCCAAGCCGGCGAAACGATCCCGGCCCAAAGTCATCAAGCCGATCGCCATGGGCACTCCCTTCCGCGGGTTCGTTCTCACGCCCGCACCCGTGTAGTAGATCAGGATCTGGTCACCCCATCGAATCGGCGGATTGTGCGTGGGATAGCTCAGAACCCGATCGAATTCCCCTTCCGAGCCCACATCGAGTATCGGCGTACCGGGCTGGACGCGGTGCCAGCTTTGTCCTTCGGCCTGGCTCACCAACTCGCAAGTGGCTCCGTGCAACTGATCGGGCCAACGTTCGAGAAACCCGAGGTTCCATCGCCCATAGTTGAATGGCGTGATGCCTCCGTGCCATTGCCAGATCTTGCCGTTTTCGCTGTCGGGTCCGTTGTCGAATATCAACTCCGAAGGGGACAACCGTTCGAGCGTCTTGCCCACCCGCAGTGCCGCGTTTCGCCCGCCGCGGCCGGCCGGGCTTCGTTCGTTGAGCCACCATTGCCCGTTGCGATAGTCCCTGGTCACCATCATGTAGTCACCGCTCGCGCCATGCGAGATGCGCCGCGGCTTTCGGGCCCAGTGAATCCCGTCGGGGCTGGTGTCCATGTACTGCCCGATGACCTGCCGCGCCTGCTTCATATCGGCGTCGGTGACGTTGGGATAGCGGTCGCGATAAGCGTAGGCCCACATGCGGTGATCCTGCATGTTGGCGATCAACTTGTACCGGCGGCTGGGGTCCGGGTCGTCGTCATCCCGCACCACCGTCAACCCGTCGAGGTTGTTGATCACGCCGATCTTCCGGCCCTCTTCGTCCAGCGCGGGCAGGCCGATGTTTCGACGCGCGAGTTCCTCATCCACCAGGTTGCGGCCGTCCGGGGAGCATGTGTAGAACAGGTTGTTGTCCTTGCTGCCGCGGAACTCCACCACGCCCAGGTTGGGTTTGGTCCAGTGAATTCCGTCGCGGCTCTCCGCGTAAGCGTAGCCCCCTCGATCCAGCTCATCCTGGCGGCGCTCCGTGTTGAATGCGAAGTACCACATTCGGAAGCGGCCATCCGGCTCCACGATGACGCTGCCCCAGGCTTGCGCGCGGTCTCCTTCCCAGGGCTTGTCTGCCTGGAGCACGGGTACCGGGTGTTTCCTGGGGCGATTGATCATCCGCTGCAATCCCGTCACGCGCTCGAGTCCGGTGTCATCCACCAGCAGATGCAGGTCCGCATTGGCG
>VFZX01000716.1 GCA_016871015.1 Acidobacteriota bacterium | reverse complement strand
CACATCTGCTCTTGTAGAGGGCCTTGGCGTCCTCCGCCTGACCGAATGGGGCAAACACGAGTACCGCCAAGAAGGGAAGCACCACAGTCTTCATGGCTCGCCAATCCTCCAGTTCCGGCTTCAGTCTGCGCCCGGCTCGCCGGAAGGTCCATCCTGTGCATAGGTGAGGTGTACGCGGCAAGCCGCCTCTCACATGAACGCAGGATGGCTTCTGTCGGCCGGTGTTGGCAACATATGGCTAGATCGGTTCAACGGGCGAAGAAATGAGAAACATCTTGCGAATCCTGTTACGTGCAAAGAACTTGGAAGAGGCCAACGCCTGGAAGGGAGTCTTCGAACGCAAACTCGCCTTTGCTGTCGACCGGCACCAAGACCGCCTCGCGGAGATCGCCGTCTCACTGGTAGATCTGAATGGACCCCGTGGCGGACCCGACAAGCACTGCCACATCAAAGCACGCTTTCGTGACGGCCGGACCGTCTCCATCGAGGAGCGGGGCGATGACATGATGGCCCTCGCCGCGCGCGGCGTCAAGCGCCTGACACACCATCTGGGAAAGCTTGCCTCGCGCGCACGCCAACGTCGGGCGCCGGTTCGCGAGAGGACCTCGGAGGAAGCCACTTGACGCCGTGTCATGAGCGGATGGTCAGGCAAACTACGGTTGTACGCGAGCGCTCTCCGCGTCTCATTTCAGGCGGGAGACTCTGATTCCACCGCGACCGCATTCGGCGAATCCATCCGGTCACTTCCGCTGTCAAAGAACCGGTAGAGCGTCGGCACCACCACCAACGTGAGTAGCGTGGAAGACACCAGCCCGCCGATCACGACAATGGCGAGCGGCCGCTGGACCTCGGACCCTGGTCCTGTCGCAAACAGAAACGGCACCAGCCCAAGCGCCGCGACCGTGGCCGTCATCATGACGGGCCGGAAGCGCATGTAGCAGCCTTCGTGAACCGCCTCCCGCACGCCGTGACCGGCCTCGCGCAGGCCGCGGATGCAAGAGACCAGCACGACGCCGTTCAACACCGCGATGCCCCACAGCGCGATGAATCCGACCGACGCCGGGACGGACAGGTACTCGCCCGTGAAGTACAACGCCGCCACGCCGCCGATGGACGCGAACGGCAACACAAGAATGATGAGCGTCGCGAAGCGCAGAGACCGGAAGAGCAGGAACAGCAAAAAGAAGATGGCCCCAATCGTCACCGGCACAATAAACATCAGATGACGCCGGGCGCGCTCCATGTTCTCGAACTGGCCACCCCAAACGAAATAGTAACCGGCCGGAACTTTCACCTGGCTCTGCACCTTCTCTTGGAGCTCGGCAACAAAGCCGCCCAGGTCGCGATCGCGGACGTTCACGCCAACGACGATGCGGCGCTTGGCTGACTCGCGCTTGATCTGGGAATAACCTTCGCGGATTTCGATGTGGGCCAGACTCCCCAGCGGAATCTGTGCTCCGTCTGGCGCGGTCAATAGGATGCGTTGGATGTCGCGCACGCTGTTGCGTAGCGCCTCCGGGTATCGTACTACGGCCTGGAAGCGGCGTTCGCCTTCGTAAATCTCC
>VFZX01000715.1 GCA_016871015.1 Acidobacteriota bacterium | reverse complement strand
GCTGATCACCCGCGCAAGGGCCAGGAGTCTGATCGAGGCCGGGCTGGACGAGATGCGGGTCAGTTTCTACGGCATGCGATCGGAGACGTACAATGTGGTCATGGAGAAGCTGGATTACCATGTGGCGACCGACAACCTGCTCGGCTTTCTGGAAGAGCGCGCCGCGCGCGGCCTGAAGAAGCCCAAGCTGGAACTGTCCTTTCTGGTCATGAAGGAAAACGAATCCGACGTGGCGGCGTTCCGGGCCTATTGGGAGCCGAGGGCGGATGCGATCGAAATCTGGAAACCGCACAATTTCGGCGACGGGCGTGATTATCGCGAGCGCCACCAGGCCGTGGAGGTCAAGCAGACGTGCGGCCGCCCTGAAAACGGGCCGCTGCAGATTCAGTGGAATGGCGAGGTCATTCCATGCTGTTACGACTATAACAACCATATCGTTCTGGGCAATGCGTTCGAGCAGCCCGTGCTCGATATTCTGAACGGAGAAAAGTACCGTTTGTTGCGCTGGGCACACCGGAACAAGCAGTTCGGGCTGTTTCCCTATTGCAACCAATGCGATCAATTGCTTCCGCATGCGGACGCGCTCGTCTACACCAACCGGCATAATCTGCCCCCTGAGGTGGCCGTCCGGCTGTCGAACACGGATCTCTACGATCTGGTCGAAGACAGGGAAATCAGTTTGGAAAACGTCAACGAGCGGTACCGGAGCGGGCTGATGCCGGAGCCGGGTAGGGGGCAATCGTAATGCCTGTCCAACTGCTGAATCTCATCTCCACACCGATTCCGGTCCTAAACTCGCTAGGGCTCGACCTGAGCGTCGGCTTGAGTTCTGACGATCCGGTTGTGGGACGGCATCCGTCCGAGGTCTACCGTGCCTATCTGACGATCTATTCTCCTGAGGGAAGGCGGCTGGACCGCGTCGTGCTGGGGGATATTCCGCCGCGCCGCCGCCGGCTCTTCGACATTTCCGGACTCACGCGCCGGGTCGTGTCCGGCTGCGATCATTTAGTTGTGGTCCACCGCGTGCCCGCGCGTCTGGCGGATCAGACCGTGTCGCTTGACGACCCAGTCGAGATGGAAGAGCCGGACTATTCCCTGTTCCGTTCGTTGATCCAGTATGCGTATCCGGGGCGGGGTAACGGGAGCGTGATTTATGAAACCCCGCCGCGGCTGAACATGCAACGACCGGGCGGATCGCCCTCGACGACGTTGACGTTCACCTCCAAGATAGTACTGTCTTCGTCAGTCAGGACCTACGTCGTGCCGATTCATTATTCGATGAATCCGGCCTATGCTGCGGAGGGCCACTATCGCTACGTGCTGCTGGATGCCGCTGGCCGCCAGGTGCTCGACCAGACGGTGGCGATGCCCGCCTTCACGGTCCGGGCGCTGGATCTGGCGGCGGCGCTTCCCAGTGACAGGCTGCAGCCGGAGGCGTGTACGAACGACGAATTGGCCTGTTTTTCCTTTGTCGCCTGGTGCGCGGATGCCGCGCTGGCGCCGTTGGTCCTCAATGTGGCGTCCGATCTAGGTGGGGTGTCGGTCGAGCATACGCATCCGGCACAGGCGTTCCTAATGCCCGGAGACGACAAGGAAAAG
>VFZX01000714.1 GCA_016871015.1 Acidobacteriota bacterium | reverse complement strand
AGCGCCCCTTCGAACCGGTCCATCCCGACGGCGAATGCCTCCAAACCGCGACGCGGAACTGTGCCGCGCCTGAGCGCATCCAGAATCTCGATTCGTCGCTGGGGGCTGATCATAACTTCCTCACTCGATTTCAAACTGCGTCTTCAGGAGTTGCCGGTTCAGGCAAACCGTGCCGGACGCTTCCTCGAACTTGATCACGGGGTATCCGTCCACGTTCATCACCCGTCGCAAGCCGGCAATAACGCCCGGCAGCCGGAATTCGGGTTGGCCGATTCGCTGCGCTAGTGCCGATTTCAGTATCCGGTCACCACGGTCTTGCAGTGCGACAAGGATGGCTCGTATCAAATCCGGCGACAAGACGGTGCGCCCCGCGAGACTGGCCTGACGCTGGTAAACCGGCGACGCCAACAGGTGCTCGATCCAGTCCCGAGCAGCCGCTTGCGCTCGCTGTTCTGCGGCAACGAAGAGTGGCAGTTCGCGCTCCAGTTTCGCAGCCACAGGCACCGCGACCGTGGACTCCTCTGGCCCACCGGGTCCTTCTTCCGCCCACCAGGATGGTTGGGACATCTGGGCCAGCACCAAGCCTTTCAGGTTGAATTCTTCACGAGTGAATAGGGCCACCGGCACAACGACCTCCTGGGGTGACAATCCGCCATGGTAGCCTGCTTTCCGCGATGTGTAATGGATGCGTTCGCTCCACGGTGCAATGAACCGGCCATCGGCAAAAGTACCAACTCGCGGCCCACGGACTTCCAGTTCCCCTGTGGCCGGAGCCCCCCCGGTGCAGCGGTAGCGATCCGCCTCACCGCCCGCGCGCAGCTCTCCCTGGTAATCGAGCACATGCCCGTGATCGCTCGTGAGAATGACGAGGCGCCCCGCCGCCTGCGCCGCGTCAAGCAGCCGGCCCAACACGTGCAGATGGTCGAGCTTCCAGGGCAAAGAAATCTGGTCGCCCTTTGTCAGCAGATCGTCCACCGCATTGACCACGGCTGCCACCACCCTGCGCCGAGGCGAACCGATTTCATCCCGGACTTCCTTAGAGAGCCCGCCTTCGGAGGAATCCATTAAATCGCTTTTCAGGAACAGTCGTGGTGGATGGCTTCGCGATGAAGCTTCAGCCAGGTCGGCATTCGCGGCGAAACCAGGGACTTCTCCCAACTCGGCGTCTATTCGACCACACAGAAGCGCGCGGCGGGAATGCTCGGTCACCGTAGGCAGGGCGGCGGCGGCGAGTCGAGCGGTTGGCCGGTCCTCGAACGCAGCCGTGACCCAGCCATGAGTGGCAACGTCTTTGGATAACTCCCGAAACACTGCGAAGCTCATTCCGTCCAACACGATGAGGAGGACCGGATGAAGCGTAGCCGCCGGTGCCACCACCTCCCGAAGAATGTTCTCGATGGGAATGACCTCACAACCCGGCGTCGGACTCCACTGCACGAGTGCTTGCGCAAACTGGCGGTTCAGGTCCTCACGCCTTTCCGAGACTCTTTCAAGCGCACGCGCGTAGGCTTGGCCGAGCGACGCAAGACTCTCTCCCGGATACAGCGAATACCGCGCCCAATCGACGAAGCTCACCTCATCAGCATACTCTTTGGCCATCTCGGCGAACGTGCCTGCGGCA
>VFZX01000713.1 GCA_016871015.1 Acidobacteriota bacterium | reverse complement strand
GTTGTAGGCGCGGTACCCCTTGGGCATAAAACATTATGTACTGGTTTTGTTCTATCCGTTCCCACGATGTTCGGGAATTCTCGGACAGGCTCCTAGATAGAAGACGGGCCTCGATCGCAACACCGTCGTAGCCTTCACCTCCGATCACGGGGAAGGAATGGGCGCGCATCGTGAGTTCCGTTGTGATAGGCTCGTCTCTTTATTGGAGGGGAACCAATGTCACGACTTCTGATTGTCATGGGCACGCTGTCCGCCGCCCTTTTCGCTCAGCGCAACACGGCCTCGATCGCCGGTCAAGTCCTCGATTCGAGCCAGTCCGCCGTGTCTGGCGCCCAGATTACGATTCGCGATTCGGCGAGAAATGTCGAGCGGGCGGCCACGTCGAATTCAGATGGCTACTATGTCGTCACCGCGCTCCCCGCTGGCGCGTACTCGATCTCGGCGTCAGCGCAAGGATTCCAATCCTACAACGTGCCGAACGTCACCTTGCAGGTGGATCAACAGGCCACCGTGCATATCGAGTTGAAGATCGGCGCGGTGAGCGAGACGGTGACGGTGGAGGCGAACGCCGCCACGGTCGACACGCGTAGCGCAACGCTCAACACCGTGGTCAATCAGACGATGATGACGGACCTGCCGCTCAATGGCCGCAACGTGCTTCAGTTGATGCGCCTCACGCCAGGCACGCTCTCCGCGCCAGGCACATGGAATCAGGCGTCGACTCGCCCAGAGGCCGCGGGCGAGCTGATCTCGGCGAGCGGCGGGCGCGGCAACTCCACGACCTTTGTCATGGATGGTGGTCTTCACGAAGATCCGTATACGGAGGTCGCCAACGTCGTTCCGAATCCGGACGCGGTGCAGGAGTTCAGCTTCCAGACCAACAACTATGGCGCGAAGTTCGGAGGACGGGGAGGCGGCGTGGTGAACATCGTGACCAAGTCTGGCACGAACGAGTTGCATGGCGCGGTGTTCGAGTACGTTCGCAACGCGAGCCTGAACGCCCGCAACTTCTTCGCTAATCGCAACGACGGATTGCGGCGCAACCAGTACGGATTCGCGCTGGGCGGGCCCATCCGGAAGAACCGGACGTTCCTTTTCGGATCCTGGCAGGGAACGAAGGTCCGGCAGGATCCGCCGACTCTATCTTCGGTCGTGCCCACGGCGGCGCAAAGGCGGGGCGACTTCTCGGCGTTGCGGACGCAGCTTCTCGATCCCCGCACCCGGCAGCCGGTTCCCGGCAACGTGATCCCGTCGTCGCAGCTCGATCCAGTGGCGCTGCGAGTGCTTTCAATTGTTCCGGTGGCGCAGCAGGCCGACGGGCAGACGTTCTTCGTGCGCCGCTCCCGGACCGACAACAATCAGTTTCTGGTCCGCGGCGACCAGTACGTGGGGACGCGGCATCATCTCACTGGCCGCTACTTTTACGACAAGCTCGCCGTCCCCGCAATCATCGACAAGCAGAATCTGCTCACGGCGAGCAACAGCCGGTTCTGGGTCAGCCAGAGTTCGGTCGCGGCATACACCTTCACGATGCGTCCCTGTGCGAACCGGAGACATCCTTGACAAGTGTGCCGGTGGGCGGTTGACACAAACGAAGGGTAACCGGGGGACAGCGGTTAAGCTGGGGGATGCCCTGGCGAGAGGTGAGCC
>VFZX01000712.1 GCA_016871015.1 Acidobacteriota bacterium | reverse complement strand
GTCGAGTTTTCGGTAGTCACGAATACGAACAAGACCCGCGAGCGGATGGCGGCCATGATCCAGCAGGACCTGGCGCGGATCGGGATTAAGCTGAACATCGTGGCGCTCGATTTTCCGTCGCTGCTCGAACGCTTCACGCGCACGCTCAACTACGAGGCGGCGATGCTCGTGTTGACCAATGTCGACCTGGACCCGAACGGCCAGATGAACGTATGGCTGAGCTCGGCGGCAACGCATCAGTGGAACCCCAGCCAGAAGTCCCCCTCAACGCTGTGGGAGGCGGAAATCGATAAACTCATGCGAGCTCAAGCCGGGACCGCCGATGAGAAAAAGAGGAAGGGATATTTTGACCGCGTGCAGAAGATCGTTTCGGAACAGGCACCGTTCATCTACCTGGTGAACCGGCACGCTCTCTCGGCCGCAGCGCCGGGACTTGCGAATGTGCAGGTGATTCCCCTCCATCCGCACGCCTATTGGAACGCGGAAGAGCTGTGGTGGGCGAGGGGAGGGGCGGATGCCTCCGGAGGCGGGCGTTGAGTTCCTTGGTACGGATTGCGGTGACGGCAGGATACCGTGGCCATCCGGCGGCGTTGGACGGACTGCGGCTGGAGATCGAGGCTGGGGAAATCCTGGCGTTGATCGGACAGAGCGGGTCGGGGAAGAGCACGTTGGCACTGGCGATTCTGGGCCTGCTTGGGATGCGGGGCGGCTCGGTCTCCGGCAGCATCGAATTCGAGGGGCGCAACCTGCTGACTCTCAACGGGAAGCAGTGGCGCACCGTCCGCGGAAGGAGAATCGGGTTGGTGTTCCAGAGCGCCGCCACCGCGTTGAACCCCTACCTCTCCGTTGAGGATCATGTGCGCGAGGCTTGGCGGGCACACGAGACCGGGATACTGGACCTCGCTGCGCTGTTGCAGGAGGTGAGTCTCCCGGCGGACCGCGGTTTTCTGCGCCGCCGGCCGGGCCAGTTGAGCATCGGCCAGGCCCAGCGGGTGCTGATCGCACTGGGGATCGTGCACCGCCCGGCGCTGCTGATCGCCGATGAGCCGACGAGTGCGCTCGATGCGGTGACTCAGGCCGAGATCCTGGACTTGTTTGCCGGACTGAACCGGAAGCGCCGGATGTCGATCCTGCTCATCACGCACGACTTGCTGTCGGCGGCCAAGCTCGCGCACCGGGTGGCGATCCTGCGTCAAGGCAAGCTGGTGGAATGCGGGACCACGCAGCAGATTTTCGAGAATCCGGGCGAGGAATACACGCGCCGGTTGTGCGGGCAGATTTCACGGCTGAGCAGCCATCTCCTACAGGTATTTCCCCTATCCGCCGATCAAGGACCGGGGGACCACCTACCTGTTACCACGGACGAAAGCAAATGAGATGCGCCGCGGGCGGAAGCCAGACACCGCCGGCGGCTGCGCGGGCCTGCCTGTGGAGCGTCTGGGTGGTTGGCGGGATTGTGTTTGCCTACGGCATGGCGGTCTGGCGCACGACAAACCTGGCCGGCTTGGCAGCGGCAGCCGGACTTGCCGTGGTGGCCTCGTCATTGAAGGTAAAACTGCCTCCTCAGCAAAATCTGTGGGTAGCTGGCGGCTCGGGTAGGCAGCCAAGGTTGTGATAAAGCGAGAGTTCCATGACGCGGTAAGTGCGCAGGCCATAGGATCGTCTGGTGACTACTCGGATTTTG
>VFZX01000711.1 GCA_016871015.1 Acidobacteriota bacterium | reverse complement strand
GCTCAGGGAGCGGATCGCTCGCGCGCACCAACAACCGATGCGCGCGGCTCAACAGCCGTCCGGCCCGCCAGCGGGGTGGGAGGGCCTCAAGCCCAGCGAGCCCGGCAGCGAACATCGGCCTGGGCAGGCGCTCGGTCAACTCGGCGCCGAGGAATCGCTCGTAACCGGCAAATAGTTCATCCCCGCCGTCGCCGTTTAGCGCGACGGTGACATGTTCCCGCGTCAGCTTGGAGAGAAGATAGGTCGGGATCGCCGACGAATCTCCATACGGCTGGTCATGGTGCCACAGCAATGTCTCGACCAACTCGAAGGCCTTCGGGTCGACGATGAACTCCGTGTGATCCGTCTTGAAGCGCCTGGCGACGATCCGGGCATAGGCCGTTTCATCGAAACGCTTGTCACCGGTAAATCCGATGCTGAAGGTCTTGACCGGACGCCCCATGAGGCCGCTCATGAGTCCGACGATGATCGAAGAATCGATCCCACCGCTCAGGAAAGCGCCAAGCGGCACATCGCTGATCAGACGGCGCGCGACCGCCGCTTCGAGTAAGCGACGGATTTCTCGGGCAGCCTCTGCCTCCGGCACCGCCCTCTCCTTCCCTGCGTCTGGAACCGGCATGTCCCAGTATTGTATGGGTCCTTTTATGCCGGCGCGCGAGACCACCAGATAGGAGGCAGGAGGGACCTGCAGTACCCGCCGGTACATCGTGGCCGGCCATGGCACGTAGCCGAAGGTAAAGTAGAGCGGCACGGCTTCTGGATCGATCGTTCGGTCCACCTTGGGATCGGCGAAGATCGCCTTCAGCTCGGAGGCAAAGAGGCAGCGGGTTCCGTCCGCATAATAGAACAGCGGCTTCTTTCCGGATCGGTCCCTGGCCAGGAGCAGCCGCTCCTGTTCTTCGTCCCACAGGCCGATGGCGAACATGCCGTCGAGCCTGCCGACGAAATCGTCCCCGAACTGCTCGTAGGCGTGAACGAGGATCTCCGAATCGGTTTTGGACCGGAACCGGTGCCCCAGCGATTCCAGCTCGCTCCGGAGTTCCTGGAAATTGTAAATCTCGCCGTTGAACACCGCCCAGACCCGTCCGGTCTCATTGGAAATGGGCTGACGGCCGGCCGTCGAGAGGTCGAGGATGCTGAGCCGGGTGTGGCCCAGGAAGACCTCCGTGTCGCCTGCTCTTGCGCGATGAGTCCCGCGATCGTCCGGTCCCCGGTGGCGCAGGCTCTGCAGCATGCGGGCCTCGACGTCCGGAGATGTCCCCTGCCCGTCAAATCCGATCACTCCGCACAAGCCGCACATGAGGTTATCTCGGCGCTCCCGCGTGGGACAGGTACCATTGACGGGTGAGCGCCAAGCCGTCTTTCAAGTCAACTTGGGCTTCGAACCCCGTCAAATGTTTCAATTTTGACGTATTAGGGCACCGGCGTGACACTGATCCGCTTCGCCCCCCGCATTCCTTGATCTCGACCCGGTTCCCGAATTGGTCCATGACGAGCGTGGCCAGCGTCTCGATGGTCACCTCTTCGCGCTGATTGCCGATGTGCACGATTTCCCCGTCGCAGGCGGGAGCAGCTGCGACCAGCATCGTCGCCCGCACCGCATCGTCGACGTAGCAGAAGGCCCGTGTTTCCTGCCCGCCGTAAATCCGGAAGGGGTTTTCGCGGGCGTGCATCCGGAGGATAAACTCCGGAATCACG
>VFZX01000710.1 GCA_016871015.1 Acidobacteriota bacterium | reverse complement strand
CTGGAGGCCAAAATCGGGAATCCAAGGCGTTCCGGCAGCCTGGCAACGAAAAATCGTGCTACGCAACAACCACACTTCGACCGGCGGCGATGAGCGTTCGCCCGTCAATTCTCGGACAGGCTCCTAGGATCGCTGCTCGGCCAGGGACCGCTCGGCCAGCTCTCCCACCACCGGCAGCCGGTAGGTCTCGTTCTGGCTGGTCTTGAAGAGCATGAAGAGCCAAGCGCCGATCAGGGCGATCTTGAGCAGCGCGACGATTCCGTCCTGATCCCCCGGAAATGACCGGACCATCGGGCCAATTGCCTTGTCCACCACCAGCCAGGCGACGAACAGGTACAGGCCCTGAAATCCGTGGAATCTCGTCACCCGCTCGTTCCGGAACCGCTGCGCTGCCAGGGCATAGACGCAGGCGATCCAGCCGATCACCGGCACGTAGCACAGCGTGGAGACGGTTTTGGGCGTAATGGAGGTCAGGACGTCCTGTTGCGGCCCGGGATCGCCGGCGGCAGGTGCGCCGCACCCTTGGCAGAAGCGCGCCTCGGAACCCACTTGCTTCCCGCATTGTGTACAGAACGGCATATCTCGTAATAGAATACGCCACCGGACGCAGTCCTGTTCCCACGGATCTGCTCAATCCGTGGTAGCATTCGCCTCATGAATCGAATCTTGTTCGCGGCGCTACTCTCCCTGGGAGCCGTCACCCTTGGGGCGGCGGGGAAAACACTGGACATCCACTTCATCGACGTTGAGGGAGGACAGGCGACGCTGATTGTCACCCCGGCGGGAGAGTCCTTGCTGATCGACGCTGGCTGGCCGGGATTTGAGGGGCGCGACGCCAAGCGGATCGTGGAAGCCGCCAAGAAAGCCGGTCTGAGGCAGATCGACTATATGGCCATTACGCACTATCACCGGGATCATGTCGGTGGAGTCCAGCAGTTGGCTGACGCTTTCCCGATCGGCACGTTTGTCGACCACGGCCCGAACACCGAGACGGGGCCGACGGCAGCCGAGCTATCGGCTTCGTACGAGAAGGCGGTCGCCAAGGGCAAGCATCTGGTGCTGAAGCCCGGCGCCAAGATCCCGATGAAGGGAGTCGATGTCACCGTGGTGGCGGCGCGCGGCGAGGGGATCGCAGCGCCTTTGAGGGGCGCTGGAAAGCCGAATCCGCTGTGCGGGGCGGCGGGGCAAAAACCGGAAGACAAGACGGAGAATGCGAGATCACTCGGCGTGATGGTCCAGTTCGGGCGCTTCCGGTTTGTCGACCTTGGAGACTTGACGTGGAACAAGGAGGTCGATCTGGTGTGCCCATCGAACCGGCTCGGCAACGTGGATGTCTATCTGACCACGCACCACGGGATGGACATTTCCGGGCCGCCGGCAATTGTGCACGCCCTCGCCCCAAGAGTCGCGATCATGAACAACGGATCGAAGAAGGGTGGTGCTCCCGCGGCCTGGCAGGTGTTGAAGGCGTCGCCGGGTATCGAGGACATCTGGCAGGTGCACTTTGCGATGGCGGGTGGCAAGGACAACAACGCTCCGGAGGAGTTCATCGCGAATCTGGATGAATCAACCGGGTTCGGACTGTCGGTGATGGCCGAGTCCAATGGCGCGTTCACGGTGTCCAATCCGCGCAACGGCAAGTCGAAGACGTATAAACCTAGATCAGGCAGTTGAAACGAGCGCGGGTGGCGGAAGATGGCCGACAC
>VFZX01000709.1 GCA_016871015.1 Acidobacteriota bacterium | reverse complement strand
TGACGCTCATCCGGCGCACGGCTGCCGGGAGCCCGGAGACACGGACCCTGGGACTCCGCGCAGCCAAAGGCAAAGCCGCCGAGGCCGCGGGGATTGCCGTCCAGCCCTACGACATGATCGTCGTGAACCGGTCCGGAATCGCGAAGGCGAATCAGGCGGTGGAACAGTACATCCGCAACCTGTCGCCCGCGTTGCTCACCGCCGGATTCACGTACCTGTTCAACCTGGACAACGGCAGCAACGTCGCCGGAGGAGTGATCCGGTGAACCGCGACCGCGACCTGGAACTCGCGTTTGCCTACGATCCGGTTCCGCCGCCACCTCCGCAGCGCTACCATCCCCCGGTCCAACGCAAGCCCGACTTCGAGTGGCCGCTGGTCGGGGCGTTCCTCAAGCGGTACAAGTGGACGGTGGTTGCTGTATTCCTGGCAACGGTGGTGAGCGGCTACGCGACGCTGTCGATGTTCACTGAACAATACGACGTCGAAGCGGAGATCCTGGTCAAGCTCGGCCGCGAGAATCTGGATCCTCCCGCCACCTCGCGCAACACGCCGCTGGCAACGGGCCTGCGCCGCGAGGATCTGATGAGTGAGGTGCAGATCCTGAGGTCGCCCGTGCTGATCCGCAGGCTGGTGGACGACATCGGTCCGGAGGCGTTCCAGCCGAGAATCACCCGGCCGGCGGGTTTCGTGCAGACGGTCAAGTACCACGCCAAGACTACGGCCCGGTGGGCCAAGCGCCAGTGGAAGGACTTCCTGATCGCGCTCGATCTTCAAAAACGGCTTCCGGAGCGTGATGCCGCGGTCCAGGACCTGATCGAGCGGCTTACCGTCGAACCGCGGAAGGAATCCGACGTGCTGGCCCTTCGGCTGCGCATTCCGGATCCGGCGCTCGGCACGCAGATCCTCGACCGGCTGTTGAATCTCTACATGTCGTTTTTAACCGGCCAATCTGAAGAATCGAGTACAGTCGCGACCTCGGGATGCGTGCATTCTTTTTTCGTTCGACACTGGTGCATGCAGGAGGGTGAAGGCCAGTCGCCGGCTCGAAACTTGGCGGTTAGACCAGCGGCGGGCCTTCACGCCAGCCGTGATTCTCTTTATCGCATTGCCAGCGACAGATGACAAGGCCGACCCGGGGTAGCCGAGATCCCGCTGGCACTGCTGCCGCGACACTGCCCGCTGTGCGGCCGCGATACCATCGTCGGCCACGGACGCCGGCGCCGGCAGGCGCACGACGATCAGCATGACTGGATCTGGGCGCGCCGCGGGCGCTGCTCGCCATGCAAGAAGACCTTCACTGTTCTGCCCGTGTGGGTGCCTCCGTCCGGACACTACAGCTACCGCTGTCGCCAGCAAGCGAGTGAACCCGTCGGCCCGCAGTTGCACTGCCTGGATTCCACGCGGCTGCCGGATGAGTCCACGCTCCGGCGTTGGGCTTGGCGGCGCTTCCTCAGTCTGTTGATCTGGCTCATGGTACGGTCCAGGCTCCCGCCAGCGCGATTTTCCAGTGCGCCCACCATCCTTGCCTGGGATTTTCCGGCCGCCGCGCGCATGCTGAGTCTGGAGGCCGATTCAACATGAGTGCACACGCCGTCGCAGAGTTAGCCCAAGTTCGTCACTGGACCATCGATTTCAGCGATTTTCGAGGTTTCAGTCAAGACAAGCGCCGTGTTTTCAGTACGCGTGTCCGGAGAACACGATGTAGTGT
>VFZX01000708.1 GCA_016871015.1 Acidobacteriota bacterium | reverse complement strand
CCAACGCCTGCGCCAGTGCCGTCTCATCGTCCGCTGCGGAGCCGGTTTCGACAATGTAGACCACGAGTTCGCCGCGCAACGCGGGATTCCGGTGGCGAACGTTCCCGACTACGGAACCGAGGAGGTGGCCGATTCGGCGATAGGCCTGATGCTCTCGCTCTCACGCGGCATCTCGTTCCTCAATTCGAGGCTGCGCAGCGGCTTGGGCGATTGGACCTACACCCCCGTTGCGCCGTTGCGCCGGCTGCGTGGACAGGTGTTCGGAGTCGTGGGGCTTGGGCGGATCGGCACTGCCGCGGCCTTGCGTGCGCGCGCCTTCGGTCTGGATGTTTGCTTCTTCGACCCGTACAAGCCCGATGGCAACGACAAAGCGCTGGGGCTGCGGCGGGTAGAGTCACTGGAAGAACTGATGGCGCAAGCCGACGTGCTTTCGCTACATTGTCCACTCTCGCCAGAGAACAGGGGGATGATCAACGATCGGACCCTGGCGCTGATGAAGCGATCGTCGATTCTTCTCAACACCGCCCGCGGCGGCCTGGTGGATACCACGGCAGTCTTGTCGGCGATCGAATCCGGCCAACTCTCTGGTACCGGCATCGACGTGCTGCCGGTGGAACCACCGCCGTCCGGTGACCCCCTGATAACGGCGTGGCGCAATCCCGACCACGTCGCCCATCACCGGGTGATCATCAATCCTCACTCGGCTTTCTATTCCGAAGAGGGCCTGATGGACATGCGGATCAAGGGTGCGGAAGCCTGCCGCCGCGCACTGCTCGGGCTCCCGTTGCGCAATGTCGTCAATCAGCCGGCGTCCGTTCGGTAATCATCTCGCGGAACTGGCCGATGAGCGTCGCGGTGCCGTCTTCGATGCGATAAGCCAGCGGAAGGGGCCACGCGTCGGGGCAAGGTTCGATGCTTCCCACTATCAGACCAACAGGGCGAGACGTCCACTTTAGTGGTTCTACCTGTTCTGGATTCCTGTAGCGGGCGCCAATTCCGATGTTACGGCCGGGCGGAACATCGGCGACAGATGGTCAGACAATTCCACGTATCTTCCGAACGGTTCATCGTAAAGTCTTGCGTTTGCCGGATGGGGACTGAACTCCTCCTCGATCGCCAGTAACGCGGCCGAGGCTTCCTGTTCGTCCGCATACCAACCGAGTGCGCGCCCCACGACGGAAGCCGCGCCAAGCGTGGTCATTTCATGGTCGCGAAGAGCCAGGAGAGTGGTTCCCGTGACGTCCGCCTTGATCCTGTTCAGGAGCCGGTTCTGCGAGAGTCCCCCGGTCAGTTTCACCTTCCCGATCGTGACCTGGTTCGCCCTCATCACGGTTTGAATGTGGCGCAACGAGAAGCAAAGCCCTTCATAGACTGCGCGAGCCATGTCGGCCCGCGTGGTCGATCCCGTGAGGCCGAAGAAGACTCCCCGTGCATGCGCATTCCACAAGGGAGATCGTTCTCCCGCCAGGTATGGGAGGAAGAGAACGCCGTTCGCTCCCGGCGGAGAGGCGGAGACCAGATCGTCAAATGCCCCGAATCCGTCGCCCACGAACTCGCGCTTGGCCCACTCCAGCGCACTGCCGGAAGCGGACGTTGACCCCCTTACCAGCCATTTCGAGTTGGCCGGCAAGGGAAAGGAATAGATTCGCCGCTCGCTGTCAATCACCTGAGCCGGGTGCAAAACACCGAACGACGTCACGGTGCCCGAAATGTCCAGTGCGTCTCCGGT
>VFZX01000707.1 GCA_016871015.1 Acidobacteriota bacterium | reverse complement strand
ATTGTCATGCGATCGCCTCCTTGTGGAGGCAATCGCCCTAAAACAGGATATCACAAAAATGTTCTTAAGTGAACAGTATTGGCTCTAGGCGCGGCCAGAATATACTGGGGCCATGGGAAAATTGCTCTACTTTGTCCTTCCGGCCGCCCTTTTCGCCCAGGGAACCGGCACCATCCACGGCAACATCACCGACCCTGCCGGCGCCGCAGTCTCCGGCGCCTCGGTCACGGCGATTCTCGACGAACGGGGAACCCGCCGCACCCTGTCCACGCAGGTCTCCGGCGATTTCGTCTTCCCCGCCCTGCCCGTGGGAACCTACACGATTCTCGCCGAGGCTCAAGGCTTCAAGGCACTGCGGCGCCAGGGGGTGACACTGACCACGGAGCAGAACATCCGCGTCGACCTCCGCCTTGAGCTCGGCAGCATTTCGGAATCCGTGAGTGTGACCGCCGAGGCGCCGCTGGTCGACTCGCGCTCCTCAATGATCGGCACCTTGATCGACTCGCGCCGGATCACCGACCTTCCCATCAACGGCCGCAACATCATCGCGCTTGCGGCGCTGCTTCCAGGCGCGACCAATGTCTCCGCGCCACAGATGTTCACCGGCGACCGCAGCGGTCCGACGCTCAACATCTCCGGGTCGCGCGGGAACCAGAACCTCTTCCTGTTCGACGGACAGCAGTTCAACGCGCTGTTCCGCAACACCGGACTGAACTACCCGCCGCCGGACGCTCTGCAGGAGGTCAAAGTCCTGACGAACTCGTTCAGCGCCGAGTATGGGCGCAACGCCGGATCGGTGTTCCAGGTGGTGACGCGGTCCGGCACCAACGAGATCCATGGGGCGTTGTGGGAGTTCCTCCGCAACCAGAAGCTGAACGCGCGGAGCTTCTTCGCGCCGTCGGTGAAGCCGCAGTTGATCCAGAACCAGTTCGGGTTCGCCGTGGGCGGACCCATCCGCAAAGACAAACTGTTCCTCTTTGGCTCCTATGAGGCACTCCGCGTCCGCCCGGCGTCACTCGGGCTCTCTGCGTTCCCGCTTACGGACACCGAGCGCCAGGGAACGTTCACATCCCCGATCCGCGATCCGGCGAACAACAACCAGCCGTTCCCCAACAACCAGATCCCAACCGCCCGCTTTGACCCCGTGGCGCGCAATCTGATCAATCCTACATTGATGCCGCTGCCCAACCGCGGCGACCAGCTCGTCACCACGTTCCCCACTCCGCAGGACAACGGCCAATATCTGGTCCGCGCCGACTACAACTGGCGCAACCACGTGATCGACGCCCGCTATAACCTGAACCGCGCCTCCGAACGCGACTCGGCCGGGGACGTCCCCACCTACCTGCCGCTCTCGCGCCGCGCCATCGTCAACACGATCACCATCGGCGACACCTGGAACCTGCGTCCCACTCTCCTCAATCAGGCGCGGATTAGCTTCAACCGCATCTCGAGCATCATCGAAAATCTGAACCCCACCCACCTGAGCGACCTCGGCGGCACCTTTCCGCTATTCGGCCCCCGGATCCCCCCGACCGTTACGATCCAGGGCCGCATTACCCTCGGCAACGCTTCATCGGTCGACGCCACCATCGTGAACGAGAACGCGCAATTGAACGAAGCGATCACCTGGACCCACCAGAAGCACACCCTTCGCGCCGGATTCGAGTTGTTGAAGCTGCGCTACCTGAACCGGTCCTTCTTCCAAACCATGGGATCGTTCACGTTCAACGGCCAGATCACCGGGCAGGCGCCAGCGGACTTCCTTCTGGGACGCGCGACTTCAATGTTGGTTGCGAGTC
>VFZX01000706.1 GCA_016871015.1 Acidobacteriota bacterium | reverse complement strand
TGTGAGATTGCCCATGGCCGGACTCGCGGCGGCGCCGGAGATGGCAACGGCAGTGCCGAGCTTCATGGACGTTTGCGGATAGATGTAGCCGATGGTCTCGCGATATCCCGTGATCCGCGAGCCAGAATAGAGGGGCGTGATGACGAAGGAGTCCGCCATCCGGTCCTGCATGGCGAGATCGGATGGCTTGGCCAGATTCAGCGCGGTGCACACAATGTGGAAGGGCCCAGTGTAGTTGTTGTGCCAGGGGGCGATGGTGTGGATGGGCCAGTCATCCTCGAAGTCGAGCCCGGTGAACGGATCCGTGTTGCGGGCCGAGCGTGCCGCACCCATGTAGCAGCGGACCAGGCGGTTCCGGTAGAAGTGGTTCAGCGAGAACTCATTGATGTCGAACCGCAGGCTGAACACGGTGAGGGTGATGATCTGAAACGCGGTCACGCAGAAGAGCGCGACCGCTGGTGTGAGGCTCCAATACTGTTCGGCGAAGGTGACCGCCCAGTCGTTGATCACCGCGACCGCGGCAAGCATTCCACCAATGAACAGGAGTCCGGCCACGCTTCCGGCGGTTGCGGTCCAGGAGGTATCCTCGCGGGTCTTGTCCTCGCGTGAGGCGAGCGCGGAGGCGATTTTGAAAGCCGCGATAGCGATCGCGATCCAGACGAGTGCCATCGAGACGGCTCCACCGGTGGACACGATCTCGCGCCACAGCGGCGGCACGCGGATGGCAAACCAGGCAACCGCCGCCCATGCGATCGAGATGATGGCGAACATTGCGCCGACACGGCTCCACCATTCGCGGCGCGCGTCGGAGAGCTCTCGCCCCATGAGTCCGATCATGAGCATCGTGACCAGGCCCGCGCAGGCGACCACGATCGCGGGCATGAACTCGGGGATATCGGGGAGCATCGTGAGACCGGTGCACAGCAGGGCCGCCGCGCCGCCGCAAAGGACTCCTACCAGTGCCGTGATCCAGAAGCGGCGGAAGCGCGGAGTCTGCACATCGAGCGACCACACCGTGAGCACCATCGTCGATGCGCCGAATCCGATCGCGGCGACGAAGCGGGCTGGCCAGCCATGGGTGTCGATCCAGGGACTGTAGTCAGAGAAGATCGCCGAAACGATCATCGCGGTGACCGTCATGGGGATGACGAATCCACCGAAGATGTGCCAGGGTCCGGCGCCAGTGTTCGTGCCGACGGCTCGCGCCCACTTGGCCATAAGTCCGGTGCTAACGGCGGAGGTAATGGCGCAAACGGCTAGGAGTCCGGCGTGCGGCGCGTCGTCGTGGAATCCCTCGAACACGGCCAGGTCCACCCAGAGCGGCAGGAGAAGAACCAGGGCAAGGAAGCCGAGCAGGATCCCCTGGTTGAGGAGCATGTTGCGGAGGAGGATCCCGACCATGGTCAGGGTGTCCAGGCTCAGGGCGCCGCCCTGCGGGGAGAGGTACCGGCTGTGCTGGCGCAGGTGGCTGAACGCCGGGTTTTCCTTGCCAGAATCGAGCCAGCGCTGGAGCGGACGCTCATAGCGGCGGCAGGCGGCGAACCAGCTTCCGATGTATCCGCCGCCGGATACCGTGGACAAGTAGTCGATGTAGGGGAGCAGGCCGAGGGTTTCCAGGCGCTGGAGGATCCCGAGGTTGAAAGTGGCGCTGCGGATTCCGCCGCCCGAGAGAGAGTCCAGCGTAGATCCAATACTGTTCACTTAAGAACATTTTTGTGATATCCTGTTTTAGGGCGATTGCCTCCACAAGGAGGCGATCGCATGACAATCACAGCCGTCGAGTCTTCCACACTCGCAGCGGTAGGCTATGACGA
>VFZX01000705.1 GCA_016871015.1 Acidobacteriota bacterium | reverse complement strand
TGGCATAGATTGGTCGGGGAGCCGGGATTCGAATAGTGCCCGAACCGTTTCACGCTGTTCCCTGCCGGTTCCTAACCAGATACAGGTGTGAGGATCATCGTACCGGCCCGTAGCGATCGTGTCTGGAATCCGTCTGCTACACCGGTTGCTACAGAACGAGGCTACCCGCCTCCGAACGTGGACTCCATCTGTGCGGCGATCAGCTGCTGAGAATCGGGCAGCGCGTGGCTGTAAATCGCCATGGTGATCGCTGGCGTCGCATGACCGAGCAACTCGGCGACCACCGGGACCGGAATACCCTGAGCAAGCATGAGGCTCGCTGCGCCGTGCCGCAGGTCATGGACACGAATGGCCGATGGAATACCGGCCTTCACCAGCAGCGGCCTCAGGTACTGCCGCAATACCGCGTGCCTGTTGAGCGGGCCGCCGGTCTCCGTCACGAAGACGAGATTGAGTGTATTTGTCCACACGCTCCCGAGCGACAACGCGCGTTCGTTCTGCCGCGCCCGATGCGCACGCAGGACATTCACCGCAAACGCCGGTAACACCAACTCACGGGCGGCGGCGCGCGTCTTTGGCTCGACAAGAACCGGCTTGCCATCCAGATACTGGAGCGAATGCGTGATCCTGACCCGCCCCGTCTCCAGATTCACTCGATCCCACTTCACGCCCATGATTTCGCCGATGCGCGCGCCTGTCACGAGGGCGAACGTGACAAGGCCTTCGGCCTCGGTATCCCTGGCAACACGCAGGATCGACCGAACCTGATCTACCGAGAGCACCGTCATTTCGCGACGCACCACGCGGGGTAGGTCCCCAGGTGCAATAAGAGCGGCGGGATTCCTGGCGATCATCTCGCGCCGGACCGCCCACGTCAGGCCTGCCTTCACCACGGCGTGAAGATGTCGAATCGTCTTCGGGGCTAGGTCGGATCGAGACCGGTATATCGCCTCGACGTCCTGCGCGGTCAGCTTCGCGAGCCTGATTTGAGCGAGCTGCCCAAGGTGACAACGGATCAGGGACGCGTATCGCGCATAGGTCTTGGGACGAAGCGCAGGGCGCTTGGCCGCCAGCCAGGCCTCGAAGAGCCGCCCGACGGTGATTCGCCCGTCCTGCAAGGCCGCTCCCTGCGAGACTGCGAGTTTCAGCCCGTCCCGCTTTTTCAAGACCTCGTCAAACGTGCCCCCGTACAGGACCTTCCTCCTGCCGTTGCCAAGACTGACGGCCGCGCACCAAAGTCCATCGCTGGCCCGCTGGTACAGGCTCCCCTCTTTCTGGCCCCGCTTCCGACTACTCCTCACGCCGCGCCCATCTTCTCTCCGGCCTCTTCTGGACATTCACGCTCTCCTTCCCCAACCGTTGAAGTTCCAACCCGAGTTCCCACATCGGCTTCAGGTAGTTCTCCTCGGTCCAGTCCTTGGCCCGTTGACGCTGCGCTTCAGTTAGACCGGCTGTGGAGAGGAACCTTTCCACGTCGTTCTTTGCCTTCTGCCAGTCGGCAGGCATGATGAGGCTGGGGTGTCCCCGATCGGCAAGAAGTACTGCCATCACGCGAGGCGCAGGGGAAGATTCCCCCCGCAGCCATCTCAGTACTGTTCGCTCATGGGCACCGACTAACTCGGCGATCTCTTCAATCCGCGCGCCGCGTTGTCCCCAGGGGGCCTTCATCGCGCCTGAGAGAACGATCTGGCTGAAACGTGACATGAAATGGCGGCGCACAGAGTCCTTGGCGATCCGCAACGACCGAATCTGACCCCCTGTTTTTTCCACCATCAAGAGTCCTTCGGATTCGGCTCTCAGACAAAGGTTTCGGATCATTT
>VFZX01000704.1 GCA_016871015.1 Acidobacteriota bacterium | reverse complement strand
GCCAATCTTCGATAAACTCGACCTTGCTGTCCATGCGGCTCACCTCTCGCCAGGGCATCCCCCAGCTTAACCGCTGTCCCCCGGTTACCCTTCGTTTGTGTCAACCGCCCACCGGCACACGGTGGTTTTTGGCGGCGATTTCCGTCTCTATAACCAGACGCCATTCCAGGGCGGCGTACCCTCCGGCAGCTATGGTTTCGGGCGCGAGTTCACTCAGGGCCCGGACCCCCAGCGCGCCACGCTCACAGCCGGCGATGGATTCGCATCGCTCCTGCTAGGTTATGGCAGTGGATCCATCAATCGGGTCCCCGCGTTCGCAATCCGGAATTACTATTTCGCCGGATACGTGAACGACGACATACGTCTCGGCAAGCTCACCATCAACGTCGGCGTACGCTACGAGTACGAGCAGCCGCGGACCGAGCGCTACAATCGCTTCGCCAATTTCGACTTCGGGCGGAAGTTCCCGATCGATGTGGCCGCCTACCCGAATCTGCAGGGAGCGCTTTCTTTCGCCGGAAGAGAGAATCCCCGGGGCCAGTTCGATCCCGCCTACAACAATCTCGGCCCGCGCTTCGGGCTTGCCTACCGGATCAACAGTCGCACCGTCGTGCGTGCGGGCTTTGGTCTCTTCTATGCCCCGCGGATCGGCTCCACCAGTGCCAACAGCCTCGGCGCCACAGGCGCTCAGATCGACACCGCCTGGGTTTCGAGTCTGGACGGCGTAACGCCATTGAACCCGCTGAGCAACCCGTTTCCACAGGGGCTGCTTCAGCCGCCATCCAGCCGGGCGGAGCAGCTTTTCCTCGGCCAGGGCCTGGCTATCACCGATCGTGGCAACCGCAACAACAACTACACCGAGCAATGGAACCTGAGCGTTCAGCGCGAACTGCCGGGCCAGATTGGGTTCGAGGGAGCCTATTCCGGCAGCCGAGGCATCCGCAACACAATGTTAATGGAATGGAACCAGTTGAATCCGTCCTATCAGTCGCTCAAGGCTGACCTTAGCCGTCAGGTGGCCAATCCGTTCTTCGGACTCGTCCGTACAGGAACGCTTGCGCAGGCTACGGTAGCGCAATCACAACTGCTTCGCCCGTATCCGCAGTACACCAATATCTCCACGAACTGGCAGAATATGGCCGCGTCCACGTACCATTCCTACCAGATGAAGATCGAGAAGCGCTTCTCGAATTCGATGAACTTCCTGGTCGCCTACACCGTGGCGAAGCTGATCGACAACTCTTCCGGGCGCGTTTTCGGTTTCAATTCCTTCACCCCCGAGGTGCAGAATTTCTATGATCTGCGGTCCGAACGCGCAGTCTCTGAAGCGGATGTGTCGCAGCGGCTGGTTATCAGCCACACCATCGACCTCCCGTTCGGTCGCGGCAAGCCGGTGCTGGGGAACCTGCCGGGCGCTTTGGATAGATTGACTGGAGGTTGGTCCGTAAGCGGCGTCGCCACGTTCTTTACTGGCTTCCCGCTCAGGCTCTCCTCGGCGGGAAACAGCGGCGTGTCAGGAAGCCGCGTTCTTCGGCCGAATAGCACGGGGAAATCCGCCGGAGTCAGCGGCGACGTGCAGACCCGCTTGAGTCGCTTCTTCGACACGAATGCGTTCACTATTCCGGAGCCCTTCACCTTTGGCAACACGGGGAGAACCCTGCCGGACGTGCGGGGGCCAGGCCGGCGCAGTTTCGACCTCTCGCTTTCGAAGCTGACGCCCATCACCGAGCGCTTCAAGGCTATCTTTCGTGCGGAGGCCTACAACCTCACCAATACTCCGTATTTCAGTCTGCCGGGCACGTCGCTCGGTTCAGCTAGAGCAT
>VFZX01000703.1 GCA_016871015.1 Acidobacteriota bacterium | reverse complement strand
ATCTCGACGTAGCCATGCATAATAGCGTGCGATTTCGTAAGATGGACAATCCCTAGTTGGTAATCGAGAGGGGAGTCGTCCGTTGAGACGCGATCGATACGAAAAAACCGTGATGATCCCAGTCAAGGTAGAGGCGGGGACCATCGTGATGCTGGATGGCGCACGGCTCCCGCCGATGTTGAACGAAGCAATAGGACCTTGTCATGTCGGCGTCCTCAGTCCTGACTCCGGCGTCGCGGCGGCCCTATCCAAGTCCGGATCAGTGAAGCTGAGAGGCGGCGGCACGATCTACGCGACCGTCTCGGCCAACGGAATTCCTCCGGAGCGTCGGTCCTCGGCAAGGTCGTTCGACGACATTGCCAGAACTAACTCGCCGCTCGACGATTGTGACCACCAACCGCGCCGTCAGCGACTGGGTCCAAGTATTAGGCGACGAGAAGCTGACCACGGCGGTGTTACCGGCTGGCTCACCACACCAGCTCTTGACCACCAAAGGCGATTCGTACCGGACCCGCCGCTTGCGCAAGCAAGCTTAGTTCAGGATGGACTCACCCACGCGTTGTAGGATTTCGGCTCGGCCAGGGTGGCTCAGTTTCTGAGCGCGCCACTGGCTGACTGTTTGAGCGATCGGAATGGGAGCGGGCATGGTTTACCTTCCGAGCGGGTTAATACTCCCACCCAACGCCTACGAGATGCTCGGGAGGTTCTGCCGGGAAGAGTATGCGTACTACGACGGGGTCGACTCCTTCGACCCGTTCTCGGTTACCCCGATGGACGTGCTGGTGACCAACTCGGTCAACTCGTTCGTCAACGGGGCAAAGAGAATCCGTGCCGTGCACCGTGGCTTGGCGGGCGCGTGTAATCCCGTCCTGCCGCATATCCGTCCAGACGCTTCGCTGCTCGACGGTGCATGGCCAGAAGAGCCACTGAACCGTTTACTGGAGGCGGCGTGCTCAGCGAAGCATGTCTTGCTTCCGGTCGCAACGAAGGTCCTTCACCGGAAGAGACCGCAGCTGATCCCCATGACCGACAACGTGATCATCAAGCACTACCTCGGCCAACCGGGAGTCAACCAAGCCCAGAGCAAAACGCGCGCCGCCGCCGTGGGCCTGGACGTGATCAGGATGTTTCGAGCGGATCTCGCCGCCTGCGTAGAAGAAGTTCAGGGCATCAAGGACCGTCTGGCCCGCGACGGTTACCCCCTCAGCGAGGTCAGGCTGTTCGAGATCCTCGTCTGGATATCGACCGAGCCGGTCGGACACTACCGAAACGGGGGAGCATAGCTCATTCCAAGCTTCGGCGGTCGCGTCGATGTCGGGGGTAGCTGTGCCGGTCAGCGGGGCGCATCCGGTCGCTGACAACAGGACGGACGCGAGCAAGGGTCTGCGTAGAGCTTCACCAGTGCGGCCAGGGCGAAGCGGCGGCCTTGACCGCTGCCTCGACATCGCCGCGCAGGGGCACGTGGAGATGCCTGGCAACGCGCACCAGATGATCCTGGTCTTCGCTGCGGCTCAAGAGGAATCCCTCAGAAATTCCTCTAAGCCCTGATACAGCTTCTTCCAATCCTCATTTGATAACGCGTCCGTATCCTTCCGCCCCCGTCGGGCCACTATCGAACGCTTGATATCCAGAAGTGCCATCGTCTGCTTATGGCTGAGACTCAGTTCTTCGGCGACTTCACTCAATTCCCGAGGGATTTCGATCGTCCTAGGCTCAAATCTGGCTTGAGCGGGCACGCCGCGCATCAGGTAATCGAGCGAGGCTCCCAGGGCATTGGCGACTTGAAGCAGCCTCCTTCCGCTGATGCCCGATCGGCTCTGTTCGACATCCCAGAGA
>VFZX01000702.1 GCA_016871015.1 Acidobacteriota bacterium | reverse complement strand
AAGCGCCGGAGCGGGGAGAAGCGATAGAGGCCATGCAGAAGATCGTGGCGGAGGCGAGGCTGGATCTCCGCCCAGTGGCGGCGCACGTTCCAGACATCGGAGGAATCGGCGTAGTCCAGACGGCGCTGGCAGAGCCAGGCGAAAGCGGCATCGAGCACGGATTCAGCGGCAACTTCGGCGATCCGGTACATGCCCTTGATTTCAGCACACTGCAGACCCAGATGCGGATAGGCCGCCGAAGACGCCGCAGTGTAGAGCGGGCTCCATCGCGGAGATCGTTGCGCAAACGATCCCTTGCGACCCGCGTGGCATGAGCCGCGTCGCGTCCGCGTCCGCGCCCGCGAAGAGAACGAGTCCCCGTCATTCTGCTGTTGAGATAACACTCTCATCAGCTACGGCAACGGCTTCACGCCGGCCTTGAACCGCTTCCCGCTGCTCGACTCGCGGGTCGCGGAGTTTGTTACCGGACTACCGGCCACGGTTTGGATTCACGCTGGCCAGGGGCGGGCTATGTTCCGGCGGATGGCCTACGACATCCTCCCGCCCCGGCTGGCCGCCGTCCAAAGGATCAGGAATGGGGGACGCCGAAGCAGACGGACCCGGCGGTCCAGGCGCGGCTCGACGACCCGCGCGCGCTTCCGCTACAATCCGGCCCGGTATGTTTTTTGCGGCGTCCTATGACACACTTCTAGTCAGATTTCCTCGAGGATCACGATTCCACCAGCGTAGCGCGGTGTTACACTGAGAGGAGATGTCAATTTCCTCTCCTAGTCCTCAGGCGGTTGACGTACACGCCCGGTACCAACACTCCGGCGAGCTCAGTACGGGTGAGATCGACGGTGAAGTCGTGATGTTGAGCTTTGCCACGGAATCGTACTACTACCTTAACGGACCCGGCAGTGCCGCCTGGAAGCTGCTCGCGCAACCCCATTCATTATCAGAGATTTGCGTGGCGCTGTGCGAGGAGTACGATGTGGACCGCGACACTTGCGAGAGCCAGACGCAGGACCTGATGCAGCAGCTCTTGGATCAGGGGTTGATCCAACCGGCCTAGGGTTTTTTCCTAGCCCGGACAGGCCGGAACCAAGAAGGCGTATATTCGTTACGGAGGTGCAGGCATGGCACTGCTGACCGGGCGCTACGCGAAGGAGATCACGGGGGTGTTGTCTTGTATGCACCGGGTGATCATCCAGGCCTTAACCTCGCACTAGCGAAGCCCGATTTGTCGGCAGATCCCCAGTAAAGTTCCCTTTGCGCATCTGACCGCAAAACAGGCTGGCCATGCTCCCAATCCGGCGTGCTGTGCCAATGAAGTGACCGGCTGGCCGGACTGGGGATCAGCGGCGAGTCGGTGGTGCTGCCGGGGAGTCCGGCGGAGGCGATCGCCGAAGAAGCCGGACGGCGGGGCACGGACCTGATCGTGATGGCGACGCACGGCTACGGCGCGTTCCGCCGGTTCCTGCTGGGGTCGGTCTCAGCCAAGATTCTGCACGACGCGGCGTGTCCGGTGCTTACCACCGCGCATGAAGCCGTGAAGCCGCAATTGGGCCTCGCGCCGTTCCGGCACCTGCTATGCGCTGTCGACCTGGGGCCAGCGAGTGAAGCAGTCGTTTCGCAAGCGCGTGCCGTCGCCGCGCACGACAACGCTGGACTCACGCTCATCCACGTGCTCCCGCCGGAGACCCTCGGCGGCGTTTCCTACTATGATCCCGAGCGCTGGAAGCGGATCGCCGAGGCTAAGCTCAAGAAGCTGGGAGGCGATCTGCCGGCGATCGTCCGGACCGGTGAACTCGCGCCCACCCTCAACAGCGCCGGGGTGGACCTGGGCGCGGACCTG
>VFZX01000701.1 GCA_016871015.1 Acidobacteriota bacterium | reverse complement strand
AAGTTGGCTTCCAGCTTCTTGATGTCGCCGGACATCAAGTCGAGCAGATTCCGACGCGTCGCAAAATCGTTCTTCGTGGCGCCGATGCTCCCGAAGAGCGATGCGTAGACGAGTTCCGGACGGCACTGCGAAGCGATGGGCCGCCCCGCGCCCCAGGCGGAGGAGCAGTAATGCGTCTGGGTCTGGGCCGCCCCCGGATCGATGCCAAGATTCAGGATCGGAAAGATCCCAGGCAGCTTGCGGGCAATGGCGGCGTCGATGGAGACGCCCGCCACTTTAGTGAAGCGTTCCGTGCCAGCCCCGTTGAAGAGGCCGGAGAGGGCGCCGAAACCGCCGCCGTGATAGGGCAGCACGCGCCCGCCGCGCAGACCATGGATGATGGCCAGCCGTTCCTTGAATGGCTTGAACGGCTCGATCTCAAACGGCAACTCATGCTTGTCCAGCGGGATTTGCCGGGTCTCCTGGCCTTCGAGCGACACGCCCTGGGGAACCGAGCCAAACTCGGGAAAGCCATTGCCGAACAGCACGAACACGACGCGTTTGGGGGTCCGGTAGGTTCCCTGCTCCTTCGCTTCCAATTTCTGGAGAAAGGGGGTGAGCAGTATGCCGCCGGCGCCAACGGAAAACTGCTGCAACAGTGTGCGACGATTAATCATGGTGGGTTACTCCTTGGTTCGGTAAAGGAATGAATCGGATGTCAGCAGTGACGTCAGCAGGGCCGTCAAACTGCCGCCGCTGTCCCGGTAGGCTCGATGGGCGGAAACAAGCACAGGCCCGTCTTCGAGTGTTTCATTGCGGCCCATGAAGTAGCGGAATACATGCCGCACGAAGACCTGTTCCACCCGCTGCGAGGCCGCCAATCGCCGGATCAGGTCGTACGGATCTTTCACGGGGCCGTCGAGCTTGGGATCGCCGGTGCCGTCCAGAACGCCCGTCGTATCGAGCGGCACCGTGGTGTACTTCGTCCCCCCGGGCTTGCCGTCCTTGCCGACGTTCTTCTTGTCGTTGGTCTTCTCCTTGTCGACCACTTCTTCAGTGGTCCGGAACCCGCCCACGTGGTTGAACTGCTCGAAGGGCAGGCCGAGCGGATCCATTTGCTTGTGACACCGCCAGCAATATTCCACCCGAGTCACCTGCATCCGCGATCGCAGCGTGCGGTGCGGTTCGTCGGGAAGCTGTGCATCGACGGTGATCGGCACGTCGGGAAGGCGTTGGCCGAGCAACTTTTCGCGGATCCATTTGCCGCGATGGATGGGGTGGTTGTCGAAATTACTCGACTGCGCCATCAACCAACTGGGGTGGGTGAGTATGCCCATGCGCCGATCGGCGGGCATTTCGTAGAGACGCTCCGGGGTCCAGCCGGTGACTGCCTTGGGGTCGAACCCGCTGATCTCATAGAGCTTGACCGAGTTATACTCATGGACCTGCAAGGACAATGGCTTGCTCGCAATTCTCTTGACCCTCTCAAGCGTTCCGTCCGTTTGTCGGCTGGGGAAGTCCGGATTGTACGCAAGCACGAAGATCTTGCTGGTGGTAAGGAGCTGGCGGAGCACGTCTTTGTCTTCCCTCACCACCCAGCGAATCAACTGGTCCGTATCATTGACGAAGTACTCCGCATTGAAGCTGGGATTGCTGTTGAGGATGATCCTCCCGCCAATCAACCTCTGCAACGTTGGCTCGTCCTTGAACACCTCTTTGGCGGCGTGGTGGCCGAAGTATTCGCGGAAGAACTGGATGAGACGCGGTTTTTCGATGGCCTGGTCTTTGAGAATGCGGGCCACCTGTTCGCGAGCCTGATCGGCGGTCTTGAGCTTGCCTACGTTCGCCGCCTTCAACAGGTC
>VFZX01000700.1 GCA_016871015.1 Acidobacteriota bacterium | reverse complement strand
GCCACGCGGACGATGCCAGACCCGCCGCGTCAAGATCGTATTGCGGATCAAGAAACGTTAAGTGAACAGTATTGAGCGTAGATCGGATAGCGGCGGCCCGTGCGTCCGCCCTTGACGCCGAGTATTTCCTTTTCCTTTGCAACCACATCGCGCCAGTCGCGGACGTGATCTGGGGGGAGACTGGGATCAACCATACCCGGATATGATGACAGAGATTCGGGTGGACGGGCTAAAATGGAAGATCAGTTCCAAGGAGTTCCCCCACAAAACATGGCAATCAAAGTTGGAATCAACGGCTTCGGCCGTATCGGCCGGAATGTGCTTCGCGCCGGATTGAACCGCCCAGGCATTGAGTTCGTCGCAACCAATGACCTCACCGACACCAAGACGCTGGCGCACCTTCTCAAGTACGACTCGATCCTCGGGCCGCTCGAAGCCGATATCCAGCACGATGTCGACAGCATCACGGTCAACGGCATGGACATCAAGGTGTTCGCGATCAGGGAGCCGTCCGAAATCGATTGGTCCTCGCTCGGCGCGCAGATCGTGGTTGAGTCTACGGGCCATTTCACGGATGCCACCAAGGCCGCGGCGCACCTGCGCGGATCGGTCAAGAAGGTGATCATTTCGGCTCCGGCGACCCATGAACATCTGACGATGGTGCTCGGAGTGAACGATGGCATGTACGATCCGGCCAAGCACCACATCATTTCGAACGCCTCCTGCACGACGAACTGTTTGGCGCCGGTCGCCCGCGTGCTGCATGAGTCCTTTGGCATTGCCAAGGGGTCGATGACGACGATCCACTCCTACACGAACGACCAGAAGATTCTCGATTTTCCGCACAAGGATCTGCGCCGTGCCCGCGCGGCGGCCGTGAACATGATCCCGACGTCGACCGGCGCGGCCAAGGCGATCGGACTGGTCCTGCCGGCGTTGAAGGGCAAGATGGATGGCTACGCGATGCGGGTCCCGACGCCGAATGTGTCGGTGGTCGACCTGGTTTGCGTCACCGAAAAGAACACCGACAAAGCGGAAGTGAACGGGGCGCTGAAGGCGGCCGCTGAGGGGCCGCTCAAGGGGATCCTGGCCTACACCGAAGACGAAGTGGTGTCGAGCGACATGATGCGGAATCCAAACAGTTCGATCGTCGACGCCGGGATGACGAAGGTGCTGGATGGAAATCTGGTCAAAGTGATTGCCTGGTACGACAACGAGTGGGGCTACTCTTCACGCGTGGTCGACCTGATCGAGTTCCTCGGCCAGAAGGGTCTGTAGCCGCTTCATTAAATCCTTAACCTGCGCTGCTCCCGGTGCGTCTCTCCGCACATGAAACACCTATCGCTGGTTTGGCTATGGGGGATTCCGGTAGTGGCGCAGGAAACCGCCATCTACCGGTTGGATTTCACATTGCGCGAGACCGGACAGGTGCGCAACTACAGCATGATCGTGGTCAACCAAGGCCGGGGCCGGGTGGATGCCGAGCAGCGGATTCCTTATGAGTCCTCTTCGGCGAACCGGGATACCCTGCTGCGGGACCGTGAGAGCAGGATTTCGGTCCAGCGTGTCGGCGTGTCGATCGATTGTCAGGCGCGGGAGGCGGATGGTCCGCTGCGGTTGAACTGCGCGATTCGCAGCAGTGCGCTGGCGCCGGTGCAGCCGAAGCAGCCGGAGGGTTATCCGCCGCTGGTCCATTCGCTGCGGACGCAGGTGGACACGGCGGTTCCGTTGGGTAAGACGGTAACGGTGGCGACGCTCGAGGATCCGGGAGCGAACCGGAAGCTTGAGGTCAGTGTGGTTGCCAAGAAGCAGGAGGAGTAGGCTAGCCTAGCCTCAATACTGTTCACTTA
>VFZX01000699.1 GCA_016871015.1 Acidobacteriota bacterium | reverse complement strand
GACTCCTGGCATTTGGGTCGCGTCTGCAGAGGGCCGTGAAAAACCGTGCCCTCGTACCACGCCCGCCACGAGTCCCCTGATCCACACTTTGGGACCAAACAGTTGGCGCCATGTACCTGTGTTAAGGCCGAAAGCGCGATACAACTCCTGGCTCGAATCGCAGATGCGATCCACGTCGGAAAGGCCGTGACGTTCCACCAGTTGCTGGATGCCCGCCCGGTCCCCCATGTGTACCAGAAGAATTCGAGTACCGGTGCCTTCGATTTCGTTCCTGGACCTTGCGATGTCGGAGATCGCTTCCCGGCAGAACGTGCATCCAGCATGCCGCAGGAAGACCAGTAGTACGGACGACTCCTCAACGATCTGAGTGAAGTGTTTGCCGCCTTCCGTAAGAGTGCGGTCGAGCACGTTCGCGACCTCGGCGGGTTCCCACCGGGGTGACTGTGCTTGTTCGATGTTTGCAGTCATTTTAAGGCCTGCAGGGAAGATGTCGCTCCGCTCATCGGAGGCGCACTTTTTCTTTCGCCAGCGTTTTCAAACAGCTAGAGCGAAACGAAACACCCCTCCAATTGCGGTAGTCGAACAGTTCGGAACCAGCATAAAGCGCCAGGTTTTCTGACAAAAACCCCAACAGATCGTGATCAGTCCCGGAACTGAGGAACGCTGCATCGCAGACTCCAATGCCGCGCGAACTCCCGCGTGACTTCGAGAATGTCATGTCGCGTCCTCCGATTTGACGGTCAGACTTTGCGTCAGAGGAACATGAATTGCTTTGACCCGGCTACGCGGGTAAACGCGCCGCACTCGCGCAGCGCGCGGTGCACGAGTGACTTTAATGGCACAAGGATATAGAACTTCAGGTCTACTCCAGTGAAAACCGGTGCAAGCGCCGCCTCTTTCAAGGTTCTGTTTAGATCATCGCGGGTCTGTAACCTCGGGCTCACAGGTTCGCCAGACGGCGAACCTGCCGGCGCAAGAGCCGACTTCCAGCAGACCCCGACGCTCCTGCCGAAAGATCAGTTAGAGACCTATTCAGGGAGGAGGACCGTGTCGATGACGTGAATGACGCCGTTACTGGTGGACACGTCCGTTTTGGTGACCGTCGCCTCGTTGATCATGACGGAACCGTTCACCGTTCTGATCGCGATGCTGCGGCCTTCCACGGTTTTCGCCGTCGAAAGCTTCATCACATCCTTCGCCATCACCTGCCCAGGCACCACGTGATACGTCAGGATCGCCTGCAGCTTGGCCTTGTTCTCCGGTTTCAGGAGCGATTCCAGAGTACCAGCCGACAGCTTCGCGAAGGCCGCGTCGGTTGGCGCGAACACCGTGAATGGGCCCCGCCCTTTCAAAGTGTCCACCAGGTCTGCTGCCTTCACCGCCGCAACCAGGGTATTGAACTGCGCGGCCACCGCGGTGTCGACGATATCGGATGCCGGGGCAGCTTCCGTTGGGTGAGCACACGTTGCCGGGGCTGAATGTGATTCTCGTGATGGCGGACAATGCGGACTGGAACGACATGAGCCGCCAGAAGTCCGAGGTGGTTTCGCCCAGCATCGATGCATTCGCAGGCCCGCGGCAAGCGCCCTTGCCATCATTGTTCTCATTTTCATTGAGCTTCCAGATTCCTTTCTTCTGTCATGTCGGCGCTAGGCCGCCGTTGCCGTGTTGTTGCCCCGCTGGATCGCTTTCCAGCCGAGCGCCTGACATAATCCAGGGAGGCCAACCAAGCCGTAGAAGACTGATGTCAGGCCGGAGGCCTCCGAGAAGCGCAGGTGAAGGAGAATCGCTACGAAGTCCATCTGGAACATTCGGGCGAGCCCCCGATTCAAAGCCCCGAAGTGGCTAGAATCGCCGCG
>VFZX01000698.1 GCA_016871015.1 Acidobacteriota bacterium | reverse complement strand
CGGTTCGTACTAAAATTGAGTTGTCGGTTGATGCTCAAAGCTAGGAGGGTCGCGTGGTCACTGCCGATCTTCATCCCGTTACTGCCAAGAGCCAAGACCCGAAGGACACTGTTGTTGTACTGGTGGTTACGCCGGATGACGAAGCGTACCGGCGGCTTGGGTCCATTTTTCAACATTCGAACTGGTCGCTTCGCCGCGCCCGCGACGAGGGCGAAGCCCTTCAATACCTGCGCCGGAACGTGGTTCCGGTCCTGATTACGGAAGAGACGGTTGACGGAATCGGGTGGCGGGAACTCCACCAGAAGGCCACCGAATTTCACCGGCCTCCTCCGCGTTGGATCGTCGCCTCACGCCTGGCGGACGATCCGTTATGGCAGGAGGTGCTGCAGTTGGGCGCCTACAATGTCCTCCAAATGCCGTTCGATCCCCGTGAAGTGTACTGGGTGGTCAGCAATGCCTGGCTGGACTGGAAGGCGGAAAGCTCCCGCCGCCGGCGTGCGGCGGCTGGTTGATCAGCGGGTGTACGCCGCCATGTCGGCGAGGTTTTGAGCCAGGACCTCCAAGACGAGCTTTTGCCCCTGCCTATTGATCCCGTGCTCGGCGATCCGGTCGTATTGGCGCTGTGCCGCCCGGAGACCGTCGTTAGCCCGCTTGGATTCGAAACCGGTTTTCTCCGACAGACTCCCCTGTGTGGCGCAGACACCGGACAATTGCCTTAAACCGGCGCGCATCTTCCGCGCATAGAGCTCGGCGAAGTCGAAGTGGCCCTGCTCATGCGCCAGGAGTTCGGGGACTCTTTTCTTCGGGTCCACCCAGGAGTCCTTGGGGTCGAAGGTCGCCTGGACAAGGTAGGTGAATTTCCCTCCCTTGCATTCGAACTGCGTCGCTATCCCCACCATTGATTCAGCGCCGAAGCCGCTTTTCGCATTGAACGGCGCCTGAAAGTCAGCCCACGCCAGCTTCCGCTTAGCGTTCCAGACAATGCGGGCGCCCTTCTTGGCCGCGGGCTTCCGCCGGCAGGCAGGCACGGCAGCCAACACGGCCACGGTGACACAGAGCGCGATCGCGAACCTCATTTATCCCTCAGCGCGATTATAGAACTTTACCCGGAACACCGGCTTGGCCGCGGCAGCTTCTGGGCAGACGCCAAGATCGCGGCGCTGAGTAAAACGATTGTGCGTCCCATACTGGTTGCGGTTCATTTGATCGCTGTTCCAGAATGGAACACGGGACCGCGTTTTGGCCGGGATTTTCGCCCCTTGGACACTTTGGCGATCGGGATGCATACCAGTTTCCCGTGCATGAAGGGAAGATTCCAGGGATGGCTGCTCCTCCGTTTGTTTCTCCATCCTCTCTCTCCTCCGCCAGTCTCCTCCAAATGACTCTCGCCATTGGCACCCTCCCGGCCGATCGCCCTGGAATCTTCCCGGTCCTTCTCTAAAGATCCGTCCCTGCTGATCCGATAAGGCGGCTATGGACCAGCGCCATGAGACCCTTCACCAAGAATTCAATTTCCGGTTGAGCTTGCTGAAACTGATGACCGAGCCGCACGCGCAGGACACCACCACGGAAGCTCCCGCCCGGCGGCTGGAAGAACTCGCGGTTCTCGCGCCGCGGTCCTGAGTCCTTGGCTAGAGCCGCTAGCCCAAGTTCGTCACCTGAAGGGGTAAGAAGGCGGCAAGCCCTTTAGAATCAGTCTAGGTAGTGGCCGAGTCTACACTACATTCGCCGTGGGCTCTCAAGACGATCCGGGAGTGTCAGGCCGAACTGGTGAATCAGAGATCGCTGCGCAGCGGTCGGTTCGGTGATCCGGCGCAGACGAAGTTCGTGGCCGTCGGTGGTGGGCAGGACAATGTCGGCGGTTTG
>VFZX01000697.1 GCA_016871015.1 Acidobacteriota bacterium | reverse complement strand
TCGCCCTTCGGGCTCCTTACGTCACGCGCGCCGGGGAAAAGGCCCCATTTTCTCCGAAAATGGGGCGTTCAGGAAACCAAGAAATCCGGAATATCGAGGTATTGACAATCGCGCGGAGAAGGTGTAAGGTGAAGATCGAGCCGCACCCGCCCTTGATAAGTGTCAAGCAAGAATCCAGGCTAAAGTGTCAAGGATGTGTCCGGTCGCGCACGGTTGATCGCGGACGGCATGACCAGCAAGGAAGTCGCCTCTGTGACCGGCCTGAGTCCTGAAACGATCCGCAGCTACCGTAAGATCATCATGCAGAAGCTCGATGTTCACAATGTGGCGCAGTTGACCCAGGCTGTTATTCGCTTCCGGCTTGTGCGGAAAACGGCCACGGAACGGTCACCCGCCGCGGAACGAAGTGAGGAACCTGAAATGGCGGCGGCACTTTAGATCACGCGCCCCAGACGGTGACGGCCCTGCCAATCGCGGTTGAAGCCTGCCGGCGGAAGATCCGGTCCTGCCAGGACACCCCTGGCCGCCGGTCGAACAGAAACAAGTGTGCCTCTGAGGGTCCGACGGCGTCCATGTACGCCTCTACCTGCTGGAGACCCTCAGAGATCGTCCGTTCCGGCGATCCTCGCACCATCTTGAGTTCGATCACCACCCGCTGCACACCGCCCGGATAGGGCCACTGGATCAGGAGATCCGTGCGCCGCCGCCCTAGCCCGTACTCCCGGTCGATCCGGCCCCCGCCGTTCACCAGCCGCTGGAGGAAGGCCTGGAGCAGCAGTTGCGGACCCGCCTCGGGATACTCGTACCCGTTCAGCCACGCTTCGGAGTTCTCGCGGAAGAATTGCTGGAAGGCTTCGAGCAACTTTGACATGTCGAGACGCCCGCTGCCGTCGAGGTACCATTCGGTCCGCTGGAGCGGCTCGAAGTTCATCTGCATCTGGGCGTTGAGCGCCCGCGGAATTACCTCGGCGTAGATTCCGTTGGCGACTTCAAGTCCAGCGGGCCCACGCCGGACCAGCCCCAGGTCAATCGTGTACTGTGCGTCGTCGTCGTTGGCCAGCATCGCGCCGGTGGAATCGCTGCTCTGGACCATCGGTTCGATGACACGGCGTACCCGCGGCTCTTTCAGCTTGTCCGCCAGTTGGTCCAGATGTGTGACACGCTGGAGGATCAAGTTTTCCTTCGCCTGATAGATCAGATCGCGTGTCACGGGCCGGGAGCGGTCCGCCTCGATTTTGAAGCAGGCCTCGTTGGCCAAGGCGTTGACCAGCCACGGCTGGCCTCGAGTTAACTCCCAGACGTACGGGTAGACATCGTCTTCGAACCGCTGTCCCGTTTCGGCTGTGTGCTGCTCGTACAGCCGCCGGATTTCGTTTGGCGAAAAATTCCCGATCGTGAGAGATTCCGCTTTGATATTAAACGCGCTGCCGCCGGTGATGATCTCGCCGCCGCTATGAAGCCGGTAATCGCGGACATCACGGACTCCGCACAAGACAACCGACTGGGGAAACCGTTTCGGCCGCAGTTCATATCCGCTGCGTAGTTGCCGCAGGACCGAAACGAGCGAATCGCCCACCATTGCGTCGATTTCGTCGATAACGAGGCAAATTGGCCGCGGACTGCCAGCGCACCACTCCTGAAGGACACCGGCAAGCGCTCCACTCGGTCCCCGCTTCGCAAGGATGTCCATGCTGACCTGTTCGGGAACGTGGTCATCCAACTCATACCGGGCGTTGTCCGCGAGGGTCCCTAGGAGCCTGTCCGAGAATTGACGGGCGAACGCTCATCGCCGCCGGTCGAAGTGTGGTTGTTGCGTAGCACGATTTTTCGTTGCCAGGCTGCCGGAACGCCTTGGATTCCCGATTTTGGCCTCCAG
>VFZX01000696.1 GCA_016871015.1 Acidobacteriota bacterium | reverse complement strand
GGTGAAGGGCTACATGTGGGACGAGGTTTATCGGATCTATGTCGAAGATCCCGACAAGCGGGGGATGCGAGAGTGGTTCGACAAGAAGAACCCCTACGCCTTCCAGAATCTCTCCGCGACGTTGCTCGAAACCGCCCGCAAAGGCTACTGGAAACCCGACGCGAAAGTTCTCGCCGATCTCGCTCAAGCCTACGCACAGTCGGTGGCCGCGCATGGCACGTCGGGCGGAGAGCGCACCACCGGCAACTCGGCGCTGCAGTCGTTCGTGAAGCAGCAGTTGGAGGCGCCGGGCAACGTGACCGGGCAACAACTGTCGCGCAGCTTCTCCGAGGCGCTCGACCGCGCCACCACCGGCAAGCAAGCAAATGCGATGGTGGCGGGCCAGCGACTGGTCCGCGAAACCGCCCCGGCGTCGGTACCGGCGGCGGTGCGCAACTCTTTCTTTGGCGGCTTGGCGATCGTCGTACTGGCTGCTCTCTTCTACTTCGGAACCCGGAAAAAAAATTCATGAAACTGATTTACTGCCTACTCTTTGCCGCCATGGCGGCCCCAGCGCAGGGCGTTAACGCCTATTTGTCGGGAACCATCCTGGACCCCGCTGACAAAGTAATCGCGGATGCGACCGTAAAGGTGACCTCTGCCCAAAACAACCAGACCCTGGTGGGCCGTTCCACGGATGCGGGGCTCTTCCGCATCAATGGACTCGCCTCGGGAACCTACTCGCTCACCGTTGAAAAAGACGGCTTCAAGCCCTATCGACTCGAATCGCTCGACCTGATTGTGGGCCAGGAAGTGAGCCGCACCATCCGGCTGGAGATCGGCACGCTCCAGGAAGCCATCGTTGTTTTGGAAGCCATCGCCGAGATTGAGCGCGTGGCCTCCAATGGCGTACGCGGTTCGAGCTACTCGCCCCGGGAGGTCGCCAACATCCCGATGATCGCCGGCGGCCAAGGCCGGAACTATCGCGCCCTGTCCTTCCAGACCCCAGGCGTCGGCTTTACCTCCGCCGCCCACGCGCCGTTTACAGTGAGTGGCAATCGCCCCATCGGCGCCGTGAATACGATGGTGGATTCGGCCGAGTACAACGATCCGGTCTCCGGAAATCTGCTGGGACGTGGCTTGACCGAGCAGCCGGTATCGATGGAAACGGTGGAGGCGTTCGAGATGCAGACCTCGAACTTCAAAGCTGAGTTCGGCCGGGCAACCGGGGCAGTCGTCAACCTGGTGACGAAGCAAGGCACCAACGAATGGCACGGTTCGGCCTACTACTTTTTCCAGAACGAAGCCATGAACGCGCGCAACCCGCTTTTGTCGTCGCGCAATCCGATTCGAACCAACATGCCAGGCGTAACCCTGGGCGGGCCGGTGCAAAAGAACAAACTGTTTTTCTTCGGCGGCTACGAAGTCAACTCGAGAAACGCCTATCGAGCCTCCTCGACCATCACCACTTTGACGGCCGAAGAAAGGGCGCGGGCCGTACCCACTGTCCGCCCGCTGCTCGTCTACTACCCGCTCCCCAACATTGCCGGTACCAACCTGCAAAGCGCCTCGGTTGCCAGCCCGACGACGTCCCTCACCGGCATCCTTCGCGGTGACTACCTGGTGACGGACCGGCATCGCCTGACAGGACGCGTGAACTGGGTGAACGCGATTGGGCCCACGCGCGACCGCCTTGGCGCGGGCAACGCCGATACGATCAACTTCTCGCGCTCCGCCGTTTTGAATTTCGATTCCACTCTCGGAACTTACTGGTACAATCAGGTCCGCTTCACCTATTCCACCTTCTACTCGAGGGTGGAGCCGTCATCTCCCTCGCTCGGCGACCCCGCTGTGAACGGACAGATCGGCCTGATGCTCGTGACCGGTCTTCCCCGGCTTGGGCCCTTCATTCCGCCGACGGAAACGCGTTTCCACAACTACACCTTC
>VFZX01000695.1 GCA_016871015.1 Acidobacteriota bacterium | reverse complement strand
TCTGCTGGGCCTTCTGCTGATACTCCATCATCCGCCGGCGGAACTGCTCCTCCCGCTCCTTCTTGGCCGTGGCGCTAAGCACGCTGGCCTGCTTCATGAAATCCTCTTCCATCTTCCGGAGCTCTTTCTCCTCCAGTTCGATGACGCCCTGCCGGCTTTTGGCAAAGGCCGCGAGGGACTCCAGCACCTTCTTGCCGGCTTCCGTTTCGTTTAGCACGCGCTGCGGCTCCACCACGCCGATGGCGACGCTGGCCCGCCCGGACGGCTGCGCTTGCGACACCTCTGGCCCGGCACAGCCGGCCGCCAGCAGCAGAGCGCCCGCAAGCGCCGTCCAGCCCCTCCACGCCCCGTGCCCCCCGTTCACCTGCTGTCCATCTGACTGCATCGTCCTCGCCATCGCGCCTCCCTAAAGATCGCCTAGAACAACGATCCGACAGTAAACTCAAACACGCCCTTCCGCTCCAGGGGCTTCGGATCCAGATTCAACCCGTAGGCGATGCGCAACGGTCCAAACGGCGATACCCACCGCGCCTCGAGACCGGACGTTGGCCGTAATTTAGTGCCGAGCTTCTCCCCCTGAGCGAACCCTTTGCCGTAGTCGAAGAAGATCACGCCGTCGAGCTTCGCCTCGGTCGAAATCGGAAAAATGAAATCATTGTTGATGACGACCTGCCGGTCCGCGCCGATTAGCAGGCCATCTGGCGTCACGGGTCCTGCCCGACCGAAGACGAAGCCGCGCATCGTATTGATACCGCCGACGTAGAACATTTCCGTCAGCGGTACGGGCCGCCCCTCTAACCCCGCGGCCATGCCGTACCGCACCCGAATCGAATGGCGGGTATCCCAGAACAGCGGCGTGTATTTCGCAGCGTCGCCCTGCACCTTGTAGAAATTGTTACTGCCGCCCAGATGCCGGCTGCCAACGTCGCCGTTGAACGCCATCCTGGTACCGGACCGCGGAGCCATGTAATTGTCGCGGCTATCCCGCACGAACGCGGAACGAAACCCCGTCGTGGACTGGGATCCCCGCTGTTGGAGGGCGAATATCGGCGCGTTGGCCTGCACGTCAAGGATTTTCAACTGCTCGAGTATGGGGCTGAAGGAACCAGACGTGAACTCAGAAAACCACCGGCCGGTTGTCACGTTGAACCCCGTCTTGTCCTCCATGTAGCTCATGAAGTTGGTGCGGGTGCGGAACAAATCCCCTTGGACTGACACCAGCGAATCCTGGAAATACGGCTCGCGAAACGTGACCATACCGAGGTTGCGTCGTTGCCCCAACTGCCCCCGGACCTTGACCATGTGCCCGCGCCCACCAAGGTTGCCTTCGGTGATGTCGGCGATGGTCGTGAGTCCGTCCAGCGTGCTGAACCCGCCGCCGATGCTGAACTGGCCAGTGTTTTTCTCCTTCACCTTCACGTTCAGATCCACCTTGTCCGGCTCGACTTGCTGGGGGAGAATTTCCACGGTCTCGAAGAACTGGAGATTGTTGAGCCGCTGGAAACTCCGCTGCATCGACACGGTGTCGATGACCTCCGACTCATTGATGCGGATTTCTCGCCGGATGACATTGTCGCGGGTCTTGTCGTTGCCCGTGATGTTGATTTTCCGGACCCGGATCAACTCGCCTTCCTTGATGTTGAAAACAAACGCGGCCGTCTTAGCCTGGTCGTCCTTGGAGATGGCGTAATCTGCCTCAGCGAAGGCATAGCCCTTGGTGCCGTAGAGATCCTTGATTCGCTTGTTTTCGTCGAACACCGTCTGGATGTGCACGAGCGCGCCGGTTTGCAATTTGGTGCCCGCCCTTAACTCCTCCTCTTCGAAGAGGGTGTTGCCGCGATACCCAATATCGCTGAGGGTATATTGGTCGCCCTCCTCGATCCTGAAGGTCACCGTGAACCACTTCTTGTCCTCCGTCAGCTCCACCACCGGCTGGCTAACCTG
>VFZX01000694.1 GCA_016871015.1 Acidobacteriota bacterium | reverse complement strand
TCCACGGCCGGTTTGCTGAGTTCTCCCAGCGGGAGGACCGCATCCGGAGGCTCAAGGGCAAGAATGTCTACCTCATGTTCGACGTGACGGAAGCCGCGGACAAGCTCGTTGCCGGATACACCTTCTTCGAGCCCTACGCGCGGTCCTGGCCGCCCCACAACCACACCGACCAGGAGGAAGTCTACTTCTTCATCAAGGGCCACGGCTCGATGGAGGTATACGAGTCGCCCGAGACGATGACCTTCGTCCATAACGTAGACGAGGGCGACCTGGTGACGATCCCCTTCCTCAACTACCACCCGGTCTTTTCGCAGCAGGATCCGCTCGAGTTCATTTGGTGCATCGCGGGAGAACGCTACTGGGTGGGCGACAAGAACAAGGACTTCATGAACGCCACGGTCGACAAGCTCACCACATGAGCCTTGCTATCATGTTGAGTTCCCGTGCTCGTCGAAACCCAGTCGGTCCAGTTTGACTCGCTCACGCTGGACTGTGGCGTCACCCTCTCCCCGGTCGATTGCGCCTACGAAACGTACGGAGAGTTGAACTCCGCGCGCAGCAACGCGATCCTGATCGAACACGCTTTTTCCGGCGACGCGCACGCGGCGGGCATCAGCCGCGACGGAGGCAAGCCCGGCTGGTGGGACAACATGATCGGCCCGGGCAAGGGCTTCGACACCAACAAGTACTTCGTCATCTGCTCGAATGTGATCGGCGGATGCCGCGGGACAACGGGTCCGGGTTCGATCAATCCGGCGACGGGCAAGCGGTGGGGGGTCAGCTTTCCGGGCATCACCGTCTCCGACATGGTGCGCCTGCAGAAGAAGTTGATCGATCACCTGGGAATCAAGCGGCTGCTTTCGGCATCGGGCGGATCCATGGGCGGGATGCAGGTGCTTGAATGGGCGGTCGCCTATCCGGATTCGATCGCCTCGGCGATTCCGATCGCCAGCACGGCGCGCCACTCCGCCATGCAGATCGCGTTCAACGAGGTGGGACGCCAGGCGGTCATGTTCGATCCCAACTGGAACGGCGGCGACTACTACGACCAACAGCTTCCCGGCCGGGGTTTGTCGGTGGCGCGCATGGTGGGCCACATCACCTACATGAGCGACGAGTCGATGCGCGAGAAGTTCGGACGCCGGTTGCGTGAGCGCGAAAAGCCAGGCTTCGACTTCGCCTCCGCGGACTACGAAGTGGAGAGCTATCTCCGGTACCGGGGCAGCCAGTTCGTCGACCGGTTCGACGCCAACTCCTACCTCTACATCACCAAGGCCATGGACTACTTCGACTTGAGCTTGGGCTACCCGTCGCTGGGCGCCTCGCTGGAGCGGGCCACGGCTCGGTTCCTGGTGGTCAGTTTCACCTCCGACTGGCTGTACCCGACCTATCAATCGCTTGAAATCGTGAACGCGCTCCGGGGACGCAACCGTGACGTTGCCTTTTGCGAACTGCCGTCCAACTACGGCCACGACGCGTTCCTGGTGGAGGTTGGCGAGCAATCGGAGATGGTCCGCGGATTCCTGGCCCAGACGTTGAAGCAGGTTTCGGCATGACGCGGCAGGGGCCACTGGTCCACCAGGTGTTGGGGCGCGGTGACTACGCCATGATCGGCGACATCGTGGCGCCTGGGTCGCGGGTGCTGGACCTGGGCTGCGGCGAAGCGGAACTGCTCCAATGGCTGGCCGACAACAAGCGGGTCCAGGCGCGAGGCGTCGAGTTGAGCGGACCGAGGGTCCAGAAGGCGATCGCACGGGGGGTGTCGGTGTATCAGGGCGATCTAGAGACCAGCTTGTCGGACTATCCGGACAATGCCTTCGACTACGTGATCCTGAGCCAGACGCTGCAACAAGTGCTGCGCCCGCTCGCTGTCCTGCGCGAGATGCTGCGGGTGGGCAAGCGCGGGATCGTGGCGTTTCCGAACTTCGGGCACTGGCGGGTCCGGGGGGCGCACCTGGC
>VFZX01000693.1 GCA_016871015.1 Acidobacteriota bacterium | reverse complement strand
GTCCATGCGGCTCACCTCTCGCCAGGGCATCCCCCAGCTTAACCGCTGTCCCCCGGTTACCCTTCGTTTGTGTCAACCGCCCACCGGCACACTTGTCAAGGATGTCTCCGGTTCGCACAGATTCGGGTGACGAATCTTCACCCGCCACGCTATTAAATTTCGTCGCAACCTGAACTTGTTAGAATGACAGCCACGAGCATGCGTGGACTTCCCGAACCATTCCTTCTCCTGTTCCCCGCGGGATTCGCTCAAGCTCAGAATCCCGCTCTCATCTGGAAGTACTGCTCCGCCTGCCACAACTCCAGGCTCAAGACCGGCGGGATCTCACTGGCGGGGCTCGATGGCGATTTTTCCTTCCTGGCGGAAAAGGCGCGCCGCTCGACCAACGCAACAAAACGAAAGAGGTAGCCTATGCGCATCTTCCTGCTGGCGCTCGCCGCCACGGTGCTTTTCGCCCAAGATTTCGGCCTGGTCCTGCGGACTTCGGTCGGATACATAACGCAGCGGAACTCCGCCAAGTTATCGGACGAACAGAAAGCCGAAGCGGACCGCCTGCTGGCCGAGGCGCGTAAGACCGGGCAGACCGGCGACTTCAAGGGCGCGCTCCGCATGCTCCACCAGGGCATGGCGTTGATGGCGGGTATCGAGTGGACTCCAGCGGCGGAGTTCGCCGCCAGCATCCACGCCAAGCCAGAAACAGCGGTGATCGAGCCCGGCGCCGCCGTGGACATCCGGATCGCCAGCTACTATCCCGTGACCCGCGAGACTCCGGCGATGTCGGCTGCTGCTGTCCTGCGTCCGGCGCGAGGCCAATCGGCGCCTGACAAGGACCTGGGATCGATCACCCCCACGCCCGACAAGGTACCGGCCTCGCTCCAGGTGAAGCTCTCCGGAGTCGAGCCCGGCGGATACTTCCTCGACGTACGGATTCAGGAAGTCGGCAAGCCTGTCCCCGAACGCGCCCGCGCGGCTTTCGTCAAGACCGTGCCGGTCCAGGTGGCATCGTATCCACAACTGGCGCGGTTGCGGGAACGTCTGGCAAAGCTGGAGACGAAAGACTCACCGGCCGCGCTATCGGCCGAGTACTCCGTGGATGTTTACAATCAGGCCGTGCGCGGGGAAACGAATCCCCACCGTTACGATTTTGACGCCGAGTTCGATCGCGCCTCTGCGATCCTGGACCAACTGGAGAAGGGCGCCAATCCTCTGGCCGCCAAGCCGGGTGACACGCGGCGCGTCTACCGGTCGCCGGAGTCCGGCAAGCTTGAGCCCTACCGTCTGTTCATCCCCTCGCAATACGATGGCGCGAAGAACTGGCCGCTCGTGGTGGCGCTCCATGGCATGGGCGGCAACGAGGACTCGATGATGGACGGCTATCAGGGAATGATCAAGCGCGAAGGCGAACGCGTGGGCATGATCGTCGCCGCTCCCAAGGGGCTGAATCCCACGTCGATGTACAGTGGAGACGCCGAGAAAGACGTCCTCCACGTGATCAACGAAGTGAAGAAGACGGCCAACATCGACACCCGGCGGATCTACATCATGGGCCACTCGATGGGCGGCTATGGATCCTGGAGCATCGCGATGAACCACCCGGACCTGTTCGCCGCGCTCGGTCCGGTCGCTGGTGGCGGGAATCCAGCGCGCATGGCCAGGATCAAGCACATTCCGCAGTACGTGATCCATGGCGATGCCGACCCGACCGTGTCCGTCGATCAGTCGCGCGCCATGGTCAAGGCTGGCCGCGAAGCGGGCGCAAACATCGAGTACGTCGAAGTCAAGGGTGGAAACCACGGCAACATCGTGCCGCCGGGCATCGGCCCTATGTTCGACTTCTTCGCCAGGCAGGCCAAGCCCGCCTCAACGAACTGAGATCACCGGATTATTACTCGCGGCGTCGCCAACGGACACAACCACCGGATGGTCGCCCGTTGCCAGCGGAGGAACTTTACCGAACCTCC
>VFZX01000692.1 GCA_016871015.1 Acidobacteriota bacterium | reverse complement strand
GTGAGCTCGCCGGTGGCTTCATGCCCGAATTCGCGACGCACTTCCTTCATGCCGCGACCGTCCGCCAGCATGCGCTGTGCAATGCGGATGATTTCCTGCCCAGGCTCGGTCACTCCGACCAAGCGCTTGCCGCTGCGGACGAAAATCTTCACGCCCAACTCGTCTTCGAGCTGGAGCACCTGGCGGCTGACCCCCGGCTGCGAAGTGAACAACACCTTGGCCACTTTAGAGAGATTCAAATCCTGCTGTACCACTTCGCAGATGCAGCGCAGTTGTTGCATGTTCATAGTGGCAGTGAGTATAACGAGTGCTCATAAGGAAATGAGAACATGTTCGTTTCCCTTCGCCTTCGGTCGCGGGACACTGTCTTGCCAAATTGGGAACGGAGATCGCACCGTTGTGGCGTGCAACGCTTCCTCCCAAGCGTGGGATAGCGATCCTACGTTGGCGGGTGAGCCGGAAATGGCTCACCCGTTTTGTTGTGGCGCTTGGCTGTGGGCCGGGTGCGCATGCGAGAATTCCTCCGTCGAACGGGAGGGTGGAGTCAGGTGCCCGCACGTGAGGAATGCAGATGAACTTCAAACTACGCTGGGGCCTGGCCGCAGTATTGGTCGGGGCGATGGCGTCGTCTGGCGCTGAGCGCCGCAAGGACGCCGCCGAGGAAGTCCAGGAAGGCAGCGTGGCCAACTGGATGGAGTACTACAAGCGCGAGCGCGGCCTGGAGCTGCCCAAAGAGACGCCCAGCCCGTCTACCCCGCCAGAGAAGCCGGCCGTAGCGCCCGCAAAGTAGTCCCCGTCAGCGATCAGACGGGTTGCGGCTCGCTCCGGTCAAAATCCAGTTCGACGCGTGCGCCGTCCGGGTCGTAGCAGAACAACTGCCAAGTCTCCGGACCTTTCTGGCGCCGCAATTCGTACTGAATGCCGTTTGACTTCAGTGTGTTCACGACGGCTTGCAAGTCTTCGGCGCTGAAGGCCATGTGATCGATCACGCCCTGGGCCTCTGCCGGCAGCGGCCGTCCCGCGATGACGTGAAGGACTGCCTGTGAGCCGCAGTACAGCCACGCGCCGGGAAAAGTAAGGGGCGGGCGGTAGCCTTCGGTTAACCCCAATATACCCGTGTAGAAGCGCTTGCAGCGCTCCAAGTCGCTGGTCAGTACGGTGAAGTGGTTCATGCCGGCGATGGCCATAGATTCCTCCGGTTTCGGATTGCAGTGGGGGCCGTCTTACGTGCGTGGCCGGGTATGGATGTGCAACTGTCCATGACCGTGATCGTGGCTGTGACCGTGGCTGTGACTACGATCAACTTCCACCGGAATGAGGTTGAGTTGACCGTGCCGGACTTCGGGTTCGGCAATCAGGGACTGGGCGAAGGCCCGCACACGGGAGGTCTTGCCACGCAGCATCACGGTTTCGAGGCAGTTGTCGTGATCCAGATGTACGTGCATGGCGGACAGCACCAGGTCGTGGTGCTGGTGTTGCAAGCCTGTGATGCGCTCGGCCAGCGTGCGGGCGTGGTGGTTGTAGGCGTAATTCAGTACCGCCACACAGTATGGCGCTTCATCGTTGGCCAGGCGGCTGGTTTCCAGGCTAGCCCGCACCATGTCGCGAACGGCTTCGGAACGGTTGTGGTAGCCCTTCCGACGGATGAGACCGTCAAAGGCCTGGGCGAGATCCTGGTCCAACGAAATGGTGATTCGTTCCATGGTCCCGCGATGTTAGCGCGTATCGGTAGCGATGGCGGGGCCCGGCCTTGGCGCGACCGCCCCCGGTTTGACGTGAATGAGTTTACAAGCGACGCGCCGGACGCGTATCCTACGAAAATACAAATTATCCTACCGCTGAGCCCGGTGTAAATGGCGGCACAATTGGGAACCAGCGTGGCGGAGTAAAAGGGCGCCAGTCGGTTCGTAAAGCAGGCTCGGAGAGCCCGATAGTTACTGCCGGGGTTTTGCCTTGCCTTGGGCAGTAGGCAAAGCCTAGCC
>VFZX01000691.1 GCA_016871015.1 Acidobacteriota bacterium | reverse complement strand
TGCCGGATTCACCTCACGCCCTATGATTTGTTGCGCCTCGCTAAGGGCGGAAACCACGTCATCGAGCGAGATCTTGTCACCAACGACCAGGAGGTCGATATCGCTGCCCGCCTTCTCGTCCCCTGCTGCAATCGAACCATAGATGAAGGCCAATCTGATCGAGCCGGTTAGGGGCTGCAGCGCGTTGCGGAAGACCTCGACGACCCCGAACGTCTTGCGGATCAGAGCTCGAAGTTCGGCAAAGACCGGTGAGTCGGCGTTCGCTTGGAAGTAGGTTTGGCGCCCTTCCACGGTTCGGGTGACGATCCCTGCCTCAACGAGCGTCGCCAGTTCCCGCTGAACGGCGCCGGTCCCGGCGCCCAGCATGCGGATGAGTTGCCGCTGGTAGAATCGCCGCTCGGCATGACCGAACAAGGTTCGAAGTACGGCTTGCCGAGTTGCGCCGAAGAGGGCTCCTCCAATTCCATTGAGGGAATGATCTTCTCTCGTTCCCATTTCGGGTACTATCGTACCTAGATTAGGGTCTATGCTGCAAGCACGTGCAGAGCACGTTTGTCGGTGTGCTCTGTGACGCGGCTGTCTGTAGTAGCCAAAACGCCGTGATGCCGTGAAATCAGCAGGTTGCGCTCAGGATGGCTGACTTCCCAGCGCCCGGTTACGCCATGTTACAAGGGTGAGTTCGTGCCGCAATTCATCCTCTCCATCCTCGCCGTGATCCGTGTCTTCTTCCGCAGTCGAACCGACACGGCCCTCGAAGTCCTCGCCCTCCGACAGCAGGTCGCGGTGCTGAAACGCAAGCGACCGCGGCCAACCTTGAACTCCCTGGACAGGTTCTTCTGGACCACCCTCCGCCGCTTCTGGCCCCGTTGGACCGACGTCCTGGTCATCGTGAAGCCCGAGACCGTCGTGGGCTGGCATCGCACGGGTTTTCGGCTGTACTGGCGCTGGCGTTCCCGGCCGCGCGGCGGTCGGCCGAAGATCACCGAAGAGATCCGGGCGTTGATCCGGCGGATGGCGGCAGAGAACCCGGATTGGGGTGCCCCCAGAATCCACAGCGAAATTTTGAAGCTCGGCTTCGTCATCTCGGAACGGACCGTCGCCCGGTATCTGCGGCGGGTTCAGCGCCGTGGCGACCCTGGTAAGCGGTGGCTGGCGTTTCTCCAGAATCACCGCGAGGTGATAGCCGCCTTCGACTTCTTTACAGTGCCAACGGTGACCTTCCAGTTGCTCTACTGCTTTTTCGTCATCGCGCACGGACGCCGCAAGATCCTGCATTTCAACGTGACCCGCCATCCGACTGCGGAGTGGGTCGTCCAACAACTGCGTGAAGCGCTTCCCGAGGCCGCCCCGTATCGCTATGTCATCCTCGACCGCGATTCGAAATTCGATGCTGACGTGATTGCGTTTCTGAAGGCGACTGGTCTGGAACCAAAACGGACGAGCGTCCAGGCGCCGTGGCAAAACGGGATTGCGGAAAGATGGGTGGGAAGTTGCCGCCGCGAGGTTCTCGACCACGTTATCGCCCTGAACGAAGCGCATCTGCGCCGGCTGATCCGCGATTACGTGGACTACCACCACGACGACCGTATTCACGACTCCCTGGAGAAGGACACGCCGAACCGGCGGCCGGTGGAGCCGAAGCCATCGGCGACTTCAGTCGTGATTTCCATGCCGCGCCTGGGTGGTCTGCACCATCGGTACTCCTGGCAACAGGTTGCGTAGAGTCACGCTACCGCAGTTCTGCTCTCCTCGATCGCCAAGATTGGGATCGCCAACAACGAGCAGCGGCGTGCAAACCGGCCGAAAAGATGCAACTCCAGGGAGATGTGGCCGGCATCTGTACTGGTCGTTCCGGTGGGTGGGCGTTCAGTCAGGCCCACGGTGAATCCGTACGCATTCTCAATGTGGAGTCGGTCTGGAACCACACTGTCTGCGAGGTATGGATTCCCCGGCTGGCGACCGTAGAGAGAGTGCCAGCCGAATCACTGACGCCGACTCAAACGCCCACGGCTCCTCGGCTCGAC
>VFZX01000690.1 GCA_016871015.1 Acidobacteriota bacterium | reverse complement strand
GTGGCGGCGCGGGTGGAGGATTGCTCCCTGCTGGTCAAGGACTTGATCACCAGCGTTCGCGAGTTCTCGCAGGTGCTACGGCCAAGCATGCTCGATGATTTCGGTCTCCGCCCCAGCCTCCAGAGGCTCGCTGAATCATTCGCGCAACGCACCGGCATCAATGTGGACCTGCGGACCGAGTTCGAGGGGCGGCTGGGAGGAGAGACGGAGACGCACCTGTACCGCATCGCTCAGGAAGCCCTCACCAACGTGGCGCGGCACTCAGGCGCCACCAGCGTTCAGATTTCGTTGGAGAAGTCGCGCGGAATGGTGCGCCTGACCGTCGCCGACAACGGAAAGGGATTTCCCCGGGCTCCAGAGGAAGGCCGGAAGGGGCTCGGACTGGCCGGGATGCGCGAGCGGATGCGCGTGGCCGGCGGAACGTTGAACGTCCGTTCGGATTCCAAAGGGGCAGCGATTGTCGCGGAGGTGAAACTGGATGAGGCCACCCGGCGGGAACAAGCCAATCCGAGTTTTGTTGGTGGATGACCACGCCGTAGTCCGGCAGGGCTTCCGGTTGATCCTCGGCCAGCACCCCGACATCGTTGTCGTGGGGGAAGCGGCCGATGGATACCAGGGAATCGAGCAGACACGGCTGCTAGAGCCGAACGTGGTCGTGATGGACATCGCCATGCCCGGGCTCAATGGCGTGGAAGCGACGCGGCAGATCCGGCGGGAGCATCCGGAGTGCCGGGTCCTGGTGCTGTCCATGCACAAGGACGCGCCGTACGTGCGCGAGACCTTGCGGGCTGGGGCCAAGGGATACCTGTTGAAGGACTCCATTGACAGCGATCTGGTGACGGCGGTGAGAGCCGTCGCCCGCGGAGAAGCGTTTCTGAGCCCCGGCGTGTCCGCCACCGTGCTGGCCGATTATGAGAAGCACGTCAGTGACCCGATTGATCTGATCACCCCGCGGGAAAGGCAACTTCTCCAAATGCTGGCGGAAGGCAAGACGTCAAAGGACATCGCCACCGAGTTGAACATCAGTGTCTACACCGTGGACGCGCACCGGAGCCGGATCATGAAAAAACTCCAACTGCGAAGCATCGGCGATCTGGTCCGGTTCGCGATCCAGCGGGGCATGGTTCCGCTGAGCGGCGAGCCTGAGTCCGAGAATTAGACTAGATGTCGAACCGCTCGATCAGGTGCGGCATCGAGCCGCACGGCACCTCGTTCGGCTGGTCCAGACCCACCGCGTGGACGGTCATTTTTCCCTTTTTGTCTAAAGTGAGCCGCAAGAAGTTCTTCCATCGCTCTGAGCGTAGCGCCGAGAACGCTTCGTTGTGGTGCCGGTCGAATATGAGCGTGCAGAGCACGAGATATACGGCCATCACAGGCCAGGTGACCAGGCCGCCAACAATGGCGTACACCAGTGCGCTAAACCACGTGCTGCCCTCCACGTATTGGCCGTTTTCCGCCCATCGAATCGCGAGACTCCCAAGGCAGTACCCGGCCGCCAGTTGCGCGCCCGCCAGCCCCAGGCCACAGAAAACCCACCGGCATGCAAGGCCCAACCACTTCAGAAATGTCTCTTCGTCTGCAAGAAACCTCTGCTTGCCGAGGCGTGCGAACATGACCATGCCGAGCCAGGGGAGAGCTGCCAGTGTCATCACGAACCAGTCACGCGGTCCTCGCCGGATCGATTCCAACACCGGTCCGGTGAATGCCCAGACCAAAGCCATCGCTATCATGAACCACAGATTCCGGAACGGAAATCGGTAAAGGATAGTCCATGTCTCGGAACGCGAGTCCTTTCGTTCCGGATACGTTCGGCAGCAATCCTTTCGTCCATCTCCTGCTGCTTGAGCAATTGCCAGGTCCGCATACCACGGATCCTTGTAGAATAGTTCGATTGAGAGCGGCAACTGATGGGTGGGATTGCGCGACCGGACACATCCTTGACACTTTAGCCTGGATTCTTGCTTGACACTTATCAAGGGCGGGTGCGGCTCGATCTTCACCTTACACCTTCTCCGCGCGATTGTCAATACCTC
>VFZX01000689.1 GCA_016871015.1 Acidobacteriota bacterium | reverse complement strand
AGGGTCGCCGCGGTCGCTGATCCGGACGAGGCACCGGACCTGTCGTCTCGGAGGTGGAAGGCGAAGGTCGATGCCGCGCCGGTCAAGCGTGGGCGTCCCAAGTCGGAGAACCCGAAGATCTCGACGACCCTGCGCCTCGACGCGGAGGTACTCGAGCATTTCAAAGCCCTCGGCCCCGGCTGGCAGACCCGCATCAACGCAACGCTGCGCTCAGCGATCAGGAAGCGTAGGGCAGCCTGACGGATGGTGCAAAGCCATATCCACGGAAGGCATACGGCAGACGAGAGATTGTGGCTGGCAAAAGCATGTTGCCTGCTGGAGCTGCCGCTATCGTCGATATCACCAGCGTCAATGCTGGCCATGGGCGGGCAACCTCAGCGACCTACCTGCTGTCAACGCTCCTACTTTGGGCTCGACGACAGACTAGGCGCCGTCGCCCCTGGGGCCGTTGACGTGAAGTAGTTCTCGCTCGATTCCGTCAAATTTCCCGACGCCGTCGGAATGCTGGTGGGAACGAATTCCGACCCGGAGTTGCCGTTGAATCCCTGTGGACCCTGGCCTCCCGTGATTGGAACGGGGAACATCGTCTTCACGTCGCCAGTCGCTCTATCGTAGTAGATTTGTACTTGGTTCGTCGGGGCTCCCTTGGCATCCGTACCAACCATGTAGGGAATCATTTGTCCGGTGGTCCGGTTCAGAAGAAACTCTTGCGCCTGCAAGACCATCACACGTCCTTGCCCGAAGGGTGCGATCGCGGGAGGGGCATACGGCGCGAACCGCAGCGAAGGGGGTTTCAAGAAATTCCATGTCCGAGCGCCGGGGCGAAGTGGCGTCGAGCCGCGACCGTCTAACGTTCCCAGTCCAGGGTTTTGAGGTCACGAAGATGGACTGTGGCCCGTTTAGCGGATTGGCCGGAACAGCCCGCGGCGCACGCGATCGCGTCATAGGACGGGTCGAGGCCATCGGCCTTGTGGCTAAAGAAGTCGAAAATGAGCGAACGTAAGATGCGCTCGACGGAGGCGGCGGGCTCTTGTGTCCATTCGGCCTCGCCCAAGTACAACGGGGCGCAATGATTCCCGCCTTGGCCGCCCCGCGCTCTTGCCCCAGGATGCTCCCCACACCCCCCGCCACGGAAGCCCGCCATGCCCATCGCCATCACCCCGCTCACGCCCGTCTTCGCCGGCGAAGTCGGCGCGATCGATCTGCGCCGGGTGCATGATCGCGAGACGCTGGAGGCGATCCGCGCCGGCATGGACAAGTATGCCGTGCTGGTGTTCCGCGATCAGGCCTTCACCAACGACGAGCAGCTCGACTTCGCCCGCCGCTTCGACGGCACGCTGCATGCCCGCACCTCGTCCTCGGCGATCGGCGGCAACCGCTTCGGCAACGAGGCGCTGGCCGACGTCTCCAACGTCGACAAGGAGGGCAGGATCCGCGACGCCGGCAATCGCATGCGCGCCTCCTCGCTCGCCAACCGGCTGTGGCACACCGACGCCTCGTTCGTCGATCCGCCGGGCCGCTACTCGATGCTGTCGGCGCGCGTCGTGCCGCCGGTGCGGGCCGACACCGAATTCGCCGACATGCGCGCCGCCTACGATGCGCTCGACGCCGAGACCCGCGCCGCGATCGACGGCCTGCGCGTCTTTCACTCCATCGTCTATTCCCGCCATGTGCTGGGCTTCGACTTCAACGACGACGAGAAGGACAAGCTCGAGGGCGCCGTCCATCCCCTGGTGCGCACCATCCCGGGCTCCGGCCGCCGCGCCCTCTATCTCGCCTCGCACGCCGCCCATGTCGTCGACTGGCCGGTGCCCGAAGGCCGCCTGCTGCTGCGCGACCTGATCGACCACGCCACGCAACCGCAGTTCGTCTACCGCCACGTCTGGCGGCCGCATGATTTCGTGATCTGGGACAATCGCTGCACCATGCACCGCGCCCGCCCGTTCGACGACAAGACCCACCGCCGCGAGCTGCGCCGCACCACGTCGCTCGACCTGCCGCTGCCGGCCTCGGCCTAGCGATCGGCTCGGGCGTGAAGCTCGGCGTC
>VFZX01000688.1 GCA_016871015.1 Acidobacteriota bacterium | reverse complement strand
GGCCGGACCGCCTGGTGCCGATACGACTCCTATGGGCGCTCCTGCTGTCGCATTCGTGGACCACTACGGGATTCTTGGCGTCGACGCCAAGGCCACCAACAACGCAATCCATCAGGCGTATTCGGCACTGGCCGCAAAGTACCATCCGAACAACAAGGAGAGCGGCGACAAAGAGAAGTACGAAGCGGTCACGACGGCGTATGAGACGCTGTCGGATCCGGCTGCCCGCAAGGCGTACGATTCGGTGAAGAGCGGAGGCGTCGAAGACATCCCGGTCAACTTCGATCCCGATGAGTTCCTTGCCGGGATGGGCCAGGATACTGGAAGGCGAATGTGCCTGCTTTCAATGCTCTACGACCGGCGGAAGCAGAGTCCGCGCACCCCGGGCATCCCGATCCGTTTGATTGAAACGCTGACCACATTCTCCGGATTGGAACTCACGTTCTGCACCTGGTATTTGAAACAGAAGGGCCTGGTCACCAGTGACGACAAGAGCAACCTGGTGATCACCGTCGAAGGCATGGACTACCTGGAAGCCAACCGCCCTGACGCCGCCAGTATCAGACCTTTCCTGAAGCCGAAGGAAGAGGCCAAACCGAGGCCCGCCACGACGCATCAAGCGTTTCCGGTGAAGGCTTTGAAGCCAGCCGTGGGTGCGACTCTGTCGCGGGCGCTGGCCAATCTGGGAGCCTCGCGGGCGAGCTGAAGGCGGTCAACCGGTAACCGGGCCTATCCAAGGGGCTGCCCGATGGGTGAAAATCGGGAAGAGCGAATGCACCGGATTGTCTCCTTCCTCGCCCTCGCCGCCACCCCGCTCGCCGCGCAGTTCACCGTCGCCCATCGCGGCGGAATGGCGCGGCAGCCGCAGAACACGATGGCCGCTTTCCGGCACGCGGTGAAGACCGGAATCGATGTCCTCGAGTTCGACCTCGTCCCCACGCGCGACGGAAAACTTGCCGTACATCACGATCTGGCTCTCCACTCGCCGCTTTGCCAGTTGCCCGGCGGCAACGCGTTCCCGTTCGGTGCGATCCGCGGACTTGACTTCGCCGAGATCCGGCGGCTTGATTGCGGATCGTGGCGTGACCCGAAGTTCCCGCATCAAGCCCTCGCGCCGGGTGAGAAGATCCTCACGCTCGACGAGGTGCTGGCCGCCTTTCCAGCGAAAACCAAGTTCCTCGTTGAGACCAAGATGGCGAAAGATGGTGCGCCGGACTTCGCCGACCCGGAGGCGTTCGTTAAGCTGATCGTCGAGACTGTCCGCTTGCGGAAGGTGCAGGACCGGTTGATTCTCCAGTCGGGAGACTATCGCACGCTCGACGCCATGAAGCGCATGGAGCCGCGCGCCGCCACGTGTCTGGTGAACGCGCGGCGTTTCAAGCCGGACTACCTGCCGCTGGGGCGCAAGCACAAGGCGGACTACTTCATGCTCGGAGTGGCGGATACTACAAAAGAGCAGGTGGAGCAGTTGAAATCCGCCGGGTTCAAGATTGTCTCGAACGTGATCAATGACGCCGCCGGATGGCGCGCCGCCCTCGGCCTCGGCATGGAGGGCCTGATGACGGATGATCCGGACGAGTTGATGCGATTCCTCGCCAAACGGTGATGCATGCGCTGGTACTTGCTGTTCATCGTGGCGGTCTGTCTCGCGCAGGATTCCAATCCGCGGTTCGAGTTCCTGCGCATGAACCTCGAGGTCTTTCCGGGCACGGACAAGATATTCGAGGCCGATTGGACCCTGTTCTGGAGGCTTAAGCCGAACCTGAACGCAGTCCGCGCCGCCGAGAAGCTGCCCGGCCGGACGTTTCCGTTTCTCGTTTCGACAGATGCAGCCGGCCGGCGCGTCACGCCCAATGCGCCGCCGGGAGTTCCCAGTGTTGTGTTCCTCGGTGATTCCTGCACGTTCGGAATCCCGGTAACCGATGACGCTTCCTTCCCTTCTCTCGTTGGCAAGGCGCTCGGCATCAAAGCGATCAATGCGGGGGTCCCTGGATACACCGCCTTCCAAGGCCGCCTCGTCCTGGACAACTTAAAGGAAAAACCCAACGCCGTCGTC
>VFZX01000687.1 GCA_016871015.1 Acidobacteriota bacterium | reverse complement strand
TGGCGGCCGGACTGTGGTGGGGGGCACGGCTCCGCTCTTGCAGGCCATCCCAGCCCTCCACACGGAACCGGTCCACCAGCGTATACCCGGTCTGCCTCGATATCCCGTGTTTCCGGCACAATTCTGAAAATGACAGGTCGTTTGCCTGCCAATCTTCGATAAACTCGACCTTGCTGTCCATGCGGCTCACCTCTCGCCAGGGCATCCCCCAGCTTAACCGCTGTCCCCGGTTACCCTTCGTTTGTGTCAACCGCCCACCGGCACACTTGTCAAGGATGTCTCCGGTTCGCACATGATCGCGGTGCTGCGGCAACAAGGCATCCCCTTTCACAACCAGTACCGGAAATCCCATGGCTACTGGAATCCGCTGCGCCGGGGTCGCAATGGGTCCTCGGTAAACCGCATTCTCTCGCTGGTTGGCGACCATCCGTGGACGCACCGCGACCTCAAGTTATGGGCCGAGTGGCTGGCGCCGAAAGGTACGCTCAGGCCGGGCGCCATGACCAGGATCGGGGAAGCCGATGATTCTCTTCCTGTGACGGCCGAGCGGCTCCATGAATTGTTCGAGTGCTCGGCGGCTGAGTCTCTGCTGGCAGCCTCCAGCGATTCCCGGCAGCTACTCAAATGGTGGTCCCGGCGCATCGCACCAGCACTCCATGGTCGCGTGCGATTTCCGCTTGCCGTCGCGCTCGCTCGCGGGCCAAGCGCGTTGGAGGAACCGCCCCGCGTCACCGTCGGAACCATCCATTCGGTGAAGGGCGGGGAGGCGGATGTCGTCTTTCTCTTTCCGGATCTGAGCCCAGCCGGTGACGCTGCCTACCTGAGGCACGGACCCCAACGAGACTCCGTGCTCAGGCTCTTCTACGTGGGGATGACGCGTGCCAGGCACACTCTGTACGTCTGCCAGAGAGAGTCCTCAATGGCGGCAGTGATCTGAATGCAAGTGATGCAATACATGGGACTTGATTGATGCTTTTGAACGACGGTAACCTTCAGGCGCTAACTGGAGGTTTGCAGTTGAGAATACGGATTCAGCATCCCGGTGTTCACGAGCGAACGGATCGCGGAGGCTCGTACTGGTATTTCCGCTATCGGGAAGACGTCCTGCAAGCGGATGGCTCAACGAAGGCCATTCGGAAGTTCAACACTATCGGTCCGAGCAAGGGCGAGAACAAGCTCACGAAGAGGCAGGCGGAAGTTGAGCGCGACAAATTCCTCGCGAAGATCAACAAGCCCACCGTGCAAGAGAAGATCGCGGACGGACTGGCGCTCTTCAGCAAGATGGTCGAGAAATACCGCGCCGCGCACGTCGAAGCGGCGGTCGCCGGGCACTTCCTACTGGCGAAGCCGACCCGAGAGAAGTACATCATCCACCTCGAACAGCGCATCGTCCCGCAGTGGGGCGCGCGCCGGTTATGCGAGATCAATCCTGATGAAGTTCAGCAGTGGCTTTTTGACACATGCGATTCCTGGCACATGATGAACGACCTGCGCGGAATCATGTCCGGCATTTACACGAAAGCCGAGGAGTGGGGCTACTGGCCGGAAGGACGGCGCAATCCCATGTCGCGCGTCAAGATCGGCGAGAAGTGGACTGTGCGGCCGGAGCGGATTCTCACCGAGGAACAAACGGTCAAGGTGCTGGCGCGCTTGAGCGACCCCAACCTGCTCATCGTCGAAACCGCGCTTGCCACCGGCGCGCGGATCTCGGAGATCCTGGGCCTTACGTGGCAGCACGTCGATCTCAAGGATGGCATCGTCCACGTTGTGCAGCGCAATTGGCGAGGCGACATTGACGATCCGAAATCGAAGACCAGCAAGCGGCCTCTTACGCTGGGCAATTTGGTGGACCGCTATCGCACGAAGGCGGTCGCGGACAAGGCACAGCCCGACAAGTGGGTTTTCGTTCGGAACGACGGCAGCGGCCTTCCGCTTTGGGATTCGGGAGTACGTCAGGCGCTCAAGAAGGCGGCGGCAGCCGAGGGCTGCGACTTCCCCGGCCTCGGGCCACACTCGTTCCGGCGCGCGAACATCACGTGGCGGCAAGAAGTGGGCGGTTCGAGCA
>VFZX01000686.1 GCA_016871015.1 Acidobacteriota bacterium | reverse complement strand
GACCAGTTCAGGCCGGATAGAACTCGGTACGTTCATGCCAACTGCCCCAAAGGTCATGCCGCGCCGACGATCCTGCCGGTGCGGTTCTTGGTCGCCTGCGAGCAGGGTCATTTGGATGACTTTCCGTGGATTGAGTATGTGCATCAGGGCGGGGCCTGCGCGTCGCCGGTCCTGCGGCTGCGGGAATGGGGTGTGTCCGGGTCCGTCTCGGAGGTTCAGGTAAGCTGCGATACCTGCGGAGCCAAACGGCGGATGCGCGATGCCTTTGCCGAGGATGGCAAGCAGGTGCTGCCCCAGTGCCGTGGCCGCCGCCCGCACCTGCGCGACTTCGCCGACAAGGGCTGCGAAGAACAATCGCGGTGCATCCTGCTGGGCGCATCCAACACTTGGTTCCCGATTACCCTGTCCGCGCTGCATGTTCCAACCGAGAGCAAGAAGCTCGAACAACTGGTGGATTACCACTGGGCCAAACTGGAGGCGGCAACGTCGCTGGAGATCGTGACGGCGTTCCGCAAGATCGGCCAACTGACCGCATTCGCTGAATTTTCGGACGCGGGCATCTGGGTCGCTATCCAGAAGAAACGCGGGGCGCAGAGCGCACCACCTGAAAAGGAGGAAGGGTTGAAGGTGGCCGAGTGGGAGGCTTTCTCCAATCCCGATCCGGCCCGGAACACGCAGGATTTCCAGTTGCGGGCTGTGGCGGCACCGAAAGGCTATGAGCCGTTCATCGAGCGAGTGGTCTTGGTCGAGCGGTTGAGGGCGGTTAGGGCGTTGGTTGGCTTCACCCGGATCGACTCGCCCGGCAATTTCAACGACATCGAGGACATTCCAAAAGACCGCCGGGCCTCGATCTCGCGGCATGCCCCAGCGTGGGTTCCGGCCAGCGAGGTACGTGGGGAAGGCATCTTCATCCAGTTCAAGGAGGATGCCATCGCCGCATGGTGCAAGAAGGTTAGTGATCTGGAAGCGGACTTCGCGCAGGCGCACCGGGAATGGCGTCGGGCGCGACAGATCGAGAACCCGGACGCTGGGTTTCTTGGCATCCGCTACATCCTGCTGCATTCGCTGGCCCATGCGTTGATGCGCCAGATCGCGCTGGAGTGCGGCTATACGGCGGCCAGCATTCGGGAGCGAATCTACTCCGCGAAGCCAGAGGATGAAAATGGACCAATGGAGGGTGTGCTGATCTACACCGGCGCGGCTGACAGCGAGGGTACGCTGGGTGGGTTGGTGAGTTTGGGCGAACCCAAGACTTTGGGCCGGTTGCTAGACCAGACGCTGGAGCAGGTGAGGTTGTGCGCCTCTGACCCCTTGTGCGTGGAGCATCACCCGTGGCGGGATGGAATTTCGCTACACGGAGCCGCCTGCCATGCCTGCCTGTTCTCCCCAGAAACCTCCTGCGAGCACGGCAACAAGTATCTGGATCGGACGACGCTGGCCCGGACGTTCCAGCAGGACCGGGTGCCCTTCTTCCTGCGCGACTAGCCTATGACTCCCCACGCCGAGCTACCTCAACGAATTGTCACGGTGTCGGTGGGACTGGACTCCGCGATCCTTGAGACTTTTGCGGACCAACTGGAGAAGTTGCCCAACGCGCCGGGCACTGAATTGTTGAACGGACTGACCAGCGGTGTGGCGCAGCCGGAGGCGCGAGCGGCCTTGATCGACTTGGTGAAGTACTGGCGGACAGAGGCACCGAGGGTTATGCCGCATGAACTGGCATGGGCAATCCGGGCTGGAAACTCGACCGACAATTTCCACCGGGCGCGGCAGAGCCTTGAAATCGTCTGGACCGGACCGGCGTCGAAGGAGTCCACATTCCGTCGGACCGATCAGGCGCTGATGGCACTGATCCAGCAGGCCAAGACCTCGATCATCATCGTGACCTTCGCCGCCTACAAGGTGCCCCACATTGCGGCAGCACTCGTAGCTGCGGCAGCGCGGGGCGTGAAGGTGACGCTGATTCTGGAGTCAATGGAAGAAAGCGACGGTAAGGTGACGGTCAGCGCCATGACAGGGCTTGGCAACGAATTGGCAAGCGCCGCCAGTGTATACGTTTGGCCACTAGAGA
>VFZX01000685.1 GCA_016871015.1 Acidobacteriota bacterium | reverse complement strand
TAGAGACAGCCGGCAAAACACGCTAGAACCGCACCGGCCCCGACGGGCCGTCGCCGGGTTAGCTCAGCGGTAGAGCAGCGGTTTTGTAAACCGAAGGTCGGGGGTTCAATCCCCTCACCCGGCACCAAAATTTCCAACCCAAACAACAAGATATAAGATGGCCGGGCCCTTGACGATTTTGATCGTCATTTCGGGGAAGCGCTGGGGAAGCACAGGGTTCGGTTTCGGTCCCCAGAATGCACAGCCTGCACAGGGCCGGGCCGGCTTCCCCCTCACCCACATGCCCGCTAGCTTAGTGAGGTGTCGGAACCCGCCACCTACATTCCCAAGCCGCCGGTCCAATACCTGACCGCCGTATTCGAGCTGCGGCCGACGCGGCGGAAGGCGGCTGCGCTGGAGCGGGTGCGTGCGACCGCCGAGGCCATATTCTGGAACCAGCTGGAGCGTCACCGCGCCACGGCGATGGAACTAACGACGGCTGATCGTAAGACGCGCCGCGCAGAGGCGTGGAGGATCGAGGCGGAGGCAGCCCGCCAGGCGACTTCGGCTGGTCTGGTCGAAAGCGTGGCGGCTGGGATCGCACGCGATATCGGCCAGGCAATCGGGTCGTTCGTCGGACTGGTGGCGGACGGACACGAGGCTGCGTGGCCCGAGAGACCGAAGCTTGTTACCCCGACGGACCGGCCAGCGGCGCTTTTGCAACTGGCCTCCTCCACCAGCATCGAGGATGAGAGGCACGCGCGCGACGAGCTGGCGAGGATCGCGCGCGGCCTCCCTATTCGTCCCTTCGTGCTCGTCCGATCGAGGGACTGTCAGCTTGTGCGCGACGGCACAGGTCGTATCGCCGCGATCCTCAATGTACTGCGTGCCAAAGACGGCAGGTCCCGTGAAGCGAATATCAACGGCGGCTTTGACGCGACGACGGGCGAGATCGTCAACACGAGCAAGCGGAAGAGCGTGCTGGTGGTCCCTGTCGGGTGCTCTCGCTGGCACGAAAACAAGTTTCTGTCCGGCAAGGCGCGTCTCAAGTCGGCACTCATCCTTCGTCGTGCCGAGCGCTGGTTCATGTGCGCGCAGTTCGAGTTTACGCTCCGACCGGTCGCGCCGTCCGGCCGGACCCTGGGCATCGATCGGGGCTGCGTACATCCTGCGGTCGCCGCCGTCGTAGAGGAATCCGGCGCCGTCCTCGCCGTACCCCAGCCTGCCGGCACCGAAATTGGAGCTGCGATTGAACTGGCAGAGCAAAGGCGGCGGCGAGAGCAGCGCAGGCGCGGATGGTCGACACTTCGACATGTCCGCGCCGTGGACGATGGGCTGCACCGTCTGGCCAACGAAATCGTCGCGCTCGCCAAGCGTCACACGGCGGAGGTGGTTTTCGAACGGCTCGGCGAGTTGAAGCGCTCGATAACAGCTCCACGCGCGAAAGGTGTTCGGAAGGGCGGCTGGCGGAAGGTGCTCAAGAAGGCACAGCTCGGCAAGCTTGAGCAGCTTCTTGCGTACAAGCTGCCGATGGCCGGACTGGCAACGCCACGCGATGTCCTGGCAGCCGGCACATCTCAGACATGCGCGGCCTGCGGACATCGCGAGGCAGCCAACCGCGCGGATCGAGACACTTTCACATGCAAAGCTTGCGGCTATTCGAGCCATGCCGACTCGAATGCCGCCATCATCATTGCGCGTCGCGGCGTGATGGCGCGCAGCAGGATTCCGAAGGGTGCAAGACTGGACGCTCTTCACATGAACATGGTCGAGGGCCTTCGGGCCCGCGACGATGGTGGGCTTGGGCCGCTGGCATCCTGCCGGCGGGTCGTTGCAGCCCATGCTTCTGCTTCGGTGGCGAATGATCTGACTTCGGCGCGAGCCGGAGAAGGGCTTACCTCCGAGACGGGGCAAGATGTCAGCAAGATTGCCACCGAAAACGCCCTGCCGGGCGTACTCGCAGAGCGCGGTGGCCGCATTTTGTCGAGGGACGAGACCACACAAAGCCAAATGGATTCCGGCTCTTCGCCACGATCCGGTGCGGGAGACCCCTCAAATGCGGGCTGACCGCAACGAGAGAGATCCGCCATGGAG
>VFZX01000684.1 GCA_016871015.1 Acidobacteriota bacterium | reverse complement strand
CTGTCCATGCGGCTCACCTCTCGCCAGGGCATCCCCCAGCTTAACCGCTGTCCCCCGGTTACCCTTCGTTTGTGTCAACCGCCCACCGGCACACTTGTCAAGGATGTCTCCGGTTCGCACAGTTCACGGTAGGTCACACTCACCGCGTCAACATAGAACGTTGATGGAACCGCTCCGTTCTCGATTGACTCGAACTCCAGGATCACCGAGCGTCCGCGATAGGCGTTCATCGGGAACACGATCTTGCCGTAGTCCTTGTGCCGGATGTTGATCGGAGTCGGCGTGGCACCGGTATAGTGAGCCAGCTCTTGCAGGATCGGCAGGTTGGTAGTGGTGTCGCGGATCCGCACGCGGAAGTGATCGCCGGAGTCTCCGGTGCTCTGCCCGGTCATCGTCCGCACGATCCGCAGCCGCAGCGACAGCGACGCTGAGTTCGCCGTTGGCGGAATCGTGATCCGTTGCCGGACAACCTGAGTGTTCTGTACACCGCGTCCCGCCATGAAGAGCAGCCGCGTGCCCAGGAAGCTCAAGTTCGGATTGAAGCCGAACACCGGATTCCCGGTCTGGGACCACCCGTCGTCACCTTCCTCGAAGCTCCCATTCCGGACCAACTGGTTGACGTTACGCACCGTGTAGTCCTCCGTACGCTCAAGCACCACCTCGTTGAAGGGATTCCGGATCTGGACGCCCGCGCGGTATGTCGTGTTCTTCGTGATGCCGTCGGTGGACCGCACGGCTTCCCATGGCTCCCGGTCAACCCGCACCGGATTGCCAGGACCGAAGTCAAAGTACATCGCGTCAATCTCACCCGGAGCGAAGTGGCGGAAATCCTGGGCGGTGGTGATGATCGATCCCTCGCCCTCATCCACCACAACGTCGAAGGTGGCCGAAAGCCGCGCGTTGTAGACGACGCTCACCTGGTCGATCCGGAACTCCGCCCCGCCGGCGGCCGCATTCACGAACGAAATCTGAACGGTCTGGCCCGCGCGCGACCTCAGGTCAAACGTCTCCCGCTTGTAGTCGTTGTCGAAGCCGTTGTCGGTGTCGTAGTTGGAGCTGTATCCGTTGAGCACCTGAAGGAGCTGGCCCCCGGCCGACAACAGGCGCACCTGCAAGGTTTGTCCTGGCGAGAACTTCTTGGTGACCCGCAGGCGGAAGCTCAGCGAGGCCGACGTGGCGCCGGCAGGGATGCTGATGGTCTGGCTGAGGGTCCCGGTCTTGATAATGGCCGAGGACTGTCCGGCGAAGGCGTTGGGACGGTTCACTTCGATCGAGACGTCGCCTGTCTTGGTCCGGTCGGCGTCGCCCGATTCGAATCCGCCGTTCTTCGCCAGTTGGTTCACGGCGGGGAAGTCGAACTTCTTGACGCCGGTTCCCTGGCGGCCCGCACGGTCGGTGCCCACAGCGCGGAACTCGTACTCACCGGTCTTCAGGTCCCACAGGTCCACCCATCCGCTGAAGAAGCCGCCCGGCACCTTGGGCTGGATCCGGCTGGCTACGTTCATGCTCAGATAGGAGACACCGGAGTCGTCTTCAGAGGTCACGAAGGCGCGAAGCGCCATTTCGTTGGCATGAACAGTGATCGGGCCGACGCTGACTTCAGGCACTTCGCTGTCGCTGGCCGGCTGTCCGACATTGATTCCGGCAAACGCGTTCTGAACCGCCTTGTATTCGAGCGAATTGGCTCCGTAGAGGTCGGCCGCGGCGAACAGGTAGGCGGTGCGCATCAACGCGAAAGACGGCGTGATTCCACCGACGAAGTAACCCGTAGTCGCGTGGTAGAAGATCCGGGCGGCCTTGTGGACGCCGATGCCCGCCATGCCGTGGGGCAGGAACTGGCTGTACAGCTTGGACTGGGTGTTCGAGGACGCGCCGTGGGCGAGCATCACGAACATGTGGCCGTAGCATGCGCCCTGGGTGTGGACCTCGCGGTCGCCCATCCCGTCCACCTAGGAGCCTGTCCGAGAATTGACGGGCGAACGCTCATCGCCGCCGGTCGAAGTGTGGTTGTTGCGTAGCACGATTTTTCGTTGCCAGGCTGCCGGAACGCCTTGGATTCCCGATTTTGGCCTCCAG
>VFZX01000683.1 GCA_016871015.1 Acidobacteriota bacterium | reverse complement strand
TTGCGGACCCTCGTGGATCAAGAAAAGCAGACGATCTTCATGGTCACCCACGACGCCAGCCACGCGGCCATGGCCGACCGGATCGTGATCCTCCGCGACGGCCGGGTCGTCGACGAGCAGATCCCCAACCGCGAGTCGCTGGCGGTGGACCTGTCGAAGATGCACTGAGAGATTGACCGCGGAGACGCCGAGACGCGGAGAACGGATCTGGTGAGAGAGTACCTTCGACTAACAACTAGTGAGGCAACGCAGGAGTTACACACGACGATCCGCCGCGCAATACCAGCCCGAAGCGCCAGCGAAGGGAGGCGCCGGTGAGGATTTCCCACACTCGCGCGAGCAAGCCACCTGGCAAGATCCCTTCGGCTTGCGCCTCGGATGGGGATGAAGGCTCGTTGCTCCGTGGGTTTAATCGAGTGGTTAAGCCCAAAACCCATTCAAGGAGCAACGAGCATGTCCAGTGTACCAGTTTTTGTCGGGATTGATTACCACCAGGATTCGGTGCAGGTATGCGTGTTGAACGCCGAAGGGCGGCAACTACTCAATCGAGCGGTCGACAACAATGCGGCGGCAGTCGCCGCGGCGATGCGGCGTTACGGCCAGCCGCGACGCGTTGCTATCGAGGCCTGCTGCGGCGCCGCCGACATGGCCGACGAGTTAGTAGTCGAGCAGAAGCTGCCGGTGGAACTGGCCCATCCCGGCTATGTCGCCAGGCTCAAGCGGTCGCCGGACAAACACGATCTGGGAGACGCTCAATTGTTGGCCGACTTGGCTCGAGTGAACTACTTGCCGACCGTTTGGCTGGCGCCCGAGTCAACACGGCAGTTGCGGCGGATGGTGCGCCACCGGGCGCAATTGGTCCGTCGCCGCAAGGACGTGAAACTGCGGGTTCGCGGCTTGCTCCGCGAGAATCGACAGCGCTGTCTCAAAGCCAACGCTTGGACGTTGGCCTGGTTCACCTGGCTTCGGAAGGAAGCGCAGCTGGCCCCCAGCGATCGCTGGGTGTTGGACGATCATCTGCAGGAGTTGACCTCACTGGCGGGCCGCCTCCAGGCGGTCGAAGCGCAGATTGTGGCGATGACAGTCGACGACCCGCTCGTCGCGCGATTGCTGACCTTACCGGGAGTGGGATTGGTGACGGCGGTGACCATGCGGGCCGAGATCGGTCGCTTCGATCGCTTCCGGACTGGCAAGCAATTGGCACGCTTCTGTGGAGTCACGCCGCGCAATGCCTCGAGCGGCGCCCGTCAGGCGGACGCGGGACTGATCAAGGCGGGCAACCCCGAGCTGCGGACCGTGCTGATCGAGCTGGCCCATCGATTGATCCATCGGATTTCGGGACGTTGGGCCGAATTGGCCTATGGCATGTTGCGGCGCGGAAAACCCAAGAACGTGGTGATCGCGGCGGTCGCCAACCGTTGGGTCCGTTGGCTGCATCACGAATTGCGCCGCGAGTCGGACCTCGACTCGGGCTCGACAAAAGGGGCACCGCCCCTTCCGTCTCCACCATCGCATCGACCTCAGCAGGAGTGAAGGCCGACGCGACGGCGAAGACGGAAGGGGCTCGCGGGAGGCTCGCGCACCATCAACCAAACCATCGGATTCCGGAGGAAGACGCGCTCGAACTAGCCCTGGGCGGCCACACCGCTCGTCCTCGGATGGGGCAGTCTTCCCCAACTTTCGAAAAACCCAAATGGGCTAAGGCTTCGCCTGATGCTCGGATAGAGGAAGGGAAACACCGATGCAACCGTTGACACGCAACGAGCCTTCATAGAGGGCTAGTGGTCGCGGCTACTTTGACTTCGGCTTTTCGGCCGCTTCGTCGAAATCGCCTTCGATCGAGCTCTTGCCGTAGATGGGGAGGTGCCGGTAGTAGACCTCGAGCGTCATGCAACAGAGCGAGGTGATATAGAGGCGGCCGCCGCGCTCGGCGCCGTGGTCTCCCCCTTTGAAGAACCAGCTACCCGCCTCGTGATCGTTCTTGCTTTGCGTGGCGATCAGCCGCTCGCGCATCACCTTGTTCCACTTTTCCCACAACTCGCCGCCGAAGTGGTGCATGACCTGCGTGGCGTAGTAGTTGTAGTAGACGTTCCCTT
>VFZX01000682.1 GCA_016871015.1 Acidobacteriota bacterium | reverse complement strand
CGTTGGAGACCGTGATCGTTTCGATCTTTGTGATCTTCATGTGGTTTGGAAGTCCCTGCTTGAGTGACGCCGTGAATGCGGCGGTAGCTTATCATCGGTCCAGATTTCCAGAGATCCGGAGGTTCAGTTGAAGGTCAGCCGGCCGGTACTCGCGCACGAGGAGCTTTCGGTCACGGGTGGCATGGTCGTGGCCCAGCACCCACTGGGAGCCCGAATCGGCGCCGGGGTGCTGGAACGCGGTGGCAACGCAGTCGACGCGGCGGTCACGACCGCGTTTGCGATGGGCGTGCTGCAGCCGCTCATGAACGGGGTGGGTGGCGGCGGCGTCATGATCGTGCGCCATGCATCGGGCGAGACCGGCGCGATCGACTTCGGGATGCGAGCGGCCTCCGGGGCGCGTCCGGACATGTACGAACTCGAAGACCAGCGCGACCGACCGCGCGCCGGTGACGTCAGATTCTCACGCCAGTTCGCGTGGCCCGGCGTCAAGGGCCAGGCAAACCAGAGAGGCCACTCCTCCGTCGCCGTGCCGGGGACCGCGGCTGGCATGGCAGCCGCGCTGGAGAGGTGGGGCACGATGTCGCTCGACCAGGCCCTTGCCCCGGCGATTCGCCTCGCACGCGAGGGCTTCAAGGTCGGCCACCACTTCACGCTGGCGCTCGTCGCTGGCAGGGCGCTTCTGACACAGTATCCGGGCACCGCGCCGATCTTCTACCCGAACGGCGGGCCGGTTCCGGTTGGCGGCGTCTTCGTGCAGGCCGACCATGCGCGGACCCTCGAGCTGATTGCGCAGCAGGGACCCGACGGCTTCTACCGTGGTGAAGTCGCGCAGCGCATTGCCCGCGACATGGCCAGCAACGGCGGCGTGATCCGGGAAGCGGACCTCGCCGCTTACGCGCCGACTCGTTACGAGCAGGCGATACCGGGAACGTATCGGGGATTCAACTTCTTCGCGATGCCCGGCCCGAACGCGGGCACCACCGCCACCGAGATCCTCAACATCCTCGATCACCACGAACTGTCCGGGCACGCCTGGGGGTCCGTCCAGGCGCTCCATCTCGTGATCGAGGCGATCCGGCGCGCCGCGGCTGATCGCTTCACTTTCCTTGGAGATCATCCCGAGGCCCGCTTCGATGTGCTCCGCAGCCGTGACTTCGCCTCGACGCGCGCCGCGACCATCAACCTCAAGTCGGCCGGGGCGGCCGTTGCGGGCGAACCGTGGAAGGCGCTGGGACGCCGAAAGCCCTCCGGCTTCCCGGCACCATCGGGCGCCCCGCCGGACGGAGGTACGACGCACATCACGGTGGTGGACCGGAAGCGCAACGCGGTCGGCCTTACGCAGACCAACATGGGCTACTCGGGAGTCGTCGTACCGGGTGTTGGCGTGATGATGAACAATGCCATGGGCTGGTTCTATCCGGGTCCGGGGACCGTTAACTCGATCGTCCCAGGCGGTCGCGGCCTGAACAACATGACCCCGATGATTCTCGAGCGCAGCGGCAGACTCCACGCAGTACTGGGCGCCTCAGGCGGCCGCCGGATCTGGACCGCGGTTACCCAGTCGATCGTCAACCATATCGACTTCAAGATGTCGCTCCAGGCCGCAATGCAGGCCCCGCGCGTGCACGTCGAGTCCGACGACGTCCTGCTCGATGGGCGCTTTGGCGCAGAAGTGCGCGCAGGGCTCGAGAAGCTCGGCCATCGCGTCACCGTGGCAACCCCCTACTACGACCGTTCGCCGTTCTCGGAACCCAACGGCATCGCGGTCAGGGGCCGCACGCTCCGCAGCGCGATCTACCCGGTCGCAAAGCCGACCTTTGCCGCCGGCTACCCTGGCGACGACGGATCCGGCGCCGAGACCATGCTTGATGCGGGACTGGAACTGCACCCGTAGGCCGAACTTCCGTCAAGCCAGACACGCAGGCGAGTCCCGTTTGCCTTAATCCGATTTTCAGGATGCAGGCCGCGCAGTCGGCTCTCAACTGTCGGGATTCCAACCCTGTCTGCAATTTCAGACTTGAACAGACAGGAAAGCGCCGGAGGTTCGGGCCTGCGCGGCATCCGTTCGTTCACGGCGCGTTTTTCCTGCTGCCACTGCATC
>VFZX01000681.1 GCA_016871015.1 Acidobacteriota bacterium | reverse complement strand
GCGTACTCGCCCGCCGGGATCACTACCTTAGCCGCGCCATCCGGAGCCACGTAGTAGACTTGCTTGCCCGGCTGGTTCTTCTCTTTTTCCGGCGTGAATTGCGGGTCGGTGACGTAGATGCCGCCCTTGGAATCCATCACCAGGTCATTCGGACCGTCGATCGGTTTCCCATTCACCTTGTCGAGCACCGTCCGGAGGACCTTGCCCGAGGTCTTGTCCACCTCGATCACGCGATGTCCGAACATATCGCAGACCAGCAAATTGCCCGTGCGCGAGGCGATGGTCCCGTTGGTTTGCATTCCCTTGACCAGTTCCTTGTACTTTCCGCCGGGCTCCATGACGATGGTCCGGCTCTGCGCCGGGCTTCCGGTCCAATCGCCGTTCTTCGGATCCTTGAAAAACATGTCGGAGAAGTAGAGCCTGCCCGAGATCCACGTGGGGCCCTCGGAGAATGTGAAGCCCTCCGCCAGTTTTACCGGCTTAGCGTCCGGCGCGATGACCTCGCGATACAACGACAACTGCTTTTGCTGGCGCTCGATGTAGTCTTTCCGGACGGGCCAGAAGATGTCCATCGCGTCGGCTCCGAACTCGCTCATCACCGCCGAGTGCACCATCTGGCTGGGCAGGAAGTTGATGCTCCGTTTCACGCCATCCATGGGGTACCTGCCGTCCATCACTCCCTGCGTCAGAGCGCCGCGCAGGGCGATCATCAATTGTTCTTCGGGATGAGTGTGGTGCGGAAACGTGGCGCCGGGATCCATGCGCAGGAGACTCAGCATCGCGTTGCGGCCCCACACCAGGCGAGCACTCGCGCCATGCCGCTTGTATGAATTGCCCTCCTGCACTGGCGTGAGAGGCGTCAACTGCAACTCTTCCAGGTTGTATGCCACTGCCGGAGTCAAGGACGGTTGGATACCCTGGTCAGGGAACTTGCCCCCCTCCGTGCCCGGGATCTTGCCACCCGCCAGCGCAAGGTGATCCGCTCTGACGGGCGAGAAAACATCCAACGCCTGAAAACCCGCGGCGCCAGCTTTCAGGGTGCGCTTCATGCCCTCGGTGAGATAGAGGATCGAGTTTTTGCGAAGCTCGATCGCCTTGCCGTCGACGGTGGCAGCCGCCTCGCCTTTCTCCACCACGGTGATGACCTCCCCGGTCATCGCCAGTTCCGGATACACTGCGCCGGGCTTCATTTCGAGTTGTTCGAGCAAGGCTCCGCTGCCCCAGGCCAGGCGGGCCGTCACGCCATCGGCAAGATTGATCAGTGGAACGTCTTTCGAGCCGTACACCTTGCCGCCGTCCAAGCGGAGATCCACGCCAGTTGGCGGGATCGGGCGCTCCCGCAGCGTCAGCTTGTGCCCCGCGATCACCTCGGCGTTCTTCGACTTCCATCCATCGCCTCCGCCTGATCCGCAACCGGCGAGTACGGCAAATGTCGAGGCAACTGCGAAAGAATGCATGCTCTTGAGTTCGAACATCATCCGTTATGGTACAACCATATGTACCGATTGTATACAAGGTTCGCAGAACATGAGACGTAGATCCTTTCTTCACCGGACCGCGGCCGGAGCCGCTGGCGCGTTGCCCGTGGCGATGGCGCAGACGCCAGAAGTGAGAGCCAGCGGCGCACGCCAGCGGCCGAAGATCATGTTCTATCACGATGGCCGCCACCCGCTCATCTACATGTATGAGCCGCCCATGCAGAAGGAAGAGTACGAGGCGGCCGTCGACGAACTGGTTGGCACCCCGGTGCAGGCCATCATGTTCGGGATGGGAGACGGCCGGACCGTGTTGCACGACACAAAGGTGGGCGAGCTCTGGGGGCACCGCGTCGAGAAGTGGCCCCACACGATTTTCCGGCGCGCCCACCAGAACGCGCGCATGCTCATCGACTCCGGCCACGATCCCCTCCGCATCGTCTGTGACCGCGCTCACCAGAAGGGCATGCTGCTCTATCCCACGTTGCTGGTTCAATTGGGTAGCGGCAACGAGAACGACGTACGCACCTCGAACTTCCGGCTTCGCAATCGCCACCTCGAAATCGGCGCGCGCGGCGGCATCGACCCGTCGTTTCCCAAGGGCTCGCTGCACCTGCTGGACTTCAAGCAATCCGAAGCGAGGCGTGAGCGCT
>VFZX01000680.1 GCA_016871015.1 Acidobacteriota bacterium | reverse complement strand
CGGCGGCGGCTGACATCACCGAATCCGATTTGCTCGCGCGGCGGGAGAGCTACGGCCCCGTGCTTCCAGACCGCGTCGCCCTGCTAACGGCGGGCGTCGACATTCAAGCGGACCGCGCCGAGATCTCCGTTTTCGGATGGGGCGCGGGTGAGGAAAGCTGGCTCATGGAGCATCGCGTCATTCCGGGCGATCCCACCGGCCCGGCGCTTTGGGCGGCTCTCGATGCCTACCTCACGACGCCTTGGCGGCATTCGTTCGCGGGCTCGATGACGCTGCATGCCGTGTGCGTCGATTCCGGCGCGTTCACCGGCCAGGTGACACGCTTCTGTGACGAGCGGCGCGGGCGGCGTTTCTTTGCGATCAAGGGCGCGTCTGGATCGCGTCCGGTCTGGCCGCGCCGTGCGAGTAAGGCGGTCAAGGGGACCGTGTGGGTCCTGGGGGTGGATGCGTTGCGCTCCACTGTTCAGGGGCGGCTCAAGATCAGCGAGGGACCCGGACGGATTCACTTCCCGGCGCAAGTGGATCTCGGCTATTTCGAACAGTTGAACTCGGAGTTCGTGCGGACTGTCTTCAAGCGCGGGCGCCCGGAGCGGACCTGGGAACGGCGCAAGGGTCGGAGGGCTGAGGCGTGGGACTGCGCGGTCTACGCGTTGTCGGGTTTGTTCGCGCTCGGGTCGCTCGGAATCCACGTGGATGTCGAGGCGGCGAAGCTCGAGAACCTTCGGCAGGTGGGGAGCGTGTCGGCGTCGGCGCCGTATCCGGTCTACCGCTCGAAATTTATGGGCGCGGGGCCTTGACAGTACGCTACTGCTGTGGGATGATGGCAGTATGGTACTGCTGCCTGAAGTAATGTTTCGACGCCATGACGTGCTGAAAATCCTGTCGATGGAGCGTGGTCTCCTAATCGGATGGGAAGATCGAGCCCTGTACAAACATCCGGGCCCAAAAATCCGCCCTCGGGTCTACACCCGTGAAGACACCCTCCGAATCGGAATCGCCAAGTACGCGACGCAAGCCGGAATCTCTCCCGTGGCCATTTGGGCACTGCTGAACCAGTACCCGCACGCGATTCAGGGCAACGTCCGGTACGCGCTCGGCACATTGCACAGGCCCATGGTGTACGAGGGCCAGCCGGCTTGGTTTGACCCAGACCGCTCGGTGCAGGCTGTGCCGCAGAGTCCCGATCAGAACGACATCGCGTTCTGGGAGCTGGTGCCCGAGTCGCAGCCGTATTTCGATCGCAAGGCGGCCGAGTTCGTGCGCCAACACTCGCGCTTCGGGACTATTTACGTGGTGGATCTCACGGCGGAACTTCAGTTCCTGAACGGCCGGATTGATCGCTACGTGGCGGAGGAAGCCGAGTAGTTCATGCTCGCCCGCATTAGATCCGCGATCAGCGCGTTCCGTGAACCAACGCCTGTTCGCTCCGCTCCGATGTGGGACGGCGCGGCGAGCGGGACCCGTACCTCGGGGTGGACCAGCATTTCGCGTGGACCGAACTCCTACTTCGATAACCCGGCGCTGATGCGGGCGCGGGCGGAGGATTGCCACCGGAACAATCCCTTCGGCCGCCGCGGCGTGGAAGCGATCGTGAATGCGGCGGTGGGCGCGGCCGGCATCAATCCCCAATTCGTGGACCGCGCTGTCCAAGCTGCATGGGAGGGGTGGGTTGGTCACTGGTGGGCGCCGCTACTCCAAGAGTTGCTCACGGCCGTCGTCGTCTCCGGTGAGGCATTCCTGCTCCTTTCGATCGACGATCAGACGGGCGGCGTTCCGCTGCGTCCGATCGTGCTGGGGCCGGAGCACTTGGACACCAGCCGGATCGACCACGACACCTTCGACGGCATCCGCTACGAGAACGGCCGACCCGCCGGTTACTGGCTCCATAGGAGAAACCCGGTCACTCAGGCGCTACTCGTTCCCTCGGGGCGCGGGTCCGAGTACGTCCCGGCGACTTTTTGCCGGCACATCTACCGTTCAATCGCACCCGGCGCGCAACGCGGCCAGACCTGGCTTGCGCCTGTTCTGCTCGCGTTGCGCGAGTTGGACGACTACCTCGGGGCGGCGCTGGTCCGGCAGAAGGTCGGCGCGCTGTACACCGGCTATCTGAGAACGCCGGACGGCTCGAATCCGCTCGCAACC
>VFZX01000679.1 GCA_016871015.1 Acidobacteriota bacterium | reverse complement strand
TGGGCGACCGTGACTGGACCCACTACGGTGTTGCTCAGCCGGAGCTTCGGTACCGCCAGGGCCGGAGCAGCAAGTGCGAAGAAAGAACCTGCCAGTGCGGCAAAGTTCTTCAGTTTGGACATGTCCATTCGGGGGAAAGTGCCTTCCTTGGACGCGAAGGTGTGATTTGGTTGACGCGCGGCGGGTTCGCCTCGCATCTACGAGGATAGCACGCACGGGAATGCCAGCCCGCCGGTGCGGCATAATAGGGAGGACCCATGTTCAGCGCGATCCGGGAGCAGTTTGACACGATCTTCCGCGAGGATCCGGCGGCCAAGAGCCACCTGGAGATCGTGCTCTGTTATCCAGGGTTCCACGCGATTCTGCTGCACCGGCTGGCGCACCGTCTTTATAGGATTGGCGTCCCGCTGGTGCCACGGCTGATTTCGCAGTTCAGCCGGTTCATGACGGGGATCGAGATCCACCCGGGGGCGCGGATCGGCCGGAGGTTCTTCATCGATCACGGGATGGGCGTGGTGATCGGCGAGACCACTGAGATCGGCGACGGAGTGCTGCTCTACCAGGGCGTGACGCTGGGCGGAACGGGCAAGGAGAAGGGCAAGCGGCATCCGACGATCGGAAATCGCGTGGTGATTGGGACCGGCGCCAAGGTCCTGGGCAACATCACGATCGGCGATGGGGTGAAGATCGGTGCCGGATCAGTGGTCGTCAAGTCTGTGCCGCCCGACTCGACGGTGGTCGGAATTCCGGGCCGCGTGGTGGGGAATCACGGTGCGACTTCAGACGCCGAGCAATTGGAGCACGGCAAGCTGCCGGATCCCGAGGCGCAGGAGATGGCGAGTCTCCGGAAGCGGGTCGAGGATCTGGAGGACATGGTCCGGGCTTTGGCGGAAGCGGGCCTGGTTCCCCCGAGGGAGATGCGGTAAGGTCTATTCGAAAACGGATTCGATCGTGGGCGCATCAATCGCGTGGGTGGTCCACGCCTCTAGTTGCCCGGCCGTGGCGGTCTCCACCGAGGGCTCGACCCAAGCTGGGAGCGGGCCGAAGCGCTTTGTGAGCACTGCGCGAAGAGTGCTGACCCGGGCGTTGTGGTCGCCTTCCGCGATTCCGGCGGCCTTGCCGTCCACGAGCCCCTTCTCCATTCCCTGGCCGTAAATCGACTTGAGAATTACGTTCTCCTGCGGATCAATCAATAGAGGCATCTTCTCAATCTCCTCAAAGAAAACAGTGTCGAGCTTTCTGAGCCCGGCCAACACTATCAGTTTACCGATTGCGTCCTTGCGCTGCTCAACTGGCAGTTCCATGATGCGTCCGAGCACCAGCATCAACGTCTCGCGGTTGTTGCCGCCCACGCACAGGATCGCCAGCAGGAAATCCCCGTAGAGCGGGCTGTTCAGCATCTCCTCCTTCGTGATCAGGCTCCGGATGTCGATCAGGATGAAGCGGTAGGTCATCCCGTGACCGTCTGAATAGCCGTCCTCCATGTTCATGGGCCGGTCGCCGACGTAGATCACGTACTGGTCCGGGCGCGTGCCAAACGCGCGCAAAAAATAGGGCACGGGCTCGAGCATCCGGATGACGATCATCGAACGTTGTAGCTCTGCAACTCCACGTGAGCCAGCCGCCCGTTCTCCAACCGCGCGACGATGTCCACGCGCCGCGCGCTGACGCGTGGAATCTCGACGTTGAGCCACTCCGTGGGACGCGCTCCGACGACCCGGTCCGCCAACGTCGTCATGCGCGAAAACAATAGATCCTTGATCGCCGAGTCAAATTGGTGCACTCCTGGAAAATACACCACGTATTTTCCGTTTGCAATCCCGCTGCGCAGGTCCGCCTGGTCCGCCGGCGCTAACCCCGTGAAAAAGCCGCCTCCCGCGGTCCGTTCTCAGTTGCATTGCGACCAGTCGAATCCACACTATTACGAAAAATGATCTGATTTGCGAGCAAGCCGGCTCCGCGAGTATTCAATTTTCAAAGATCTGGCGGGACGGAGTGGGACAAATTTTTGTCCCGCCTGCGCGACCGGACACATCCTTGACACTTTAGCCTGGATTCTTGCTTGACACTTATCAAGGGCGGGTGCGGCTCGATCTTCACCTTACACCTTCTCCGCGCGATTGTCAATACCTCGATATTCCGGAT
>VFZX01000678.1 GCA_016871015.1 Acidobacteriota bacterium | reverse complement strand
GTCTCGATGGTTTCCGGTGCCGGTCTCGGTCGCGAGACGCTACTCGAGGCCTTGTGCTGAGCAGCGCTGCCCAAGTGTCGCGGATCCCACGACACGAGCCCGCTGAGTCAAAGGGATATCCACCTGCGCGAATATGGAGCGGAACGGCTGAACTGGATGTTCGCGGTGCGGAGTTTCCTGGATGCAGGGATCCGGGTGACGCAGACGTCGGACTATCCGCCGGGCCCGTTTGAGCCGATGATGGCGTTGCAGTCGCAGGTGACGCGGACTGACATCAAGGGGACGGTGTGGGGTCCGCGGCAGAAGGTGACGGTGGAGGAGGCGATCCGGGTGGGGACGCTGCATGGGGCGTACGCGTCGTTTGAGGAGGGAGTGAAAGGCTCGATCGAGGCGGGGAAGTACGCGGACCTGGTGGTGTTGGGGCAGGATCCGTTCAAGGTGGATCCGGGTGCGTTGATCCGGGTGCCTGTGGAGCGGACGATGATTGGAGGCCGGTGGGTGTGGGAGTCGTGAGGGGATGGAGCTGAGCTTTAGCCGATGATCGATGGCCCTACCGCGCATACGCTGTACTCCGCCGCCGCGGAGGCTGCCGGTTCGGACGCGGACCAGCTTCGAGGGCTCCGGCGCGCGGCGTGGAAGTCCTACTTGTTCGCCACTGCCGAGATGATCGATCGTGCCATCGGCAGCCAACCGGCCTTGTCTCTACTGCGGGATGCGGTCCGCGAAGCGCTGTCGAACTTGGATACCGGCGGCGGCGCCGAGCTGCCGGATTTCGAGATCGCGTCGCTCGAACAAAGGCTGTACGCCGACTTCGAACGATGGGCCCCGGGTTCGGCTGCGGATCCCGTGCTGGTCCAGCTTTTGCGCGACGGATGGGATGGCCGCACGTGGCTGGGCGTCTTTGCTGAGTCCTTTTGCGCGCATCGTGCCGCGATCCTGGCCGAGATGATCGAAGCCCTGCCCGCCAACCGGCGCAGCTCGCTTGAACGGGCCATGCCGCTGCTTGAGGAGCGCGCACGCTTATGCCGCGCGATTGGTGACACACAAGGGCTCCAGGAGTGCCTCGCCCGCCAGGCGCGGATCCGCACGGCCTGGGGACTGCTCGCTCAAGCGATCGCACTGCATCGGGAAGAGGAGCGCCTTTGCCGCGAGCTCGGGAACTGGGAGGGCGTGCAGATCAGTCTGGGCAACCAGGCTGAGATCCTGAAGCAGCAGGGGCAGCTCGACCAGGCAATGGCTCTGCTGCGGGAACAGGAACGGATTTGCCGCGAGCTGGGCATGAAAGCGGGACTCCGGCACAGCCTCGCGCGTCAAGCGGAGAACCTGACGCAATGGGGGAGGTCCAGTGAGGCGGCCGGATTGGCAGTTGAGGCGGAACGGTTGTGGAGTGAGATCGCAGCAGAGATCGGGGCAGATGCCGGTCCGCCTGGTTCGGGCGGCGCGGAGATCGAGGTCCGGGAAGGCCTCCGGCGTCAGGCCCAAGCGCTGCTGAGGCAGGGCCGCATCAACGATGCCATGGAGCTGATCGCGGAGCAGGAGCGGGTGTGCCGTGAGGGCGGCGACCGGTTGGGACTCCAGGACAGTCTGGAGTGCCAGGCGGGGATCCTTTATGACGGCGGCGATCTCCATGGCGCGATGGCCGCGTACCGGGAAGTCGAGCGCATTGCGCGCTCACTGGACGACTTGTGGGGATTAGAGCGGAGCCTCCACGGCCAGGCGCTGATCCTTGAGGACTGGGGGCAAACCGGCGAAGCCCGCGAGGTGCTCGATCAACGCGAAGAGATCGCGCGCGAGCTGGGATTGGACTGACTCGTATCGGTTGCAATGCTTGCGCGGCCTGTTAGTCGAGGCTGGTCCGCTCCCGCAGAATTCGCACCGCCAGATCGGGATCGCCCACCAGCTCATCTGAGCATCGTATGCCGTCGCGGTCGGGAGCCTCCTCGATCAAAGGCCTGACTCAAGTAATAGAGCAGGAACGTGCGCCAAAGAGCCGGAATCTCACGTTCGCAAAAATCTCAAGTTCCGCGAGGCAGTGCGCTTGTTGAATTTGTTGGGGACTGGGTATCCCTTTCACTCAGCCGACCCCAACCTGTTGTGCTACCTTCCGTGGGGATGTGGTGCGCCCGACTAGGGTGTCGTAGGTCTTCGGAGAAG
>VFZX01000677.1 GCA_016871015.1 Acidobacteriota bacterium | reverse complement strand
GGCAGTAGCAGATCCTGGTCCGGGTTGTAGGCGCGGTACCCCTTGGGCATAAAACATTATGTACTGGTTTTGTTCTATCCGTTCCCACGATGTTCGGGAATTCTCGGACAGGCTCCTAGATCCGGATGACATAGCATCAGTTTTAATCTTTGGAGATATACTGAAGGGTCCTCGAACCCAAAACATGCGAATTGCGCTCGGTTGTCTGATCGCGGTCTCCGCCATCCTCGCTGAGACGCCAGCCTACGACCAGTACGGCGGATACAGTGCGGTGACGCGAAAGGCCACGGGATGGTTCCGCCTTGAGCGGACCGGCGATCGTTGGACGTTCATTACCCCGGAAGGGCATCCGTACGTCGCGCTCGGCGCCAACCACGCCGGCAAGTTCCTGCAGGATCCGAAGCAGAATCACGAGATTCTGGAGCGCTTTGGCGGCTCCCGGGAGAAGGCGGAAGCTGCCATCGCGCAAGCCATCCGCGATCTCAAGCTGAATGCGGGCGAAGCCTATGCACCGCTGCTCGACAGCCTGAAGCCGCGCTTTCCACGCATCGAGGACGTCTCCTTCCCGCGCAACGAGAAGTTCCGGTTCGACGTGTTCGACCCCAAGGTGCGGGAGGAGATCCGCCGGCATGTGGGAGCGAAATGCCGCGCGTTCGCGGACGACCCCTGGGTGCTCGGCGTGGGATTCGCGGACCAGCCGGTGTGGAACGTCCGGCGCATGGACTACTTCCGCAGCCTGCCCGCCACCGCGCCCGGCAAGCAGCGGTACGTTGAGTGGTTGCGTGAGCGCTACCGCGATGTGAAGGCTCTCAATGCAGCCTACGGGACGAATCTCGGCGCCCTCGCCGATGCGCTCGCGCCGTTCCAGGCCGGCACGGACTTGCCCGCCGTCCGGCGCGACGATCCCGAGTTCCTCGCCATCGCAGCCGATTCCCTCTACGGGCTTCTTCGCGAGACAGTCCGCGAAAATACGCCGCACCACCTCTTCTTCGGGGAGAAGTTCATGCTGCGGCTTTATCCGGACGCCGTCCTGAAGGCCATCGGCCGCCACGTCGACGTGTTCCTGACCCAGGCGCTGATTCTGTCGCCGCAGCGCCCGCCTGAGTGGCAGGTTTTCCAGCCCGCTGGCTACCGGCGCGAGTTCGAACTTACGGGCGGGAAGCCGATGATCGTGGTGGACTGGGCTTCGCCTTTCAGCCTGGACCAGACTTACGAGACCGAGCGTGGGACGGTCAAAAACGAACGTGCGGCGTCCGAGGATTCGGCCCGGTGGATCGACGCCGCGCTGCGGGAACCCTACATGGCCGGGGTGTTCATGTGCCAGTTGATCGGGGTCCACGGCAACGACCGGTGGTTTCCAACGGGCCGGATGAAGCGCACCTACTTGCGCGACGACGGGACGCCGTTCGCGGCCCGCGCCGCCAAGGTAGGCGCCGCGCATACATCCGCGTTGAAGCGGATCTATGAAGCGCTTCGGTGACCTGCTGGGCTCAGAACCGGGGAACGCCGTGATGCGTACCCTGCCCGGTGAGGCGGGTGATGAACTCGACTGCCGTTGTGAGCGTGGACTCGGGATGGGCGCGATGGGGGGCGTGACCGCAATCCGGCAGGATCAGGGTCTGGGCGCTGGGGATCTTCGCCCGGATCGCCTCTATTTGGGCGAGCGTGCCGAACTCGTCGTCCTCGCCTTGAATCACGAGCACCGGGCAGGTGATGCGGCCGAGGCAGGCCTCGATGTTCCAGGTACGGAAGTCCGGATGGAGCCAGATATCGTTCCAGCCCCAAAACATCGTATCGGCGTGGGCGTGGTGGCGGCCGAGGCGCTGGGGGAGGTCCGTTGTCTGGTAGGTGGTCTTCACTTTGGCGATGCTCGCGATGGTGAGGTCCTCGACGAACACGTGGGGCGCCTCGAGGATCAAAGCGGCGGTGGGAAAGCGCGCGGCGTGGATCAGCGCGATGGACGCGCCGTCGCTGTGGCCGAACAGGACCGGGCGTTCGATGCCCTCCTCGCGCAAAAGCGCGGGGAGCTCCGCTTCGGCCTCGTGGTGCATGTAGCCGACTGTGCGCGGCTGGTCCAGGCGCGGCGAGTTTCCGTGGCCGGACCGCGAGTACACAAACACGGCAGCGCCCGTTGCGGCGGCCAAGCGATGGGGGAAG
>VFZX01000676.1 GCA_016871015.1 Acidobacteriota bacterium | reverse complement strand
GAGCCGCTGCCGCCGATACTTCGACTTGTTGAGTGACCTCGCCGAGTTCGAGGCTCAGGTTGACGTCGATCACCTGATTGACATCGAGCTTCAGTACTTCCGTGACGGCCTTCTTGAAACCTTTCATTTCCGCTGTCACGGTGTAATGGCCGACGAGGAGGTTCGGGAAAGAATAGCGGCCCGCTTCATTGGTGCCGCCCGGGCGTGTGACTCCGGTGCGCACCTCTGTCAGGGTTACCGTGGCGCGCGGAATGGCTGCTCCCGTGTTGTCAGTGATTACTCCGCTCACCCGGGAGGCTACTTGAGCCGAAAGGATCCCGGCGCTTGCAATGGCCGCGGCGCCCAGGACCACGCTTCGAGGAAGAACCATGGCTTAACTCCTTTGCCAGTACTGCCCAAATAATGCATTGAAGTCTATCACATGTATACATGGCGGCGAGGCGAAGCCTCCGGAAGCGGGGGCGTTCTTGAGCTTCCTGAACAGGATCAGAAACTGTGGCGCAGGCCGGTCTGGAGAATGCGAGGGTCGCCCGATTCAACGCATTGAAGAACTCACCGCGCAGTTCGATCTTGTGCTTCTCGGCGAACGGCATCGGGAAGCTCTTGAAGAGCGAGAAGCCGACCGTCGCGGTTCCCGGGCCGCGCTCGGTATTGCGGCCCAGCGTGCCGAACGTGCCCAGAGCGTTCTCGCGAAACGCGCTGGTGTCAAACCAACGCGCGGTGCGCTCGGCGGTGGGCCTGGCCACGCCGGCCGCTGACACAGGAAACCGACGGTATGGTTGTTCGTGCGTGGGCGGGCACTTAGGGCATGGCCGGCAGCCCGGCAAACAGGGCCCGAACTAACTCCACCGCCATGCGAGATCCGGAAGAGTGGAAACGACTACGCATCCGATAGAGAACGAAAAGTCGCGAAGTGTAGAGCCGTCGGCGGCATGGACGGCCGGAGGACTTGTGGACCAGGAAGGCGATGGATGCGGTCAAGCGTGGACTCGAATCTCCGGAGCATGCTGAGTTCGCGAAGAAGATCGCAGCCAGCCGGAAGGAGCAGTCACCGGCTCCCTTCACTGAACCATGAGGTCCAGGTTCGCCGCCTGGAACCGGGCGGGCCTGACCGAATCGACGATTGACACGCGTGCTGAGCCCGCCTTGAGTGTCCGCAGGCCACCAGTGCGATCACACGCATCACTCCTAAGACCCGCGACGCGCTCCGCCAACTACACCCCTAATCGCAGCGGAGCACTTCCACCGGATTCACCCGCGCCGCGCGAGCCGCGGGACGCCACGCCGCCAACAACGACACTCCGCCCAGCACAACCAACGCCGCAATCAGCGGACCCGTTACCGTCTGTGCCGGACCCGGAAACGCCACGTTTACGGGACGCGCGGCTGCGATCGCCCCCGCGATCCCCAGCGCCGCGCCCACTGCCGTCCACACCAGCGCCTGCCGCAGCACGAGTCCCGCCGCGTCTTCCGGCCGCGCGCCCACGGCGATCCGGATTCCGATCTCGCGCCGCCGCTGCGTGACGAGTTGCGAGATCACGCCGAACTGTCCGAGCGCCGTGAGCAGCAGGCCGGCCAGGGCGAATGATCCTACCACCAGGCTCGTGACACGCGCGGGACGCAGCACCCGGCCCAGCGCCTGGCTCAACGTGCTCACCGTGACGGGCGCTTCGGCATCAATGGCCGCCACTTGCGCGTGGATCATGCGCCCCACCGCGGCCGGGTCACCCGCCGCGCGGACCATCACCGCCGCGGTCCGGTTGCCTCCGTCGCCCTGCTTCCACACCGTGTAAAGCTCCGGTTCATTGCCCACCATCATCGGAGTGTTGCGTGCGGGCCTGCTGATGCCGATGACGGTGTACTGCGATCCCCAACGGAAACGCTTGCCGACCGCGTCTTCATTGGGGAACAGCCGCCGCGCCAGCGTCTCATCGAGAATGGCGATGCGGTCGGACGAAGTCCGGTCGGCCGGCTCGAACGCGCGTCCCCGCACGATCGGGATCCCCATCACCGAGAAGTATCCGGGCGTGACGCCGCGGGTCGACACGCGGCCACCCGTGCCCATGCCCGGATCCACCGTGCGGCCCTCGGGGACCAGCGCCGCGAACAGCGTCGTCGCGCCACTACCGGTCACAGGCACGGCGGTCACCGGAGCCGCTTCGGCCACACCA
>VFZX01000675.1 GCA_016871015.1 Acidobacteriota bacterium | reverse complement strand
AGAAGGTGTAAGGTGAAGATCGAGCCGCACCCGCCCTTGATAAGTGTCAAGCAAGAATCCAGGCTAAAGTGTCAAGGATGTGTCCGGTCGCGCACAGGCTCGATCGGAGCGTAGTTGTACTGCACGCGGAAGCCCAGATTCAGAGTCAGGTTTCTCCTGACGCGATAGTCCTCGTTGACGAAGAACCCCAACTGCTGCGGCGCCTGACCGATGGGACCGGGCGGTAGGTTTCGAGACGTCTGTGACGGAAGGCCTAGCAGGAAGTCGGCAAATCCGGTCCGCGCAAACAGCCCCGTGAAGTTGTAGGTGCCGAACAGGTTCGCGAAGCTGGTTGTCTCGGTTCTCCTCCGCACCAGTTCGAAGCCCGTTCTGGTGGTGGATCGGCTCCGGGTCCAACTCAGGTTGTCTCGCAACGTGTACACCCGCTCGTCGGACTCGGAAGCCGCCGAGAAGCCGAGCCCGGTGGCGCCCGTGATGTTGATGCTGGGGCCGCCCGTGATGCCAGACGGCGTACCGGGCGCCAGGGCCAGGCCGATCGACGACATCACGTCCTGCCCGAGCACGGAGTTGGTGGATTTGCTGTACAACCCGAGGCGGGCGCCAAAGTTCACCTCGTTCAGTAGCGTCGGACTGAAGATGTGGTTCGCGCTGGCATTGAAGAAATTGAACTGCCGCTGGAGGAAATTCCGTCCGGCGTTCGGCGGCGGGCTGTTCGGCTGCCTGATGATGGTGTAGTTGTACCCGTAGCTGAAGCTTACGTTGTCCTTCGCACCGAGTTGCTGATCCGCGCGCAGAAAGAGATCGTGATAGGGCTGGTTGTATAGGGTCAGAACGTTGTAGTTGAACTGGGAAAAGCCCGCACCGGCTGGAACCTGCGGCAAGAATTGGTCCATGATCTTCTGTGAGATCGGAGAGATTCGCGAAGCAGGGATCGTCGCATTGGGGAAGGGCGTATTGGTGATCGGATCCACGATGGCCGTGTTCTGTTGCGACAGATTCCCGGCCCTCATCTGCGCCGTGGGCAGGGTTGCCGATGACGGTCCTGGCAGATTGAAGTTGTAGCGCTGAAACGTCATGTGAAAGAAGGTCTTGTTCCGCCCGTTGTAGACCTTCGGAATGTACGCCGGCCCTCCCGCGATGAAACCGAGTCCGATGGTGGGAAGCCCCGGCGGGCGTTTGGAAGTCGAGTACCAATTGAGCGCGTTCAGCGCCGCGTTCTGAATTTCGCTCCAGACCGCCCCGTGAAAGTCATTGGTGCCTTTCGCGGTGAACATCTCGGTCGTGTTCGAGGTCTGATGCTGAGCGTCGGCGAGCAGCGTCGACGACTGCAACTCCTCCACCGTTCCCCTTGGCATGCGCACGCCCGAGGTGCTGGTTAGCCCAAGGACGGCTCCGTCCAGTGTGACCCGGCGGTCATACGTCCGCGAGCCATAGGCCGTCACAGCCCTGCCTCCAATGAAGGTTTGTCCAGGTAGGTAGGGTACCAAAGTGTCCGCCAACGTCTATCCCGAGGGCATGATCGTGGCAGGCATCTCCAGGTATTGGGCAAGGGCCGATGGCGCTACGGTCCCCGATTCCGTGTTCAATTGGACGCCCGGCGCGGAAACCGTGACGCTTTCCGTGGTGGCGCCCAGCGTCAATTGCATGTCTGCTCGCGCTACGTTGCCGGCGGGCACCACGATGCCGGTCAGTCGCAAGTCCTTGAAGCCGGCCTTCGTTGCGGTTACGGTGTATACACCGGGGATCAGTCCGCCGATCAGGTACTCGCCGGACTCGCGGGTCTCGGTGGAGAAGCCCAAATTCGAGGCCTCATTCGTGGCCCGAATCGCCACGCCCGAAACTTTGGCAAGGCTGGGATCGGTGACGCTACCGGTTACCGATCCGTACTGACTCTGCGCCTGGCACACTCCGGCGAGCGCCAGAATGCACAGCGAACACCGTAACGAGACTCTCGATAGCATCGACCAAATACCTCCTGGCAAAGCTGAATTGCATACAATCTTTCAGCACACCCAGCGACTCTATCAGACGGTCATGGTGGGGTCAAGCCAACCGACTCCATTTTGTAGCAGCAAACGGAGAAATGTCGGCGCAAAATAGAAAGTTCCGGATGCTGGCAAAGTAGAAAGTTCCGGTTTTGGCATGGTGTGCGGGAGCGGCATGGTAGGTTGCCCGCATGGA
>VFZX01000674.1 GCA_016871015.1 Acidobacteriota bacterium | reverse complement strand
CGAGCTTGGGCATCCGGCGGCTGTTGGAGAAGGTCTCCTTCATCGCATTAATGAGCGAATAGATGACGTCGTCGTAGTAAACGGTCAGGACCTGGTGGAGCTTGTCGGTAAAGTGGCCGTTGAAATAGAAGGTCTCTTCCTTGGCCAAGCGGACCCGGTTGGCGAGGTCGCCGATCACGGAAGCTGCCGAGTGGTCGATGAAGTCGCCTGCTTTTCCGATGCTGAAGCTCAGGGCGGGCAGCGACAGGTAGGCGAGGCAGACGTTGCACAGGCCGCCGCCGCACGAGATTCCGATACCGGTGTAGTTGGTGTCCTCGAGTTCGGAATAGATGACGGCCAGCCCTTCATTGATGCTGCGGACATCGTAGTCGAGCTCCTGGAACATCTGGCGAAGCGTTGCCTCGTGGTAGGTGAGCCCCTCAACGCCGAGCGGCGCCGCGGGGACGCTAAAGCAAAGCTTCGGCTTGGCTTCGCTCCGGGTCATGGTTTCGATCAGGCGCCGGATCACGGGAAGCCCGTCTTTCTCCGCGGGATTCAGAACCCCCTGCGTCATCGGACGCCGGGTCTCGGAATTGATTAGGTCAGCCAGCCGGGGCGCTTCGTTTCCGTGCACGACGATCTCGTCGCCGGAGGAATGGAACGGGACGTTCTCGCGCTTCAGCGCGTTTTCGGTCATCCGGCTGTACGGCACGGAGACGAAGGCGTTCAACTGCGACTCGAACGCAAAGCTGTTTTCCTCGCCGGGCCGGGCCACCACCAGGCGGCTGGTCCCAACATCCAGGCCCATGACATTCCCAGGGGCCGTGTTTTTCTTGCTCATGGATTGTGATCCTTTCTCGTTGCTTCGCCCGTCTGGGCCGGCGGCGCCAGGGCCGCCATCATATTTCGATACCGCTGGTGGAGACCGGCCCGGTGGCGGTCCAGAGGTGCGCCCGCGGCAGCGGCGTCGCGGCGCAGTTTTTCTTCCGAGAGCGCAAGTCCGGTGAGCATGCGGGTTCCAGTCGACCGGACAAAGTTGTCGTCGTAGCCGAATCCGAACTCGGTGATGCTCGCGTAGACGCGCCCGTAGTTGTCCGGCACGCCCACCTCTGAGAACGGAAAGTTCGCCGCCCAGTCGGTGTGCAGCCCGATGAGGAAGTAGTCCGGATTGAGGGACACCTGCGCGTGGGTGACGCAGTTGTAGCCGTGGATTCCGTACTTGGACCGCAGCATCCCGGTGAGCGCCCGTGCGGCCTGGACCTGAGCCTCAGTCGCTCCGCTCACGCTGCTTCCAGCGATCGTCTGCGATTCGAACGAGACGCCGATGAAGGTGTGGTTCAGGTTCGAATACACGAACTGGTCATCGCCCCAAATGGATTCGCCTGCGTGCCAGGCGGCGTCCTCCTCGCGCACCACGCGATGGACCCGGCCAAAGCGGTCGATCAGGTAGTTGTAGCAGCGGATCCGCTGGACGTAGTCGAGCAAATAGCGTCCCGCCATGCGCAACTGGGTGTTGTTGGCTTGGGCGAACTCGCTCATGTGGCTTTCCGTCGTGTGGAAGACGATCCCCGAGATCTTGGCGCCTGGAACCAGTTCGAGGCCCCGCCGCCGGTGTACCCGCGGAATGCGCGGTTCGTTGGCGATGGTCATGCTGGTTTCGATCCGGAGTCCGTTGCTGTAGAGTTCCTGTCCAGGCAGGGTCTCGACCAGCCAGACGTGCTTGATTTCTCTTGCTTGATCCTGCGCTGGAATGTCTTTCGGAATCACGACCTCAATCGCCGGACCCCGCAGTTCCGGCTCCGGCGCCTTCGCGGCTGGCGCGGACCGTGCATGAACCTCCCGGAACAGCAGCGCCGGACTCGCCACGAATGCCACGGCGAGTGCGCTCGTAACGGCCCAACGGATTCCCCAGCCACGGAAAGACCCAGCGGCGGGTGCTTCCTGATAGGCCGGCGGAATCTCGCACACCGTCCGGCGGAGGTAGCGGAGCCTCTCCACCGGGTCCAAGATTGAGCTTGCGCGCTTCTCCCGCCAGCGCGCCGAGAGCTTGTGCCACGTCCAGTACCATTGCTGATTCACACCTCTCGATGGATCGGAAGGCCTAGGAGCCTGTCCGAGAATTGACGGGCGAACGCTCATCGCCGCCGGTCGAAGTGTGGTTGTTGCGTAGCACGATTTTTCGTTGCCAGGCTGCCGGAACGCCTT
>VFZX01000673.1 GCA_016871015.1 Acidobacteriota bacterium | reverse complement strand
CCAACTCAAACGCACCGTTCGCCGCTCGCTCAAACGCCAAACCCGAAACCATCACTTGAAACGTTCCTTCTTCAAGACCGCTCGGCTAAAATTGTAACGGAGACCATTCGCCGCGCAGGGATCAATAGACAGCCCCCTTGTACTCTGCGGACTTTACAAAATACAAAACTGGGACCGTCCCCGACGGTGTTGGAGCAGCCATGCACAGGGCCATTTGCGTTTCTCTTGCCGTTGCATTGTTGACCAGTCCGGCGTACGCCACGGAGAGTGCGGCGCCCCGTCCGAACATTGTCATCGTGCTGGTCGACGACGTCGGCTTCTCCGACATCGGCTGCTACGGCGGCGAAATCCCAACGCCGAATCTCGACCGGCTCGCGGCAGACGGCGTGCGCTTTACGCAGTTCTACAATACGGGGCGGTGCAGTCCGACGCGGGCCTCGCTCTTGACCGGCTTGTATCCGCATCAGGCGGGCATGGGCTGGCTCGACGCGAGAGCGGAGCCAAATTCTCGCGGCTTTCACGGCAAGTTGTTGCCGCGCTGCGTGACGCTCGCGGAGGTGTTGCAGGAAGCCGGTTACTTCACAGCGATGACGGGTAAATGGCACCTGGGGCAGCAGCATGGCACGCCGCCGTGGAAACGCGGCTTCCAGCGCTCGCTCAACTCTAGGTTCGGCCAGATCTATTTCCCACGCGAGGACGACGAGCCCTTGACGAGGGTGCTCTACCTCAACGGGAACGAACTGCCGAAGGATTCGCCCCAGGTCGGCAAGGACTGGTATTCGACCGACTTGTTCACGGAGTGGGGTTTGAAGTTCATCGACGAGGCCCGTGCCGAGAAAAAGCCGTTCTTCCTCTATCTTGCACAAGATGCCGCCCACTTTCCTCTGCGGGCGCCCGCGGACGTGATCGCCAAGTACCGCGGCAAGTATCTGGCCGGCTGGGACGCACTGCGCGAGGCACGCCACGCGAAACAGAAGCAGCTTGGTGTCATTGATCCGAAGTGGGCGCTGGCGCCGCGCCCGCGGGAGGTTGCTGCGTGGGATTCGCTCAGCGCGGAACAGAAGGACCGCTTCGACCAGATGATGGCGACCTACGCTGCCATGATTGACCGCATCGATTTCGCGATGGGTACGCTCGTCGCCGGCCTGCGTCAGCGCGGCGAACTCGACAACACGCTGATCCTTTTCCTGCACGACAACGGCGGCAACGCCGAGGGGGGGCCGGGTGGCAGTATCAAAGGCTCTGGGCCGATCGGGTCACCCAGGTCGTTTGTGCATCTCGGCATGAGCTGGGCGACGCTGAACAACACGCCGTTCTGCCGCTACAAGCATTTCACCCACGAAGGGGGCATCAGCACGCCGCTGATTGCCCACTGGCCCCAGGGAATCTCCCGCCGCGGCGCGCTCGAAAAGCAGCCTGGGCATCTCGTGGACGTGCTGGCGACCTGCCTCGAACTGGCCGGTGCGAAGTATCCGCGCCAGTACAACGGCCACGCGATCGAGCCCTTGCAGGGGGTGAGCCTGGTTCCGGCCTTCGACGGCAAGCCGCTCGCCCGCTCGCAGCCAGTCTTTTGGGAGCATGAGGGGAACAGGGCGGTGCGCGACGGCCGGTGGAAGCTCGTGATGCGCCACAAGTTGCCCTGGCAGCTCTTTGACATGGAGGCGGATCGTACCGAGCAGCACGACGTGATTGAGCAGCAGCCCCAGATCGCCAAAGACCTCCAAGCCGCGTGGAACGCCTGGGCCCAGCGTACCTACGTGGACGACTGGAGCGAACCCGAACGCACCGACTGGGGGCATGATATTTCTCCTGCCCGCAAATGAGTGCCCGGAAACGCTTCCGCACTACGCGCGCGGGCAAGCAGGTCTGGTCGGGTAATGCTACGACGGCGGGCTTTCTGAACTCCGCCCCCCTGCTTCTTTCAGAGCCTGTGTTCGGGCCTGCGATTCCTGGCAGTAGGACCTGGCGCGGAATGATTTACATACTGGATACCCCTGGCTCGTACCTTGCCGGCCGGGGTTGAGTCGCAGCATGCATCGCTGTCGGCTTGGCAGCTGGCGGCTAGCCTGAATTATTCATGGCCTGACGAACAAAAGAGCCTCCAAGTGCGTCTAAGGTGTTAAGTAACCGCACCTTTCGTTGCGCAAGGAGGCTTCCTGGTGATGATACAGACTGTTTGGCAGAAG
>VFZX01000672.1 GCA_016871015.1 Acidobacteriota bacterium | reverse complement strand
GCGCCAGGACTATGTCCGCTCGACCCTCACGCGGGGCAAGGACGGCTTGCCAGTCGTGACCCCTTTCGCCAAGCAGGATTCCTCGATGATGTCCCTGCTGGCGCAGTCGGACGGGCTCCTCGTCCGCCCCATTCGGGACCCGGCCCGGAAGGCCGGCGACATGGTCAAGGTCCTGCCCTTCGGAATGACGATCCCGGCCATTTAGCGCGCCCGCGCTTGACACGTCCCGTGAACCAAACTAGAAAATGCGCAGACGTTGCGCTTTTGTTCTAGATATTGTGGTTGATCCGAGGGGGACACTAAATGCTGACAAAGAAGCAGTTCGAGCTGTTGACCTTCATCAACCGGCGGCTCTCCGAAAGCGGGGTTTCGCCCTCCTTCGAGGAGATGAAGGAAGCGCTCGGGCTGAAGTCCAAGTCGGGCATCCACCGCCTCATTACCGGGCTCGAGGAACGCGGCTTCATCAAGCGCCTCGCACACCGCGCCCGCGCCCTCGAGGTCACCCGCCTTCCCGAGCAAGCCTCCCTCCCCGACCAGCGCCCGACCGCCCCGCAACGCGGCTTCGCGCCCAACGTCATTCCCGGTAATTTCGGCCCGTCGCTGGCCGGCACCGAGAGCCCGCCCGAGGTCGCCAACGTCTCCCTGCCCCTCTACGGCAAGATCGCGGCCGGCACGCCGATCGAGGCGCTGCGCGATTCCGCCAGCTATGTCGACGTACCGGCGACCCTGCTCGGCGGCGGCGAGCACTACGCCCTTACCGTCGCCGGCGATTCCATGATGGATGCCGGTATCCAGGACGGCGACACGGTCGTCATCCATCGCTGCGAATCCGCCGAGAATGGCTCGATCGTCGTGGCGCTCGTCGACGACAACGAGGTGACGCTGAAGCGGCTCCGCCGCAAGGGAGCCTCGGTCGCCCTCGAGCCTGCCAACAAGGCGTATGAGACGCGCATTTTCGGCCCCGACCGGGTCAAGGTCCAGGGTCGCCTCATCGCCCTGATGCGCCGCTACTAGCGGCTCGTCCACCGTCCGGTCGCTGTGCGCCGGGCGGCACGCCCGGAGAAGTCCCCATGTCGACCGCGCTCGTCGTCATCGACGTCCAGCAAGGCATGTTTGTCGAGCCGATGAAGCCCTATCGGCCGGGGGACGTCCTGGTCACCATCCGCGCGCTCCAGGATCGCGCCCGTACCGAGGCCTTTCCGGTGCTGCATGTCCAGCATGACGGCGGCAGCGGCCATCCGCTGGCGCGCGGCACCTCGGGATTCGCCATTCACGCAAGGGTTGCGCCGGCCGCGGGCGAGGATGTCGTGGTCAAGGAACAATGCGACGCTTTTCTCCGCACCGGGCTCGACGCCCGGCTGCGCGCGCTCGGCATCGGCAGGCTTGTGATCGCCGGCATGCAGACGGAGTACTGCGTCGACACGACAATCCGCGCCGCCTTCGCCCATGGCTACAAGGTCGTGCTGGCCGCCGATGCGCACACGACCTTCGATTCCGCCGCGCTCAAGGCACCGGATATCGTGGCGCACCACAACGCCGTGCTGCGGGACTTCGCGACGGTGGCTCCGGCCGCGGAAGTACGGTTCTAGATACCGCAGCAGCCGCGTTGCCTCGATCGCCGCAGCTTTTCCGCCTTCGCCACACTTCTGCTCGATTGGCGCCGTGGAACCGGCGCGGAGTACCGGCATTTTATCCAGACCGGTACCCATGGAGATCTGCATGCGCAGAAGGCTCTTCTTGACCGCCACGCCGATGGCAATCCTGCTCGGCGTCGTCGGCGTCCCCACCGAAACACGCGCCGACCCGCCGTCCTGGGCACCAGCGCATGGCTGGCGCCGTAAGACCGGCAACGAGTCAGGTTTCACCGGCAAAAAGAACAAGACTGATAACGTACAGAATCTTTCGCACTTTCGGGAATGGTGGCTTCTTCTAGAGTGAAGGAGCAAACGATGAGCAGTGAGACTGCGATGGGCCAGGTGATCCAGATCGACGAGGCTCGGATCAGGGATCATCTGGGAGAGATGGTGCGCGGCACGGTCGAGGAGACGCTGAATGCACTCCTTGCGTCTGAGGCCGACCGTCTGTGCGGTGCGGGTCGCTATGAGCGCAGCGAAGCGCGGCAGGACAGGCGAGCCGGCAGCTACGATCGGACGCTGCAGACCAAGGCGGGAGACGTCAATCTCAAGATACCG
>VFZX01000671.1 GCA_016871015.1 Acidobacteriota bacterium | reverse complement strand
GCCGTCTCACTACGATCTTCTCAGCACGCAGAACGCGCAACCGTTGCGACACCGTCGACAGGCTCTCGTCGCTTGCGCTTGCCAGTTCGGTGACGCAGGCTTCCCCCTGCGAAAGCGCCGCCACGATGCGCAGCCGGGATTCCTCGCCCAAGGCGCGAAACAGACGCGCGGCGCGCTCCAGGGATTCGTCGCTTACCAGCCGTGCCCGGCGTCCCTTAGGGTGGTCGTGGCTGGCGCAGTCAGGGGCCTTCATGAAAACACTTGGACAACTGTTCAAGTAAAGAATAGCAGGAGCCACGCTTTCCGTCAAGTGAATTTCCGCTCACGGGCACAAGTAGTCCGTTCATCGGAAGAAGTTGCCCGGTGAGCGGGATTTGTTGGCGTTTCACCCCGGACTCGCTGTAGGCTGGCGGGATTGTGAACCGGCTCGAACTGCGTATTCATGGCCTCGATTGCGCCGAGGAAGTGGCGTTGTTGCGCCGCGAATTGGGCGCTCGCCCTGGTGTTTCTGAACTTGCTTTCGACGTGGTCAAAGCCAGGATGGTCGTCACACACGATCCGGCGGTTCTTCCGCAGGGAGCCATCGAAGAGGCGATTCACCGTACCGGCATGCGCGCCGAGCCATGGTCCGCTGAACCGGAGCAGAAACCATTCTGGCGAAATCACTCCCGGGCGCTGCTGACCGCGGCCAGCGGCATGGCGCTGGCCTTCGCGTGTGCGGCGGACTTCGCCCAGTCCCGGCTCACTCTGTTCGCATGGTTGGCCGGCGATTCCGAGTTGTCCCCCAGCACAGCGTTCTGGTACGGCTTAGCCGTGTTCTTCGGCTACGGTCCGTCCGTGCCGAAACTGGTTGGCTCCCTCCGTACAGGGCGAGCCGACCTGTCGGTGCTGATGGCCATTTCTCTCATCGGCGCCGGGTTCCTCAGTGAATGGTCCGAGGCCGGCACGCTGGCGTTTCTGTTCTCGCTGGCCGGGCTGCTCGAAACCTGGAGCCTGCGCAAAGCGCAGTCGTCAGTCGCGTCGCTGTTGAACCTGACTCCCGCCGAAGCCACAGTCTTGCACCGTGACCACGAACACCGTGTGCCCGTCGAACGTGTGAAGATCGGTGAGCGCCTGCGCGTCCGCCCAGGTGAGAGAATCCCGTGCGACGGTGTCGTGGTTGCGGGCGAGTCGGCCGTGGACCAGGCCATCATCACGGGTGAAGCCGCCCCGGTTGAGAAACGCCCGGGCGACGCAGTCTATGGGGGAACCTTGAACGAATTGGGCAGCCTCGAGATCCGAACCACCAGTCTGGCCTCGAATACAGCGCTGGCGCGCATCGTGCGCATGGTGGAAGGAGCGCAACACCGTCGCGCTCCGAGCGAACAGTTCGTCGAACGGTTTGCGCGCTACTACACCCCCGCGATTCTGGTTCTCGCCGCGGCTGTCGCGCTGCTGCCTCCGCTTCTGGCGGGTACAAGCGCGGCCAAGTGGTTCTATCAGGGAATGGTGGTTCTACTGATTTCGTGCCCCTGCGCGTTGGTGGTTTCAACACCAGTCACCATTGTTTCGGCGCTTTCCTCGGCAGCGCGCCGGGGAGTTCTCGTCAAAGGCGGTGCGTTCCTGGAGGAAGCGGCCCGGTTGCGTGCGATCGCCTTCGACAAAACAGGCGTGCTCACCATGGGACAGCCCAAAGTACGCAGTTTCCACCCCTTCAACGGCAAGCCCGCGGAGGACGTCCTGGAAAGCCTCGCGGGCCTGGAACTGCGCAGCGAACACCCTCTCGGCGCGGCCATCGTCGCGTATGCCCGGGAGCGTGGCATCGAGCCTCGCAATGTGGACCGCTTCCACGCTCGCTCCGGCCGGGGCGCCGAGGCCGATATCGGCGCGGAGACGTTCTGGGCAGGCAACTGGCGGTTCTGTGAGGAGAAGCATCTGGACAGCGCGGGACTCGCCCGGCACCAGATCCAGTCACTCGAAGAGGCCAGCCACACCGCCATCCTGTGCGGCACGAACCGCGAGGTGTGGGCGGTGGTCGGGCTCACCGACCCGCTGCGCACCGGCGCCCGCGATGCGGTGGATGATCTCCGCTCGCTCGGTGTCAGCGAGATGGCGATCCTGACGGGCGACAATCAGCGAACGGCCGCCAGCGTGGGCCGGGAACTGGGGATCACCGACATTCGTGCGGAGATGTTGCCAGACCAGAAACTCGCCGCCGTCGAAGAGATGCGCCGTAGGCCA
>VFZX01000670.1 GCA_016871015.1 Acidobacteriota bacterium | reverse complement strand
CATCATCTCGCCGGACCCCGCCCCAGGCCACCAGCCCGCCTGCTCCATCTGCACCCACCCGGAGCGCGAAGCCATCGACCTCGCCCTCCTCACCACTCCCCTCCGCGATATCGCCGCGCAGTATGGCGTCTCCAAATCCGCCCTCCAACGCCACCGGACCACCCACCTCGCCGCCCTCGCCGCCCAATCCCGCCACGTCTTCTCCCAGCGCATCGCCCTCGCCGCGCCCCGCCTCCGCGACCGCCTCGAGGAACTCCACGCCCACGCCGAAGAGATCTTCCAATCGAGCGCCGGAATCGAAAACTCCACCGCCCTCCGCGCCGCCGTCGCCATGCCCGGCAACACCAGCTTCGCGCCCTCCCACGTCGAACGCATGTCCCAGGCCATCCTCGGCGTCCTCGCGCCCCATCCCGAACTTCGCGACGCCGTCGCGCTCGCCAAAGTCGAGGTGGAATTCACCCCCTCGTCCGCCCTCGAGGCCTGACATGGAACTGTCCGTGTCTGAGCACCTGGACCCGGTCGCGTTCACCACCACCGTCCTCGGACTTCAGCCGGACCCCCTCCAGGCCCGCATCCTCCGCGCACCGGACACGCGGATCTTGCTCAACTGCACGCGTCAATGGGGCAAATCCACCATCGTCGCCGCGCTCACCGTCCATCACCTCTGCTGCGCGCCCGCTGGATCGCTCGCCGTCATCGTCAGTCCCAGTCAACGCCAGCCGGCGGAAATGTTGCGGAAGATCGCCGGATTCCTGCGCCGCGCCGGACTCACCCCAAAGCCCGACGGCGCCAACCGCTACTCCCTCCTGATGCTCAACCAGTCGCGCGCCGTCGCGCTCCCCGGCAAGGAGAGCACCATCCGCGGATTCTCGGCACCGTCCCTGGTCGTGGTCGAGATGCTCGCCGCCTCAGCCACCGGACGCATGATTCTGCTCTCCACTCCGCGCGGACGCCGCGGCTTCTTCTATGACGAGTGGACCGGCGGGCAGCCTTGGCTGTGGGACACGCGCTCCCAGCTCTCCTCGCCGGAGTTGCTCTCGCGCGCCCTCACCAACGAATTCAGCCACTGGAGCTTGTGATGACGGTCGACTTCGGCGAATCCTCCAACAGGCGCTTTGTCACCGCCGGGCTCGATCCCGGACACGCCAACGACTACTCCGCGCTGGCCGTCATCGAGCGCGGAAACATAACGGACCGTCTTCGTGCGACGGCCGACGCCCCCGGTATGCCCGGCCGGACCACGCTCATCGTCGACTCCACCGCCTCAGCGCCCCTGTCGTCGAGATGATCCACGCCGCCAGGATCCCCGTCAACATCATTCCGGCCGTGCTCACCGGCGGCCAGACAGCGTCCTATGGGAACGGCGTGTCGACCGGGGACAGTTGATGATTCCGCGCAGCCTGCCGAACCTCGCCCCGTTGCCCTGATTCTTGAGCGGCGGGGCGGGACAAAAATTTGTCCCACTCCGTCCCGCCAGATCTTTGAAAATTGAATACTCGTGGAACCGCGACCTCCGGATCCCCTTGCGGACAAGCTCACTGGCCAGCAGCACCCGGGTCCGGCAAAAGCTCGGAAATCACGAACTTCTCGAACACGAGGCTACCTCCTCGAACACGGTCTAATGCGTGCGGAGATCATGAAAACCTCTTCGAGCAGAAACTCGGCCGGAGCGATGGGCGCCGCATTCCGAGCCACCCCAGCCAACCGGTGGGGGCGTACGGCGGGATTTCCGGGGATCACTGCAGGGACGCCGGACTTTCCTCCGCGGCGCACGCCGTCTTTCGAGTCCGCGTAGAAATCGCCCTGGACGGGTTTGGCCTTCGTGCTGTGGCAGGCGTAGCAGCGCGAAGCGAGCACCGGGCGCACTTTCTTTTCGAAGAACTCAAAGTCTTCGGCGGCGGTGAGGCAGACGGGGAGCAGGTACGCGAGCCGGCGCACGTTGGTATTAAATCACGTCCGGCAGCGCTCGGCGATTACGATGCACGACTGCCCTAGCGGGAAGTTTCCACCCACGCCGATCCAGGCCGATTCCAGCGAGAGGGGGATCCCCAGCAGGGAATCAAGCCACGGACTGACCGGCTGGACTCCGCTCGTCGGAGGCTGGTTCGTGAGCGGCTCCCAGATCCGGAATTTGGCAAGTGCCACCGGCAGCAAGAGCGAGTTCGCATAGGTGGCCCGGAGGACCCGGAATCCATGCCTTTCCACCAGTGCCAGCGCCCGCGCGCGTGTGAACCGCTGCCGCTCATGGGCGAAC
>VFZX01000669.1 GCA_016871015.1 Acidobacteriota bacterium | reverse complement strand
AGAATCGCGGGAGGCGAGGAGCGGTTCGGCACGGTTTCCACGTACATGGTAACAGTATGCAACAATAGGCGCTACGTGTAAATACATATACGAGTATTTACATGGGTATACAGAACAAGGCAAAAAACGCGCAACCCACGCTGTCTGAGAACCTTGCGGTGAAAACTACTGCTTATCGGCGGGGGAACTTCGGTTTAATCGATTCCTGTTTGTGTTGTATAAATTCCGAGCTCGTTTAAGATCCTCTCGGAACGACGTATCGACACCATTTAAAGCGCATTCGCGGCGACCGGCTCTGTCTTGCGGGCGCTGCTCAAAAACTGAACCGCAGCGAAGCCTGCATCCGGCGCTCGCTGCGAGCCGCCGTCGCCCAGCCGAACTGCGTATTCACCTGATTGCCCGCCGGATCGAAGCGGGCGATATTGTTCACGTCCGAGAATTGGGTGTGATTGAACAGGTTGTAGAACTCCCAGCGGAACTGGATGATTCGCTTCTCCGAGAACACCGGGAAGTTCTTGAAGACCGACACGTCGAAGTTATTGAAGCCCGGTCCCCGGTATTTGACGTTCGAGAAGTCGGTGCCGAGATCGCCCCGCCCGGATGGGCGCTTGAACACCGAGGTATTGAACATACGGAAGGAATTACGCTCGCCGCGCGGGAGGATCGCGCGGCCTGTCTGGACCACGCCATTGCCCTCGCCGCCTCCGGCGAAGTCGAAGTTGTCGGTGGTTTGCAGGACGACGTTCTGCGGGAAGCCGCTGGCAAACGTCGTAATGCTCGACATCTGCCAGTTGTCGAGCGCCATCCTCGAGAAGCGCCCGGGCACGAAGCGGCTCATCTTTGGGATATCGACCACGAAGCTCATGTTGAGCACGTGAGTCTGGTCGTTCGGTAGCAGCGTCCGGCGCAGGCGTGAATTCAGCTCCTGCGCCCATCCGTTGAGAATCGACTTGGAGTAGGTGTAACTCGACGACACCTCCACGCCTCCGATGAACCGGCGGTTCAACTGGACCTGCAAGGAGTCGTAGCGGGCCGATGTCGCGGGTCCGCTCTGGAGCATATCGCCATATCCGGGATTCGGGCGAAGCAGGATGTCGGGCAAGGGCAGCCGGGGATTGGCCGTGCTCGTCGGATCGGCGTTCTGAGGCAGGAATCGGGTGCCATACGGGATATAGTTGAAATTCCAGTTCTGTTGGATGTGGCGCGTGGTGTTGCCCGAGTAGGAGACATCGAGCACCGTTCCGCGCAGCACTTCATGCTGGATGCCGAACAGATACTGATAGACGAGCGGCGCCTTCTGTTTGCGGTACGGTCCCGCCACGTTCGGCGGCGTCGTCAGCGACCCGGCATCGAGGAACTGGTTCATGTCCGAGAACAGGATGATCTTGTCGAATCGGAACGCCGGGCCACCGTCGAACGCGCCAGTGCCGCCCATGCTGGCTTGGTGGAACGTGCCAATCGAGGCGCGTATCGCCGTTTTGCCGTTCTTGAAGGGATCCCAGGCGATGCCGAGCCGCGGATCCCACTGGATGGGAAGCAGGTCACGGAATCCGCCATAGGAAATGTAGCTCTTGTCGTTCTGCACCACCACGCCGTTCAACCTGCACGGTTCGGCCGTGGTGATGATCGTGCACACATCGCCGGTACCCGGCACGATCGCGCCGATGAACGTCTGCGGAAGGATGGCGCCGTTCAACGGGTTGACCGCGCGCCGTCCCTGGGGCGTGGAGATCGGACGGAAGAGCGTCGCCCGGCGCCTCGGATCGTATCGTTCGATCGAAAACGCGGATCCTTCGCCGTTCGACTGCAGCGGCCACGGCGCCCAATACCAGCGCATGCCGATGTCGACAATGAGTCCCGGCTTTACCTTCCACGTATCCTGCGCGAACCATGCCCAGATGTTACGGCGCGAGAACTGCGCCGGCCGGCCGAGCGATTCAGTGTACTGGCGGAAGTGTCCGGTGAAGGCGTTCGCAAACGCGTAGCCGGTGTTGAGCGGATCGTTCACATCCTGACCAAAGTCGAAAGCCCCTCCGAACGTGCCGGACCGGGCCTGGCCAAAACGGCTGCTCTCTCGATAGCCGCCGAATTTGAACGTATGCGTGCCCTTCGTATAGGTCAGGTTGTTGGTAATCGTCAGATTCGAGTCCGAGCCCCACAGCGGCAGACGTCCGTCGTAGTTGATCGCGGCTACCGCGAACGTCGACGGCACGCCGCCGAACGTGGCGCGCGGAATGATGTTGAGCGGATTGTACTGCG
>VFZX01000668.1 GCA_016871015.1 Acidobacteriota bacterium | reverse complement strand
GCGGCTCACCTCTCGCCAGGGCATCCCCCAGCTTAACCGCTGTCCCCCGGTTACCCTTCGTTTGTGTCAACCGCCCACCGGCACACTTGTCAAGGATGTCTCCGGTTCGCACAGGTAGGGACAGTCAAGGGGAAGCGGCAGTATTTGATCATCGATAAGTTTTGGGAAAGCCCAATGATCCCCGATATCGACGTGGCGGCAATCTGCCCCATCCGCAATGGCAAGATCACTCCACCGGACAGTAACTGGCTGAACAAGCTCGTCCCCCCGGGACTCCGGGGCAACAGGATGGGCACCGATGACGCCGTGCGCGGTGACATCCTCAACCGGATCATGGCCAAGCATACGGGTGACAGCCACTACACGCAAATCGAGCACAGCGACTTCGGCGGGTCCGCGATCTTCAAGGGAAAGGACGGAAAGCAGGTCTGGAAAGAACCGGAAACCGACATGAGGACGCAGGGTGAGGCTCTTTTGATGTTCATCAATGGCGAGTGCTACCGGTTTGACAACTGGAGGGTGTACAAGAAGTGGTGCGTCGAGAACGGCGTCGGCTTCATGTGCCCGTGGAACATCCCGATTTAGGGTAAACGATCCGTGAAGGACAGCCGATCCTTCCCAGGAAGTGCGTCTGCTCCTGATTCTGGCCTGTGCGGTTCCCGGTGCCGCCGCAACCGTCACCCAAGCCTCGCTGAGCGCCTCCGCGGACGAACAGAAGTGCACCGCGGGACCCGCGTCAACGGGCTTTGACGCGTCGGCACGCCAAGTGTTCCTGCGGTTTGTAGCCGGGGACCTCCGCGCACAGGACCGTCTCGCCGTCGACTGGCTGGACCCATCTGGGGTGGAGGCGCTCTCCACACCCTGGGGAACCCTGCCCGCCGCACGCGCACTGTGCTTCCTCACCCAGCTTCCGGTGGCCGGGTTCGACGCCGAATCGAAGCCCGGACACTGGACAGTGCGGGTTCAGGTGAACGGGGCTGTCGTTTGGAGCCAGCGGTTCGAGCTGCGGCCAGACCCGTACGCGGGCCGGATCCGCATCCGGTCGGTGGCCCAGACGCGGCTGGGCGGCGGCCTGACGGAGCTTGTGGTTGAGGGAAACGGCTTCGACACCGCGTCAATCGTCCATGTCGCGCAGTATGAACCGCGCGGCGGCTGGCGCTACATCTCGTCGCTGCAGCCGGTGCGGGCGGAGGCGCGTAAGCTGACGGCCCACGGTCCGGATCTGGCGCCCGGGGAGTACATGGTGCTGGTCTACAACAGCATCGGGCAGTTGAGCCAGCCGTCGCGGCTGCTCATCGCGTCGGGAACCGGATACAAGCTGCCTTTCCCCGCGGGCGAGCCGTGGGTGCTAACCCAGGGCCCCTACGGATCCTTTTCACACTTCAACCGCAGTCTGCACGCCTACGACATCGCGCCGGTGCGGAGCCGGGCTCTGATCGCGATGCGCGGAGGCGTGGTCCGCGCGTTCGACCTCGGACTGCGCCAGACGCCGCACCTGCGGATCTTTGGCAACTACATCTCGATCGATCACGGCAACGGCGAGTACAGCCACTACGGGCACCTGGAGTCCGGGACGTTCCTGGTCAAGACCGGACAGCGCGTCGAACAGGGGCAGCCGCTGGCGTCAGCAGGCAACAGCGGCTATACAATCGGTCCGGGCGGCGGACACCATGTGCACGTGCACGTGACAAGGGAGTCCTCGATCTCGGCCCAGAGTGTCCCGTTCCGGTTCGAAGACCTGCCGGACCCCAGGTACCGCGGCACGGTGATTTCACGCAACACCCAGGTGCCGGGGAGTTTCGCCGCCCGGCCCGCGCGGGAGTGGGAAGCAAGCGTCGCCGTGGCCGAGACCTGGACGGAAGTGGCTGCTGTTCCGCGAGGCTCGCGCCGGCTGCAGATGAGCCTCGATTGGCAGGATCCGCGCGATGACCTGGATCTCGAGATCGTCAGTCCGCAGGGACGCAGGTATGGATGGTACGCCAACGCGGCGGGGTTGGCCAAGACTAGCGACAAATCGGAGCAGTTCGAACTGGATAATCCGGAGTCCGGTTCTTGGCGGGTGGTGGTGATGGGGATGCGCGGATCAGGGGCGCGGGTGCCGTTCCGGCTCCAGGTCTTCCGGTAGTCAGGCCCTTAGCAGGTCGCGCACGGCGGGTTCGAATCCGGGGAACTGGAATTTGAATCCCGAGGCCAGCAGCTTTCCCGGAATCACGCGCCGGCTTTTCACGATCAGCTCGGTCTCGGTCCGCAGGAAGAAGGCGCCAA
>VFZX01000667.1 GCA_016871015.1 Acidobacteriota bacterium | reverse complement strand
TCAGGAAACCAAGAAATCCGGAATATCGAGGTATTGACAATCGCGCGGAGAAGGTGTAAGGTGAAGATCGAGCCGCACCCGCCCTTGATAAGTGTCAAGCAAGAATCCAGGCTAAAGTGTCAAGGATGTGTCCGGTCGCGCACATTCCGATTGAGGAGCAGAGTTTCTCTTTATCCGACTTCGCTGGCGGGTACCCCTTCGGCACCCCAAGAGTTACAGGACCCTTCTACGGCGGGCTCGACGATATCTCGTCTCGCGGGACGCTGACGGCGGCCCCCGCAAGAGCCCAAGCCCCCATCCCGGAGCCGGCTTCGATGTTGCTTGTGTCCGTCGGTGGCATACTGCTGGCATTGCGGACGCGCCGCATTCGGAGAAAACCGTCGGATCAGCCGATGCGATAACGTCCCGCACACCACCCAGCAACCACTGCCGCCAACGGCGAACGTACAGCTCACCGCTCATAAAGCCGAGCTTTTCCGTTCTTCAAAGTTTGCAGCGCCGAGGGGGCCACCGCGGCCACTCTCCGGTCCGTAATCCAATAGCCCAAAAAGGTAAACCCGCGCTCAGTCCCCGTCATTCTTCTGTTGAGATGACACTCTCATCAGCTACGGCAACGGCTTCACGCCGGCCTTGAACAGCCGCCAACCGGGTTGACGCTCTTCCGAGAACGCTAACAGACCGTCTACATCGGAAACGCCGAACCCGAGAATTCCTGTGGGAATGCGGCGCGGGCCGCTATGACGGCCTTGGTCACGTCGTGTACCGGACCCGGACGTGCGCCGGAAACACCGCCGTGTCCTCCCTCGCCACCCCCGGGAGGCTGTCCAGATTGACCTCCCGCAGCCTTGGCAGAGCGGCCAGGTGCACCAGCCCGCGCCCGGTCACGCCGTTGCACTCGTACAAGTCGACCTGCTCCAACGAGTCCATTCCTCCCAGGATTTCCAGGCTCCGGTCCGTGATCTGCGTCAATCCGGCGTAGTAGTATTTGATCCTCAGACCGGCGATCTGTTCCGTCGCCACGTCGGTCGTCTCACGGCAATACATGCATGTCAGGCGCTCGAGTCCCAGGCACCGGCCCACATGCCGGAAGCCATCGTCGGCGAGTCCGATCGGAGTGAGCTCGCGCAGCGCGGGGAAATCGGGCAGGCTTGATAACGCCCGATCGTCGACGTTCTTCAACCCGATGCCCAAGCCGCGCAACGCAGGCATCCTTGAAAATGCCATAAACCCGCGGCTGCCGAAGTTGGGACACACGCGTCCCCAGAAGGACTCCAACGTCTGAGACCGGCTCAGCGCCTCAAATCCAGCATCGGTGGCGACCGACTCTTGCGCCCTCAGCTTGCGGAGCCGGGGCATCGCCCCGATGTGCGCCATCGCCTCGTCGCTGCTGAGAGCGCCATCGCAACCAAGCGAGAGGATGTTCGGCATCCGGACCAGGTGGGCGAATCCTGCCGCTGTCACCTGTTTCACGTGCCGGAAGAGATCCAGCTCGCGGACTCCCCGCAGGCCCGCCAGATTCGCGAGCCCGGCGTCCGTGAATGGACCGTCGATCATCAGGCGCGGCGCTTTCTCATCCGGCCCGCCATCCCACTCTCTCAGCAGAGGAAAGTTGTGCAGCAGCGCGAGTCCGGCGTCGGTGACGAGCCGTCCGGTGCTGAAGCGCCGTAGAGCGGACTTGCCTTGCAGCGCCTCGATCGCGCCATCGCCAGCCGGCGAACCCATCAGGTTCACGCTCTCCAGGTGTTCGCAAAACCTCAGATTGGCCACGCCCGCATCGGACACTCCCGCCTGCCACGTCATCTCGAAATCCCGGAGCTCGGGCAAGTGGCGGAGCACGGCGAGTCCGTGGTCCGTGAGCCGTCCGCACCCGCTCAGGTTCAGGCGCCGCAGTTGCGGCATGCGCGCCAGGTGCGGGAATCCGTCGCCGGTGAGCTCGCGCGAGCCGCCCAGGCTCAGGCTGGTGACGTGGGCGAGCTCCGCCACGCGCGCCAGCACCTCGTCCGTGATCAGTCCGTTGGAATGAAGTGCCGGAATCCGGCGCTCGCGCATCACAGCGATCAGCTCGTCCCACTCCGCGTTGGACAAGCGGCGCGCCGGACCAATCGCATTCTCCGCTGCGTCGATGTCGTAGGGTGCACCGCGCGGCACACCCTTCTCCGCCGCTTCGAGGAGCGCGGTCCAACTGCTGAACCCGGCGTCCTGCGCGAGGACAATTTGAGCCTCCTCGAGTTTGAGGTAGTTCGTGAACTCCCGGGACGCCCGCTGCCGGAACGCA
>VFZX01000666.1 GCA_016871015.1 Acidobacteriota bacterium | reverse complement strand
GCGGGCACCGAGCCCACCGACAGCCAGACCCGCAGACCCGCCACGAGAAAGAGCGCCTTGCACGGGAGAACGTACGCCTGCGCTTGAAGCTCGGGCACCCGGAGATGCTGCATCTGTACCGCCCCCGGTTTCTGAGACAAGGTGAAATCGGTATTCACGCGGCCTCCCCGCGGCGGATGCGTCGGTGTACTGCGGGTGTTCGGTAGCAGAGCCGCCCGACGATTCAGTGGTTGTTGAAACGGTGGGCGAAGTCGCGGAGCGCCTGGTTGAGGTCCTCGACGGCGCGGAATCGGTGCAGCCAGAGGAGCAGTTCCTTCAGGGTCCGGATGAGTCTCTCGACGCATCCGTTACCCGCGGGCTGGCGGACGAAGGACGGGCTCGACTCGATTTTGATGGTCTTGAGCTCGTCCTGGAAGGCATGCGAGATGAACTGGCTGCCGTGATGGTGTCGGAGCTTCGTGCTTGGTCGGTGCACGATTTCCTGAGACACCCATTTGGGAGTCCTGAAGACAATGCCGACCATGACGAAGAAGCACCGCATCCGGCTGGTCGATCCGCAGGGAGGGCGCAGCCCGACCGCAGGATCGACCGGCCGCCAGGACAAGGGACGATGGTCCAACCGCCGCAAGACCGAGGTCGTCCTGCGCCTCCTCTGCGGGGAGACCCTCGACGCCCTCAGCCGCGAGCTCGGCGTCTCCTCCGCACGGCTCGCCGAGTGGCGTGACGGGGCCATCGCCGCCATACGGGCCGACCTCCAGTCGAGGGAGCCCGACCACCGCGACGGCTTCATCCACGACCTCAAGACCAAGGTCGGCGACCGGGCCATGCAGATCAAGCTCCTCGAGAGGAAGATCGAGATACTGGAGGACGGCCTCCGCCCTCCGCCGCGGAGGCCGTCGCCGTGAGCCGGGCGACGTCACCCTCCGCGAAGAAGCCCTACGGCATCCAGCGCGTCTGCAGGACGTGGAAGCGCTCCCGCGCCACCGTCCAGCGGTGCAAGGCCGCCACAGGTGCGCCGGCGTCGATGCCCGGCAAGCGTGGCCCGCGCACCACCCTCGACGACCGGGCGCTGTTTGCTGGGATCCGCGGCGTCCTGGCCGCAAGCCCCTTCGTCGGCGAGGGCTACCGCAAGGTCTGGGCCCGCCTGCGCCAGCAGCACGGCATCCGCACCTCGATGCGACGGGTGCTGCGCATCATGCGTGCCCACGGACTGCTTGCCAGCCAGCGGCCGACGGTCATCCGCGGCCCGCAGGTCCACGAGGGCACCATCGTCACCCAGCGCCCGGACCAGATGTGGGCCATCGACGCCACTGGGTGCGTGACCGACGAGGGTAACGCCACCGTCTTCGTCCTCGTCGACCACTGCACGGGCGAGTGCCTGGGCGTGCGCGCCGCGCTGCGGGGCACGCGCTTCGAAGCCATCGAGTGCGTGCGCGAGGCGATCTGGGCCACCAAGGGCCACTACGAGGTCGCGATCGCCGCGGGCGTGTCGCTGCGGCATGACCACGGAAGCCAGGTCATCTCCCACGCCTTCCAGGACGAGCTCTGGACCGTCGGGATCGCCTCTAGCCCCTCCTTCGTCCGCCAGCCCGAGGGCAACGGCTGCGTCGAGCGCTTCATCCGCACGCTGAAGGAGCAGCTCCTCTGGCTGCGGCGCTTCCGCACCGTCGTGGAGCGCGACCAGGCACTGCGCGACTTCGCGCAGCGCTTCAACAACCACTGGATCATCGGGCGCATCGGCTACCGAACGCCCGCGCAGCACCGGCGCGAACTCCTCGTGGAGGCCGCGTGAATACCCACATCAATCTGTCTCAGAAACCGGATCCGCTACCACTTGTCCTTGGCACTCTCTCCACTGTAGTTGTGGCTGTCGCCTCCTGCGGACTATGGCTTGTCGCAAGACTCGCTGCACGGATTTGGCGGATTTGATCGCGACGGGGTGCTCTCTGCCAACGTGTCGCATGGATCGGCGGTCTGAGCGAGAGTGTCACTCCGTAGTTTGTTAGACGACGCTACACAACGCACGTCGGTCTCGGCGCGTTCCCAAGCTGCCATTCGTAGACCGCCCGCATGCGTGCACCGATCGCGTCCCAATTGAAATCCCGTTCCATCCAAGCGCGACCAGAGTTGCCGTACGCATGGAGGTCGGTGAGGGGCAATCACATGTTCGTCAGACCTGCTGGTGTGACATCGGCGAGGCCTGGCGTGGGAATCGGATAGCAACCACGCGCGTTCCTTCGACACAGGATGTGCAGGCGACGGTTCGTGGGGCGGTCAGGGCCTC
>VFZX01000665.1 GCA_016871015.1 Acidobacteriota bacterium | reverse complement strand
AAGAAGGCCTCGCTCAAGGCCGGATTCCGGGCAAGGTACAACATGTCCGCCGTGCAGCGCCAGGACTCGTACCGCTCCGCCCTGCTCCACTCGGCGCGGACCTGACGCCACGCGGCCAGGCGGTATTGGCCGTAGCGGTGAGGATCCGAACTCTTCAACCACGATGCGACGGCCTTTCGCACCTGCTCGTGAATCATCAGGCCCTCCGTGGTCATTTCCACGGCCGGCAGCGCGGCAAGCTCATCGTACAGATCATCGCGGTAGATCCCAGGCAACATCGCCGCCAGCATCGACCGCGTCGCAAGCCGGACAATCGATGCGGCTTCCACCGCGGTTCGAAGGTCCTGCCTACCCACATCGGCCAGATAAATTCCGCTGAGCTGTTGCATCAGGCTGCGTGAGTTCGCGCTGTCCCATCGCCAGTCGGTGTTGTCTCTTACGCTTCCCGCCAACACGAGAGCCATGGGATGGCCATTCACATGGCGGTAGATCGCGCCTGCTTCCCCGGCGGGCATTCCCAGATGCCGTAACAGCGTGAGCGACTCGTTCTCGGGGAGAGGATCGAGGGGAATCGCGCGCAGGAGGCCGTGCCACTCCACTGCGGCTCTCCAGCCAGGCGCGGGTTCGAACCGTCCACTGATCACGATGCGCGCGGACTGATCGAGCGAGGGCACGAACACCTGGCGGATCCAGCCGTCCAGCAGCCGCAGGACGTCGTAGTCGTCGAAAACCAGCACCGGACACCGCAATGAGGAGATCCGCTCGTTCACCGCCTCGACCGTAGGCCCTGAAAGGCGCAGAGCCTGCTGAAGCCCGGAAAGGAAGCCTTCTGGAGTCGGCTCGAGGGACCGGCAGTCGATGCGGAGAATGGCGCTGCCCGCCGCCGTGGCCCGCGCCGCGAATTCCCGGAGAAGAGCCGATTTTCCAATGCCGGGAAGGCCGTGTATCCAGGTCAGTACGGGTCCGCCGCCTGAAGCGGACTCAGCCAGCAGTTGGAGTTCGCGCTCCCTGCCCACGAACGCGGCGGACGCTTGACGTGCAAGGACCCCTTGCAGGCGCTGGCCGGCGAGTATACTTTCCTCCTGTCGCATCGTGGAAAGTATACTGCGAACCGTGAGAGCCGTTTCCTGGTTCCCGGCCATGCATGGTGGCATGAAGTCTCATTATGGGGATTCCTGGTCTCTGAGGATTAGGAATCGATGAGGAGTTCGTGAGGCAGAATCTCTCGAGCCCAGGCCGGGTCGAAGTCCAAGCGGGCCGCAGCCAGCGCATTGTCCAAATGCTCGATCGACCGCGCGCCCACCAGGACCGTGTCCACCGCGCGGTTGTGCAGCACCCAGGCCGTTGCCAGAAGCGGCACCTGAATCCCGGTCCGCGCACTGAGTGCGTGAAGCCGCCGCACGATGCCGAAGTTCTGCTCGCTGAAGTAGATGTCGGCGTGGCCCGGAATCACGTCGAACCGCGTTCCCTTGGGAAACGCGGCGCGGTCCGGGGTGTACTTGCCCATCAGGAACCCCGCGCCGAGCGGGCTGTAGGTGAGCACGCGGACTCCGTGCGACAGACAGTGCGGGAACAACTCCTGTTCCGCGTCCCGGACACACAGGTTGTAATTGCATTCGGTCACTTGAAACACCGGATGCAATTGCGCCGCGGTGTAGTTGCTACAGCCCGCTTGCCGGATGCGCCCGGAGTTCAGCGCGTCCACCATCGCCGCCGTGCTTTCCTCCTGTGGAGTGCCGGTATCGAACTTGTGGAACATGTAGATGTCCACCAGATCCGTGCGCAGCCGTTCAAGGCTTTCCTCCAGCGCTTGGCGCACGTGAGCCCGGGTATGATCGTGCAGGACCTTGGTGACGAGCTCCACGTTGCGGCGCGCGCCACGCGACTCCATCCACCTCCCGACGATCCGTTCCGACGCACCTCCGCCGTAAGCCTCCGCCGTGTCGAACAACCGGATGTCGCGCTCGACAGCGTAATCCATGATCCGGAACGAGGCGTCCTCATCAATTTCGCGTCCGAAGGTGACGCAACCAAGTCCCAGCCTCATCGCGCCGAGAGCCTCTTGTGCATCGCCCGGATCGAATTCTTGTTGCGGTCCGGATCGGACCCGATCTTGTGGCTGGTGAGGTTAATCGACTCGGCCAACTGGTCGCCGGACTTGCCCGCCGCGATTCCGGCCCGCACCTGCTTGATCATGTCGGAGAGGTAGGCCCGCTGCGCCTGCAATTCCGGAACGCCGCCCAGGTCGCCGTGCCCGGGAACCATGGTCCGGGGTTTCATGTCGATGGCCTTCCCCAGCGCGCGGACCCAGTTGT
>VFZX01000664.1 GCA_016871015.1 Acidobacteriota bacterium | reverse complement strand
TCAGGGCACCGGCCGCAATATCGTCTTCCTGACCATGGAGTTCCTGGACGGGGAGACCCTTCAGGAGCTGCTGCGGCGCCGTGGTGCGTTGCCGCCCGGGGAAGCCCTCGCCATCGCGCGCCAGATCGCCGACGGCCTGACCGCGCTGCATGCGAGCAACGTGGTCCATCGCGATCTCAAGCCCGCCAACGTGATCCTCACCCGGTCCGACACCGGATCCCCCCGCGCTGTGATCACCGATTTCGGTTTGGCGCGCGCCCAGTCCAGCGATTCCGATTCCACAGCGCTGAGCCAAAGCGGCCAGGTGATGGGCACGCCTGACTTCATGTCGCCTGAGCAGTTGCGCGGCCAGACCGTCTCCGCGGCCAGCGACATCTACGCCTTCGGCCTCATCCTTTATCAGATGGTCACGGGACAGAAGGCGTTCGTGGGCGGTGACGCGATCGAAAACGCGGTCCAGAAGCTCAACCAGCAGCCGCCGCCGCCCAGTCGTCTCATGCCGGACCTCGATCCCTGTTGGGAGAGAGCGATCCTGGGATGCCTTGAACGCGAGCCCGGACGCCGCATCGGGTCCGCGGCCGAAGTGATCCGGGTGATCGAAGGATCCGCGGCCCACATCCTCCCGGCCCCTCCCGCCAGGCGGCCCCGGTGGCTGGTCCCTGCGGTAATTTTCGGAATTTTGGTCTCGGTGGCCGTGGGACTGCGCTTATCAGGTTGGAGGGCGGACCGGTCCGCTGGTGGCGCTGGAGGACCTCAGCACGTAACCGTTCTGCCCTTCCAGGCTCCGGCCGATGACCCGGGCCTGCAGATTTTCGCGGACGGACTTATGGACTCCATTACCAGCCGGCTCTCACAATACGAATCAGGCAACGCGCGGCTGACTGTCGTTCCGGCGAGCGAGGTCCGGCAGCAGAGGGTGAACGCCGCGGCGGCGGCGCGAAAGGCTTTCTCCGCGACTCAGGCTGTGGCGGGCAGCATCCTGAGCCAGGGTGACCGTGTGCGGTTGATCCTGACGGTGATCGACACGGCGAAGGCGGTCCAGACGGGAAGCGTCACGGTCGAGAACAGCCGGGCCAAGGCATTCGACCTGCAGGATGAGGCCGTCACCAAGCTCGCCACCGCGCTCAGCTTGCGGACACTCGCCTCCAACGGGCTTGGTGATGCCTCGCTCCGCGCCCTTTCTCCAGGTGCCTACGATTACTACCTTCAGGCGCTCGGATACCTGCAGAGGCGCGACAAGCTCGAGAACATCGACCACGCACTGTCCCTTCTCGACCGTGCCATTTCCGCTGATCCAGACTATGCCGCTGCCTGGGCCACGCGTGGCCACGCTTACTGGACCAAATATGACAAAACGAAGGAGCCGAAGTGGATCAAGCTGGCCGTCGAGAGTTGCGACCGCGCCGTGAAAGCGAACCCAGACCTTGCCGAGACTCACGTCGCGCTGGGGCAGATCCGGATGGGGACTGGAAACTATGAGCAAGCCCGGCAGGAGTACCTGCGCGTGATCCAACTTGATCCGCGCAGCATTGAGGCCCATCAGGGCCTCGCCCAGGCGTACTTTAGCCTCAACCGGTATCCAGAGGCGGAGGAAACCCACAAGAAAGCGATCGCCTTGCGCCCCGCCGATTGGACTGGATACAGGGATCTCGGCAGATTTTACTATCAGCGTGGCGACTACGCTGCCGCCATCCGCCAGTACGAGGAAGTCTTGCGCCTGACTCCGGACAACGCGCTCGGCTACGTCAATCTTGGAGTCATCCACGTCCGCACGGGAGATACCGCCGCCGCCGCTAAGAGTTGGGAGCGCGCGCTGGAGCTGGATCCAAACCGGCTCAGTACGCTGGGCAACTTGGGCCGTCTGGCTTACCAACAGGGGAACAATGCACGGGCGATCGAACTCCTCGAGCGTGCGGTCAAGATCAATGCCAGCAGCTTCATTCTCTGGAGCAATATTGCCAGAGCGTATCGGCGGGCAGGCAACTCCGCGATGGCCGTTGCGTCCGCGAACAAAGCAGCAGCACTGGCCGAGGAAGCGGCGAAGGTGAACCCGAACAGCGCCGACCTCCTGTCCCGAATTGCTTTCTATCGTGCGCTCGCCGGTCAGTCCGCTGGAGTTGAGACACTCATGCTCCGGGCGGTCCGGCTGGCGCCGAACGATGCCGATATCCTGGCGCTGGCAGCAGAGACCTACTCGGCGCTCGGGAATCTGTGCGAACCGGAGACATCCTTGACAAGTGTGCCGGTGGGCGGTTGACACAAACGAAGGGTAACCGGGGGACAGCGGTTAAGCTGGGGGATGCCCTGGCGAGAGGT
>VFZX01000663.1 GCA_016871015.1 Acidobacteriota bacterium | reverse complement strand
CAGATCCTGGTCCGGGTTGTAGGCGCGGTACCCCTTGGGCATAAAACATTATGTACTGGTTTTGTTCTATCCGTTCCCACGATGTTCGGGAATTCTCGGACAGGCTCCTAGCTACTTTCCGGCGCAAAATTGCCGGTCTTGGCCGGTTTTGGCCAGAATCGGCTGAATCGCGAACGGGGAATCAACAAGTTGCCGCACATATCTGGAAATTTGCAACCAGGTGCGTTCGCGCATCCGGCTTGGCCCACCTTCGCGCATCTAATTTGGCCCACCCCGGAGGGTTGATTCCTCCCCGATTCCCACCGGCTGGCATTTTTCGGTGGCCCCGGCGGGAGCGGAGCCTGGCGACGCCCGTAGGGCGGCGCCGTTTAGGCGAAGCGGACGCCGGGGCCACCGAAAAATTGCGGGCCCCGGCCCGTCCTTCTCATCCTATCGCTTTCCCCGGTTGGCTAGCGTGCGCTTGAACCGGAACGAGTCCGTCCGGTCTCGATGATATGCGCACGATCCGTGATCCGGTCCAACAATGCCTTGCACAATCGCGGATTCGGAAACACCGTCGTCCACTCGGAGAACGGCGTTCCGCTGCTGCTCGCCACCCATGATGACGATTCAACATCATCCGAAGAATCCCTCCATGAGGAGGCGGTCAAGATTTCGATTTCCATGAACGACACGGACCAGCTCGATTCCGTCCTTCAGTGGGAAATAGAAGAGCAAGATTTTCTCGAAGCCGTCTGACAGCGGGAACCGTCGCATCCCTTGCACCTCGGGCCCGCGAACGAAGAAGCGATAACCGGCCTCGGGTTGCGCGGCCAGCATGGAAACGGTGTCGTCGGCTGTCTTCAAAAACCGGTCCGCGGTTTCGATGTTCGCGTTCTCGGCATACCAGACCCACTGCGCGATCAAGTCGCGCTTGGCGGCTTCGCGTTTCCGGACTGTTGCCACCTATGCCGGCTTCCGGGCTTTGCGGGCTTCGAACTGCTTCAGAGCTTCCGACCGAATGTCGCTCCAGTCCTGGCGTGTCATCTCGGTGGCTTCCCCGCTTTGGATTCCTTCGACGAGGAGTGCTTCGAGCTTCTCCTGGGCTTTGCGCTTCTCGTCATCGCGGATGAGATCGCGCACATACTCGCTGACGCTGCTGTATCGCCCCGAGCCAACTTGGCCGTCAACGAAATCCTTGAGCTGATCGGGGAGCGAGATGTTCATCGTTTGCATGGGAGACCCTCCACACGGCCACCGTATCACAGATGGCAAAAGATGGCAAGTATTGCCATTCCATGTTGGAACACTCGTTTGCTTCCCAATTTGTGCAACAGTCTGTTGCACGATTGACGGTGTCCGATAAAATCTGTTGGACTAAACCGCTGCGCGGTAGGGAGCTGTTTTGGGCCCGTTTCGGTTTGTCAGGCCAATTGCGCAGGCACGCCGCTCGGCGGTACGGGTGACGACGGCGATGACTGGCCTTCAAACCGGAGCTTCCCGAAACAAAAGAGGGCGATTCCGTTCAACGCCCGTGATGGGCAATTGTCCTGCCAAACCTGGGGTTCAGTCCAATCCATTTTTAGCCCACCGGCGCGGCCTCGACATCCACCCACTCCCGAGGTGTCTCTGCCGCGCCGCCGCGCTAAAAATGCTCTGCATTATCAGACATCGTGAGGCCGGGGAAGCACCCGGCAAAACGGGAGATTTCGCTCATGCCTCAAGTCGAGAATCGCGCTTGGTCCGAGGCATCAATTTTGGAACAGGCTGTTGCAAGATTGCCTGGGCTCCGGTCGCCGACAGACACGCGGCGCTATTGCGCCGTCGGACAGATCCTGCGGGGTCGGGCCGACTATCGACGCACGGAGAGCCACTTCGAGGCTGCCCGCCAATATAACGGCGTGCCAGGACGCGCTACAACGAATCGAAAGGACCTCGGTAATGATCTAGCTAGCATCCCCCCAGAATGCTGGCGGTGCCCAGTGACGGCTCTTGTTCCGGCCAGCCGAAGCCCCCCGCCCGTGCTACTCGGCTCCGTCACGCCGGAGGACCGGAAGCGTGTTGAAGATTTCTTCTTTTCCGTGGCCAGTATCTTTGAAGCCTGGGTGAACCGCCGGAAGTCTGAACACACGCGCCGCGCGTACCGCGTCGATCACCGCGCCGATCTCCTGGCCGCCGCCGAAAGCCGGGCGCAGGCTCCGCTACCGCCCACTCGACGTGGCTCGGAAAGATCCTGCCGGGCCGATCGGAGAAGCCGGGCTTGCGCCGGGAACCGCTACTTTTTCCCGACTTCGTACAGGAACAGGTAGTGGACCCGGCGGTAGGCGTCCACCTTCTCAACCACGTCCGGGTTCCAG
>VFZX01000662.1 GCA_016871015.1 Acidobacteriota bacterium | reverse complement strand
ACGATTTTTTCGATATCGTCTTCCGCTTTTCCTTTTTTGCGGGAAGTAGTGGACTCGACGATATTCACCACGTCTTCGGTAGCGAAAATTCCGTCACGCTCGCGACCTGCGACCATGGACGCGCCCTCGAAGCGCGCTTCTGGCCATAGCTGGCGCGCAATTCGCCTCACCTCTTCCTCGAAGTGTTTTGTTTCTTCTAACGTCGGCATCCCCACCTCCCCTAGGAAGCTAGAGCACTAAGCACTTATAGAGGCGTGACGTTTCGCTTTCACAACGGAATATTCGCGTGGCGCTTCCAGGGGTTCTCCAGCTTCTTCTCCTTGAGCATCGCCAGGGAGCGGGCGATGCGCGGGCGCGTCGCGCTCGGCTGGATGACGTCGTCGAGGAAGCCGCGTGAGGCCGCAACAAACGAATTGGAGAATTTCTGGCGGTATTCCTCGGTCCGGGCCTCGAGCTTCTTCGGGTCGCCGGAATCGCCGCGGAAGATGATCTCGACCGCGCCCTTGGGGCCCATCACCGCGATCTCGGCTGACGGCCAGGCGTAGTTGACGTCGCCGCGCAGGTGCTTGGACGACATCACGTCGTAGGCCCCGCCGTACGCCTTGCGGGTGATCACCGTGACCTTGGGTACCGTCGCCTCGGCGTAGGCGAACAGGAGCTTCGCCCCGTGCTTGATGATGGCGCCGTATTCCTGCGCCGTGCCGGGCAGGAATCCCGGCACGTCGACGAACGTCACGATGGGGATGTTGAAGCAGTCGCAGAAGCGCACGAAGCGCGCCCCCTTGCGCGCGCTGTCGATGTCGAGACAGCCGGCCAGCACCATCGGCTGGTTGGCGACGAAGCCGACGGTCGAGCCCTCGATGCGGCCGAAGCCGACGATGAGGTTGCCGGCCCAGCTTGGGGCGAGCTCGAAGAAATCGCCGTCGTCGACGGTCTTGAGGATCAGCTCCTTCATGTCGTAAGGCTTGTTGGGATTGGCCGGGATCAGCGTGTCGAGGGCCGCCTCGATGCGGTCCGGGCTGTCGGCGGTGGCCCTGACCGGCGGCTTCCGCTTGTTGTCGGACGGCAGGAAATCGACGAAGCGGCGGGTCTGCAGCAGCGCCTCGACGTCGTTCTCGAAGGCGAGGTCGGCGACACCCGATCTGCCGGTGTGGGTCAGCGCCCCGCCCAGCTCCTCGTGCGTCACGCTCTCGTGCGTCACCGTCTTCACCACGTCGGGGCCGGTGACGAACATGTAGGAGGAATCCTTCACCATGAAGATGAAGTCGGTCATGGCGGGCGAGTAGACGGCGCCGCCGGCGCACGGCCCCATGATCAGGCTGATTTGCGGGATGACGCCGGAAGCCAGCACGTTGCGCTGGAAGACATCGGCATAGCCGGCCAGCGACGCCACGCCTTCCTGGATGCGCGCGCCGCCGGAGTCATTCAAGCCGATGACCGGCGCCCCGACCTTCATCGCCTGGTCCATGATCTTGCAGATCTTCCCGGCATGGGATTCCGAGAGCGAGCCGCCGAACACGGTGAAATCCTGGCTGAAGACGAAAACCAGGCGGCCGTTGATCGTGCCCCAGCCGGTGACCACGCCGTCGCCGGGGATCTTCTGCCCGTCCATGCCGAAATCGGTCGAGCGGTGCTCGACGAACATGTCCCATTCCTCGAAGGAGCCTTCGTCCAGAAGCACCTCGATGCGTTCGCGGGCCGAGAGCTTGCCCTTGGCATGCTGCGCCTCGACGCGTTTCTGCCCGCCGCCGGCCCGGGCGCGGGCCCGCTTGTCGTTGAGCTGCTTGAGGATGTCCTGCATGAAGGGGCGCCCCGCTCCGTATCCCCTCTCCGCCCTTTGAGGGGGGAGAGGGTGGCCGCGTCAGCGGCCGGGTGAGGTGGGTCCGTGCCGGCGGCACAACCGCTGCCCACCTCATCCTAAATCCTTCTCCGCCCTGAAGGGCGGAGAAGGACTTTACGTGCTTACCACCCGCCCTGATTCGGCGCCAGCCGCCCTCCCTCTTGTCCCTCCCCGCAATCTTCGCGCAAGGGGAAAAGCCCCTTTCAGAACCCGGAAGGGGGAGGGTTGGGGTGGGGGACCGTCAGTCGGCTCTCGCGCAACCCGCGCAAACGCTCCGCGTTTCGCGAGCGTTGCGCTGCCGCCGTGCCGGCGAATCGGAGACGGTTCGCCTTACCACCCGGCCGGATTCGACGCCAGCCAGCCCCGGTTTTCACGGCGTGAAAGGCTCTTAACGGTCCCACCCCCGCCCTGGTCGTGTCCCGGGTCGTGGTGTAGGTGGGAGCGGCGGCGACGGCCCGCGCGCCCTTTAGGGAGCGCCGTAGCGGGCCGGCGGCGGCGCG
>VFZX01000661.1 GCA_016871015.1 Acidobacteriota bacterium | reverse complement strand
CAGTTCTTCTTCGCCTGCGTCCGCGACCCGAACTTCACCGTAGACCGCGTGTGGGAGGCGATCGAGCGCGCCAACCCCAACTTCGGCGTCTTCGACAAGCTGATCTACCGCTGGTTCGTGATTCCGCGAACGCAGACCCAGGGACAGGAGATCGCGCGGACCTTTGGCTGGATGCACGCGCGGCCGCGCCAGGGTCCGGGCCGCGTGGACACGTTCAATCCATACAAGGTGATGTTCGGCTTCAACATCGACCAGGACTCGACGATCGGCACTGCGGACTTGCCGCCCCTGTTCATGCAACGTCCACGGCAGGGTCTGTGGCTGCACTGGGACGGCAACAATGACCGTGTGGAGGAGCGGAACAAGAGCGCCGCGATCGGCGCCGGCGCTTCCGAAGCCTCGCTCGACCTCGACAGCATGAAGCGGGTCGAGGACTGGATCTGGGACCTGCCCGCGCCGCCCTTTCCCAAATCGATCGATGCGGCAAAAGTAGCGGCGGGCAAGCTCCTGTACGCAAAACACTGCGCCGACTGCCACGCGTTCGGAGGCAAGCTGACCGGCCAGGTGGTTCCGCTCGCCGAGATCGGGACGGACCCGGAGCGCGTGAACTCGTTCACCATGGACCTCACAGCGCGCATGAACACGCTCGGAACAGGCCGCCCCTGGAAGTTCTCCCATTTCCGCAAGACGACCGGTTACGCCGCCATGCCGCTCGACGGAATCTGGCTGCGCGCGCCGTATCTGCACAACGGATCCGTGCCGACGCTGCGTGACCTGCTGAACAAGCCCGAGGACCGTCCCAGTGTGTTCTGGCGTGGCTATGACGTGTACGACTTCGACGCCGCCGGGTTCATCAGCACGGGTCCTGACGCCGAACGCGACGGGTTCAAGTTCGAGACCTCGAAACGCGGCAACAGTGCGCAGGGGCACACCTACGGGACCACGCTCACAGTGGCGGAAAAGACCGCCCTCATCGAGTACATGAAGACGCTGTAGACTGGGACAATGATCCGACGCCATTTTCTCGGCGCGCCCTTGGCGGCGGCAGGAGCCGCGGCCCAGAGCAATCGCGCCAAGTTCCGGTTGAAGTACGGTCCCCATCCGAACATGTTTCGGGTCTCGGCCGGCGATAACGTGATCGACCAGATCAAATTCTCCGCCGACCACGGATTCACTGGCTGGGAGGACAACGGCGCCAACAAGCGCCCTGTCGAGGAACAGAAGAAGATCGGCGAAGCGCTCTCACGAAACGGGATGACGATGGGCGTGTTCGTCTCCTTCGCCGATTTTGGCAACTCCGACTTCGTGACGCGCACCGACGGCGAGTACCGCGACTTCCTGCGGGCGCGGATGCGCGATGCCGTCGAGGTCGCCAAGCGCGTCGGCGCCAAGTGGACCACCGTGGTCCCCAATGCCGTCAACAACAAGCTCGACCCCGGATTCCAGACCGCCAACTGCATCACCAATCTCAAGGTGATGTGCGAGATCTGCGAGCCCGCCGGACTCGTGATGGTCCTCGAGCCGCTCAACTGGTACGCCAATCACCCCGGCCTGTTCCTGCGCACCGTCCCACAGGCCTACGCGATCTGCAAGGCGGTGAACTCGCCGAGCTGCAAGATCCTCGACGACCTCTATCACCAGCAGATCGATTGCGGAAACCTGATCCCGAACATGGAGAAGGCGTGGGACGAGATCCCCTACATCCAGGTGGGAGACAATCCGGGCCGCAAGGAGCCGACCACCGGCGAGATCAACTACAAGAAGATCTTCGAGTGGCTCTACAACCGCAAGTTCACCGGCGTCGTCGGCATGGAGCATGGAAACGCGCGTCCGGGCAAGGAGGGCGAAATGGCGGTGATCGCGGCTTACCGCGAGTGTGACAACTTCTAGCGGCACCTTGGCGATGCGGCTCTCACTCGCCGTGGGAGTCGCGATGCTGTTCGGGAAGGTGGGCGCGTGGTGGTTCACTGGATCGGCGGCGATCCTCGCGGATGCAAGCGAGTCGGTGATCCACGTGATCGCTGTTGGATTCGCCGCGTTCAGCTTCCGGATCAGCGCCCGGCCGCCGGACGAACGGTTCCTCTACGGATACGAAAAGATCGGGTTCTTCTCCGCCGGATTCGAGGGCGCGCTGATCATCGTCGCCGCAGTGATCATCATCGCCGAGGCGGTACGGAAGTGGCTCCACGGACTCCAGTTACAAAACCTGGGTACCGGTACTCTCGTAGTTGCCGCCGCCGCCGTGGTGAACCTGTGCGAACCGGAGACATCCTTGACAAGTGTGCCGGTGGGCGGTTGACACAAACGAAGGGTAACCGGGGGACAGCGGTTAAGCTGGGGGATGCCCTGGCGAG
>VFZX01000660.1 GCA_016871015.1 Acidobacteriota bacterium | reverse complement strand
CGGCCTATAAAAGCGTTTGGGACGATCTTCTCCCAGCCAGTGCTCGGTGGTCTGCATCATCAATATGCCCAGATATAATTCTCGGTACACACAGGTTTTTGACTCCCTCGCTGGACCCTAAATCCCTATGCACTGGCGAGTTGGATCTGCCCTTTCATTCCAGAGGAAAATCTAATAAACTAATGTAAATAGCCACGGCAAGCATCCAAGCGTTGCTGAGTCAACGCGTAAGGCATTTTTGGCCGCCGGACCAAAAAGGAGGTCTTAATGATCGCGTCCAGGTTTGCAGTCGCCGCGCTCTCCGCCGTCATGCTTCTTCTCTCCTCCGCCGTCGGAAATTCAGCGCTTGCCAACAAGATCGTCGGCAAGTTCGGACACACCGGCGCATCCGCCAGCGATTACGGCAGGATCTGCCAGGAGTTTGCCGGTCGGGTGAATGCCCGCTCGAAAGGGCTCGAGGTTCAGGTTTTCCCTGACAGCCAGTTGGGCGGCACCCAGGCGCTCATCGAAGGCGTGCAACTCGGGACCGTACATCTCTCGAACGCGGGATATGGCTCCCTGGGCGCCTTTGTCACCGAACTCGGCGCCATGGAGCTGCCCTATATCTTCGGCCGCACGCTCAACATCGAAGACGTGCTCAAGGTCACGAAGTCGAGCCTGTACGAAGAGTGGCAGCAAATGCTCATGCAGAAGATCGGGGCCCGCGTGGTGGCGCCAGCCTGGTACTACGGGCACCGCGACTTTCTCGTGAAGAGGCCCGCGACCAAGCCCCAAGATCTCGCCGGCGTGAAGATGCGGGTCGTTCCGGCGCCCATCTACGTCAACATCGTCCGGGCCTTGGGTGCGTCGCCGACACCGGTGGACTGGCCGGAGGTCTACAACAGCCTGCGTTCGGGCCTGATCGACGGTGTCGACTCTGCCACCGACAGTCTCGTCTCCATGAAGTTCTACGAAGGGGCCAAACACTACCTGGCCACCCACCACATCACCGGCCTCAACGCGATGATCGCCAATGCGCGCTGGTACAACGGCCTCAGCGCGGAGGACAAGCAGATCCTCGACGAGGAGCTGCTATGGTTCCAGAGGGAGTTCGCACGCCGTCTCCAGGACATCAAGCCGGAGATCATTCAACAGCTCAGGGCGCAAGGCGTGACTATCCACGACATCGACCTCAACGCGTTCCGCAACGCCGTGCGCGAGGCGAAGGTCGCCGAGCGGGTCGCCGAGGCGCAGAAATGGCGCCCGGACACGCTCAACCGGTTCAGCAAGGTGCTCAAGGACGCCGGCTTCCAGCCCGACTTCTAGGGCTCCGACAGCAGGGGGGGCGTTCGCGTCGCCTGGCGCGGCGACCGCCACTCCTCGATCTCCGCGGCGAACGAGCGGAAGGCTCCAACCGAAATCCCGATCCAGGGGGCTCAAAAGCGATGGCGACGGCACTCGTTCTGCGACATTTCCAGAAACTGGATTTCTACCTGGCTAGCGCGTCGTTGATCGCCATGACGGCCGTGGCGATCGCTGGCATCTTCTACCGCTTCGTACTCAACGACCCTCTGATTTGGAGCGACGAGGTGGCCAAGCTGATGTTCACCTGGTTCTGCTTCACCGGTATGAGCGTGATCGCGCGGCACGGCACGCATCTGCGGATAGACTTGATATCGCATTTCCTGCCCCAGCGAACTCAATTGAGCCTTCGTCTGTTCGGCAACGTGTTCGTGTTCGGTACCGCGCTGCTCCTGCTGGGCTACGGCTTAGTGCTCTGCGTTTCACAGGCTGGGAACTCCTTTTCCTCGATTCCGATCTCGCGGGCGTGGTCCTTCGCCGCGCTTCCGGCTGGCGCCGTTCTGATGGCCACACAGCTATTGCCGCTTGTCAGCGAGGATGTTCGTTCCTTGAGAAGCGGTGAGGCTAGGTAGTTCGCCATGGTTGCCGCCTCCCTCATCGTCATGGCGCTTCTGCTGGTCCTCGGCGTGCCCGTGGCGTTCGCCTTGATGGCGTCGACGATCCTGTTCTTCGTCTTCAACGATCTCGATCTGACAGGCTTCGCGCATCGCACGGTGCTCGGCTCGGAGAACTTCGTGCTCACCGCCGTCCCGTTCTTCGTCCTTGCCGCGGTCATCATGAACGCCGGCGGCCTCACGCGCCGCCTTATCGCATTCGCGGATTCGCTGGTGGGCCATTCCCCAGGCGGCCTCGCCCAGGTCAACATCGGCGCCAGCGTCATCAACAGCGGCATCACGGGATCCTCCCTGGCGGACTGCGCGGGCGTGGGCGGCGTGCTCATCCCCGAGATGGTGAAGAGAGGCTACAGCCCGGCCTTCTCGGCCGCTGTGACCGCGTCGTCCGCGGCCATCGGCCCGATCATCCCGCCCAGCA
>VFZX01000659.1 GCA_016871015.1 Acidobacteriota bacterium | reverse complement strand
TGATGGCAGTATGATACTGCCGCCAGTGATCCGCAGGCGCCGCAAAATTCCACCACTCGCTGAGCGTGAATGGCGGACTGCTGAGGAGCTATTCACCCTGACAGGCATGTCAGAGGCCACCATCAACCGGCATGCTCGCGGCGAGCTGGAACCGAAGCTGCCGTACATTCGGATAGGCTCCCGGAAGCGCGTTTTCTTGGTGGCCATGGTCATCGAGTGGCGCGAGGATTTGATACGGAGAACTGCATGATGGTAAGCTCAGTGCGTCGAATTCCCTCGGGCGCGCAGGGGAGGAATCTCATGCGTCAAACGAGACGGAGGTATCAACGCGGTTGCTTACGAAACGTCAACGATCGCTGGGTCCTGAAGTACTACGACTTGGACGGCACCCATCGGTCCGAGACGCTGGGTCCATCGCGCGGACCCGGGAAGATCACGAAGAGCGATGCGGAGCGGCTCCGCGATGAGCGGATGCGGCCGCTCAACGAAGACCGGCGGCGCGATCGCCATAAAACCACCTTCGATGACTATGTGGCGCGGATCTACTTACCGTCGCGCCAAGATCCGGAAGCGCAACACGCGCGGCCCGGCACGGTCAATGCCCAGGTGCAACGCTTGAAGGCCTACATCTTACCCGTGATCGGAGACGTCACGTTCGAGGATCTCGAGCAGACGGATCTGGTCTCGGTGCTCAAGGCGGCGCGCGCGCGGAACCTCGGCCGCGAGATGCTGTTGAAGCTGCGATCGGACCTGACGCAGATCCTCAAGCACGCCTTTGGGGGTCGATACCTCGACCATCAAATCTGGGTTGGGCTCGACACCGTCGGAGCCCAGACCCCAGCCGCAGAGAAACGCACCATCTCACTGGCTGAATACGTCACTGCGTGGAACGCGCTTGAAGAGCGTGACCGGCTCGCGTTCGACCTGGTAATGTTCATAGGCCTTCGCCAATCGGAGGCATTCGGCCTTCGTTGCGGCGACTTAGTCGAGAACGGAATCCGCATTCGGCGCTCCTGGTATCGGGGACGCGTCGAAGAGACCAAAACCGCCGGCAGCAACCGCACAGCCGGATGTTGCGGGGAATTACGCCAACGCCTCGAAGCCCACGTCGCCGCGCTACCAGCGCACGATGCCAACGACTGGGTGTTCCCGTCGATCACCCTCATGACGCCGGAACAACCAAACAACGTGATGACGCGGCGCATCAAGCCGGCCCTGGAACCACTTGGGCTGGGGTGGCTTCACTTCGCCGTCCTGCGCCGTTCGTGCGCCACGCGCAACCGCGAGCGTGGCCGGGACCTGGACATGCTCGCCTACCAGCAAGGGCATGACGTGACCACTCATCTCGACAAATATGTCCATCCGTCGCCGACAGCACTTGCGGCCGGACCGGAAGAGGACTACTCTGATTTTGTGGAGTGCCGCCAGAGAAAGGCAAAGTAGGGCAAGGCCAAAACGCGAATGGAGCGCAACACCTTGAAAAGCTTGGAGCGGGAGATGGGGCTCGAACCCACGACGTCCAGCTTGGGAACACGAATGCCGATTGAAAATAAAGGACATATGCGTCCACGGCGTTCATCCTGACAAATACAGGCCATTGAGTTTCAAGAACTTGCAGGCGAGCCCGGCTTAACGCAGTAATCGCAGTAACGACCTGGGCGCACCGCGCGGGGTGCAGATCCGAACTCCTCACCTGACCGCGAAGCCACCCGTGCTTCGCCTCGAAAGGTGAACTTCGATGCCTTGCAACATGCCCGTCTACGATCAAGACGGCATCTCCCTCTACAACGACGATTGCCGGAACGTCCTCCCGATTTTTCCCGCAGAGACCTTCGACATGGTCATCACCGATCCGCCCTACCTCGTCTCCTACTCTGGCCGCTGGGGAAGTGATTGGGGGATGATTGAAGGCGATTCTGATCCCTCGTGGGTCGAGCCGGTGTTTGCGGAGATCGCGCGAGTTCTGAAACAGGACTCGCTCTGTCTTACGTTCTATGGTTGGCCACACACGGACCTCTTCTTTTCAGCCTGGAGGAAGGTCGGACTGCGACCGGTGAGTTCGATCGTCTTCCTGAAGAACCGCATCGGGCTTGGACATTACACGCGCTCTCAGCACGAACTCGCTTTTCTCCTTGCCAAAGGCTCCCCGCGAAAACCGGACCATGCAAAGAGCGACGTGCTTCACTGGCAGGAGGCGAAGCCGAAGCTTCATCCGAACCAGAAACCGCTCGGGGCCATTGGGCGAATCATCGGAACGTATACGGAGGAAGACGCGGTGATTCTTGACCCGTTCGCCGGAAGTGGCACGACGCTCCTCGCCGCGCGAAGGCTCGGGCGCTACGCCGTCGGCGTCGAGATCGACGAGAACCACTGCGAG
>VFZX01000658.1 GCA_016871015.1 Acidobacteriota bacterium | reverse complement strand
CGCAGTACAATCCGCTCAACATCATTCCGCGCGCCACGTTCGGCGGCGTGCCGTCGACGTTCGCGGTAGCCGCGATCAACTACGACGGACGTCTGCCGCTGTGGGGCTCGGACTCGAATCTGACGATGACCAACAACCTGACCTATACGAGGGGCACGCATACGTTCAAATTCGGCGGCTATCGGGAGAGCAGCCGTTTCGGCCAGGCCCGGTCCGGCACGTTCGGAGGGGCCTTCGACTTTGGTCAGGATGTGAATGATCCGCTCAACACCGGCTACGCGTTCGCGAACGCCTTTACCGGACACTTCCGCCAGTACACTGAATCGCTCGGCCGGCCGGCGCAGTACTCGCGCCGCAACATCTGGGCATGGTTCGCGCAGGATACGTGGAAGGTAAAGCCGGGACTCACTGTCGATATCGGCATGCGCTGGTATTGGGCGCCGTGGCCGCTGCAGTCGAACGGCGAAGGATCCGCGTTCTCGATCGAGCGATACGATCCGAGCCGCCGGGCGACGCTTTTCCGCCCGGTCTCCACGCCCCAGGGACGGCGCGCAGTCAACCCGTTGACCGGCGCCATCCTCCCGCAGACGTTCATTGGCGCGCTCGTGCCGGGCACCGGTGATGTGTGCACGATCATCACCACGGCCGAGCCGTGCAAGTTGAACGGCGTGGTGGTGCAGAACGACAAGAGCTACATTTCCTATGGCGGCTTCCGTGACCTGCTTCCCATCCAGTGGGACCCGCGGCTCGGCATCGCCTGGGATCCCTTCAAAACCGGCAAAACGGCGATACGCGCCTCGATTGGCACGTTCCACCAGGCCAGCATGGGCGGCACTGGCGCGTTCGACGGTGGCCCGGCGTTCCGGTTCGACAAGATCATCCTGTTCACGGACATGAACCAGTTCCTCGATGCCGGATCACTCACGACGCCGCCGAACGTGGCGGGACCGTACCGCAAACAGAAGGCGGCGCTCGTCTATCAGTACCTGTTCGGCATCCAGCATGAAGTGCTGCGCGGAACGGTGCTCGATGTCTCCTACTCGGGCAACAGCACCCGCCACATCCAACAGAACTGGAACTTCAACTACATCCCGTATGGCACGCGATTCCTGCCTCAGAACGCCGATCCGACGAGCACCGCCAATCCCCGGCTGCCCTTGCCCGACGTCCTGCTTCGCCCGAATCCCGGATACGGCGATATGTTCCAGAGCGGACCCGCGACATCGGCCCGCTACGACTCCTTGCAGGTCCAGTTGAACCGCCGGTTCATCGGAGGCGTGGAGGTGTCCTCGAGTTACACCTACTCCAAGTCGATTCTCAACGGATGGGCGCAGGAGTTGAATGCGCGCTTGCGGCGGACTCTGCTCCCGAACGACCAGACGCACGTGCTCAACATGAGCTTCGTCGTCGACCTCCCGAAGATGAGCCGATTCGTGCCTGGACGCTTCTCGAAGATCGCACTGGACAACTGGCAGATGTCGAGCATCACGACTTTCGGCAGCGGCTTCCCGCAGAACGTCGTTCTGCAAACGACCGACAACTTCGACTTCGCCGGAGGCGGCGAGGGCAATGGCGTGGTCCAGACAGGGCGCGCAATCATCCCGCGCGGTGAGCGTAATTCCTTCCGGATGTTCAATACCTCGGTGTTCCGGCGCCCATCCGGGCGCGGCGATCTCGGCACCGACTTCTCGAACGTCAAATACCGCGGACCGGGCTTCAACAACTTCGACGTGTCGGTCTTCAAGAACTTCCCGGTGTTCTCGGAGAAGCGAATCATCCAGTTCCGCTGGGAGTTCTACAACCTGTTCAATCACACCCAGTTCGCGGAAGTGAACAATACCGCCCGCTTCGATCCGGCGGGTAATCAGGTGAATACGCAGTTCGGCTGGGCGACGGCGGCTCGCAACGAGCGCCGGATGCAGGCTTCGCTGCGGTTCAGTTTTTGAGTAGCGCCCGCACCCGTCCCCGGCGCAGCGTATTCCGCAGGTCACCTGATGTGACTGCGGTCAAGGACGTATTGGCCGTAGAGGATCACGTTGTCCCCGATCTCGGGTCCGTACTCTCGGACCGCTGGCGGGATGGCTCTGGCTTGCCAATAGAAGATGCACACCGATGAGAACGATTCGGACGAAATCCTCACTCAGGCCTTAATGTTCGCCAGAATCCGCCGGACTCACGTGCGTCCGATGTTCAACCTCCGAGCGATCCCGGCCTTGCTGGCCCCTTCGGTGGCGGGCGGCCATGCCGCCTTCCCTGTTTTCTTGCTTGGGCAATACCAGCTAGTGGATATCCCCTTCACTCAGCAGCGCACTACAGGTTGTGGTTGCCGGTTGGAGCTTGTCTGATGATCGATTCGTAGGTGGCGGGCGGGGTCGAGACCGCTTGCTGCATGAGGC
>VFZX01000657.1 GCA_016871015.1 Acidobacteriota bacterium | reverse complement strand
GCCCATCAGCCAGACATCGCCGGGAGCCGTAATCGCGTGCTCTTCCTCTTCCGGAATCGCATCGTCGTCGGTTAGTCCAACATTGGACTCCTCCGGATCGCGCAGCAGTTCCTCAACCTCTTCATCGGTGAAGCCCACCAGGTCGAGGTCGAAGCCATCCTCCTCGAGCGACTCCAACTCGACCCGCAGCATCGCTTCGTCCCACCCAGCGCTCAGCGCCAGCCGGTTGTCGGCGAGAACGAGGGCCCGGCGCTGCGTTGGAGTGAGATGGTCCAGAACGATGACCGGGACCTCGGTCATCTTCAGCTTCCTGGCCGCTGCCACACGCGCGTGGCCGGCGATGATTACGCCGTCTGCCCCGGCGAGAATAGGGTTCGTCCAGCCGAACGCAAGGATGGCGGCCGCGATCTGCGCCAGCTGTTCGTCAGAGTGGGTGCGGGCGTTGCGCGCGTACGGGATCAGTTTCTCAACTGGCCACTGCTGTACCTGGAGGTCCGTCTTCATCGCTCAGGAAACCTTCCGGCGGCTTCCGTAGAACGGTGCCGGCCCGTTGTGCTGAATACGCCTCGCATCCCGTGCCAATTCGGGCGTAATGGAAACACGTTCTTGGATCACGGGAGAACTTTTCCCAGGGCCGTCATTGGCCGCCCCTTCGCGCACGTTTGGCCCACGTTGCGCTCCGGCACAGCGGGTCGCTTGTCCTGCCACCCAGCCCCGCACGGGCGCAACGTGCGCGCCAGGGTGACCACCGACCACCTCTTTTTTCGCGAGACGGTAGCGGAATTGTGCAATGGTGCAACGCGCGGAGTTCTTGGCCCGGAAGTACCTTAGAAATCAACAGGATCGGTAGGCGGCGACAAGCCCTTCGTTCGCGGTGTTTGCATCGACATAATAGTCCGCTGGTACGAGCAGATGGCGGCTGTCTACCGCCGCAATCTCGAACACGCGTCCGGTCTCGCCGATCACAACGGCAAACCGTGCCCGGCGTCGCGTCTCGTGGAACTTTGCTTCATCGGTGGTCTGATCACCACGCCCCTTGCCGAGCCAGGTAGCGCCCACCAATCTGGCGTCGATTCTTCACGCGACCAAACAATCCGTGACAACCCGAAGAAAGACGTCGCGCGTGGTCACAACCTCGCCGGCGTCATCCCGGCCAGAGACCTTGCGGAGCTTCCAGCATCGCCTTCCACTGTCGAGTTTCTCAACGAAACTGTACCGCGTCCCCGCCCGCGCGCTGGCCTCGACTGGACTGCTCCCATCGTCCCGCCGCAACCAAACGGCCCTCAGATGTCCCTTCCGCCCAAGGGACGGTTTCCAGAAGCCTGCCTTCACCATCCTCTCGGCGCCTTCAAGGCAGCGCCAGCCGACACAACGCCCATCGGAAGAGTACAGCGGGATCGATTTGTTGTTTGAAGACACGTCGAGAGCGGGAGTAGGAGGGAAGGAGTTTAGCGAGAGTCCCGTCTCTCAACGCCAGAACCGCAGCGTTCTTCCTCCTGAATAGCAAACGCGAAATTCAGTCGTCAACAGTAAAGTGAATCGGAGCCTGGACAGGCGGCATGATGGGCTGCGACGGGCATCGTCCTTATAGGGAAAACAAAAATTGTCTTCGTCTCAAGCGGCGGACACGCGCGAAAATGATGCCCACGCTGCCCAGACTCCCCGTTGCCGTTGAATCGAAAGGGTTGGCCGTGGGCGGCGTCGAATCCACACACTGCTCATGGACCCCAAAGGCGAAAAGAAGAGTTTTGGACTCCAGTTGGACTCCAGAATGGGGTGTCTGGAGGCCCTGGCGTCTGCAAGTGCTAGAAAAATTTGGTCGGGCCGCCGGGATTTGAACCCGGGACCTCTTGCACCCCAAGCAAGCGCGCTAGCCAGGCTGCGCCACGGCCCGATCCGGGACAACAGTCCTAGTTTACCGCATCCCGCCTACCGCCACCGTCCCGGATGCCAACGGTAGCCACGGTTTCCGTAGCTGCGCCAGCCGCCACCGGCCCACGCCGACCCGTGCCGCGGCGGACGGCGCCACGTCCCGCCCATCCAGGACCAGCGGTTGCCGCGCCAGTCCCAGTAGCCGTCGCACCATACGTATCCGGGCCCAGGAGCCCGGCCCCACCGCTCATACCGGACCGGCGGGGGAGCATGCCGCACGTACCCGCCATAGGCGGAGCCCCAGCCCGAGGGTCCGCCCTGAGAATAGCCGAAATCGGCGTAGCCGCCACGATAGTAATGGCGCTGGCCGCATGCGGCCGTCGCGCCCAGTGTCGCCATGAAAAGTGAAATGGTCAGGAATTTTGACAACTGGGTATCCCCTTGACTCAGCCGACCCCAACCTGTAGATTTGGACTGTGGAGGACTACCCGCGAACCATCCAGGAGTTCGAGGAGCGGTTTTCG
>VFZX01000656.1 GCA_016871015.1 Acidobacteriota bacterium | reverse complement strand
GCTGAAAGGGCTGGTTTTGTTTGTCACCCATTGGGTGCTGTCCTCCGCAGGGGTCTTCGCTGCCTTCAAACCCCTATCGATATTGATGCGGACGAGCATCCAGGAGATTCGCACGCGCGGCTCAAAACGGAAATGTGGGATGAGACGTTTTCTTGGGTTGGCTTTAGCAGCTCTGCTGGCGAGCGCTCCTTCGAGCGCGCAAAGAATCACCGCGACGCTTCTCGGCGACGTCACTGATAACAGCGGAGCGGCGGTGGGCCGTGCCAAGGTGACGGCCAGGAACACCGAGACCAACGTCGAGAGATCCACGGAGTCGGACGAACGCGGAGCGTACCACCTCGACTTCCTTCCGATCGGGCGTTACGATATCACGGTCGAAAGCGCGGGCTTCAAGCGCGGCGCCTACCGCGGTGTCGTGCTCCAGGTGGATCAGACAGTCCGCGTGGACGCGAAACTCGAGATCGGCGAAGTCGTGCAGGAGGTGAGCGTCGAAGCCTCAGTGCCGCTCGTGCAGACCGACTCGTCGAGCGTCAGCAGCGTCATCGAACGCCGTCAGGTGCAGGACCTTCCGCTAAACGGACGTCAGTTCCTGCAACTCGCGATGCTCGTTCCCGGCGCGGTGCCCTCGCCGCCAGGCGGCCGCCAAACGACCGAGCGTGGAACGCTCGGATCGGCGATCAACATCAACGGCAACCGCGAAGGCTCCAACCTGTTCCTCATCGACGGCACGTTGAACACGGACCCGAACTTCAACACCTTCGTCATCAGCCCGAACGTCGATAGCATCCAGGAGTTTCGCGTCGAGACCAACAGCTATTCGCCGGAATTCGGACAGCAGGCGGGCGGACAGATCAACCTGATCACGCGGAGCGGCACGAATGCGTTCCACGGCAGCGCGTTCGAATTCTTGCGGAACTCCGCGTTCGACGCCAAGAATCTCTTCGACCGGCCCGCGCCGGCCAAGAACCCTCCGTTCCGCCAGAATCAATTCGGCGCGACGTTCGGAGGCCGCATCATTCCGAACAAGACCTTCTTCTTCGCGAGCTATGAAGGTCTCCGCATCGTGCGCGCGCAGACGGCGCTCGCAACCGTACCTCTCGGAGCGATGCGCAACGGAGATTTCACCGTTCGCCGAAACGCGGCTGGTCAGGTCACGCCGATCTTCGATCCGGCGACCACGCGGCTGAACCCCGCTTTCAACTCCGGGCAACCGGCGGGTCCGGCGAATCCGCAGTATCTGCGAGATCCGTTCCCGAACAACACGATGCCCTCGGGCCGGCTCGACCCGATCGCGCGCGGCATCCTCAGCTACGTGGACCTGCTGAACGTCGACACGATCCCCTTCGGGCTCGGGAGGTTCCTGAACAACGAGTCGCTGCGGCAAAACGGAGACCAGTTCAGCGGACGCGTCGATCACATCCTCTCCGAGAAGGGCCAGTTATTCGGCCGCTACTCCTATTCCAACGAAAAGCTGTTCGCGCCCGGCGGGCTGACTTCGCAGGGCGTACGCCGCGAACCGAAGCCGCAGATCGCGACGCTCGGCTACACCCGCACGATCTCGCCCAACACCACCAACGAAACTCGTCTGGGCTTCACCAGACTGCGGCTCAATATCGTGAACAAAAACGCGTTCACCGAGAACATTCCGGCCAAGCTCGGAATTCGCGGCCAGGAGGGACTCCCTCCTTCGGCGTGGGAAGTGCCGAACATCACGTTCGCCAACGACGGCATCTCCACCATCGGTGGCGCGAACTTCGGTATCCCGACAGTCACCCGGAACAACACATACCAGTTCCAGAACACGCTCGCGATGGTGAAGGGGAGCCACACTCTGCGTGCCGGTTTCCAGCTCGCGAACTTCGAACTGAACAACGCCACCTTGAACTTTCTGCTGCCGAGCTACGGTCTGCGCGCCACCCCGTTGACGGCGAACGTCAGTGATCCCTCCGGCATCAACCGCGGCAGCGAGTTCGCCGACTTCCTTCTCGGAATCTCACACAACAATCAGGTCACGTCTGGTTGCGGCCAGGTCTACCTGCGCCGCAAGGTGATCGCGCCGTGGTTCGAAGACGCCTGGCGTGTGTCGCGCAATCTCACCGTGACGCTCGGCCTGCGCTGGGACTTCATCTCACCGCTCACCGAAAAATTCAATCGGATCGCGAGCGTCTATGTTCCGAATCACAACGGCCCGGCTCGCCCGATTCCGATCCAGGCGAACGTGAACGTACAAGGCTACGGACAGGTTCCGCGTGGACTCGTTCAGACGGATTTCAGTAACTGGGCGCCCCGCGTGGGTCTTGCCTATCGGCTCGGGGGCTCCGACAAGACGGTGCTCCGCGCCGGATACGGCATGTTCTATGACGCGCAGATCGGAAACACCGTGGTCGATCTCGTCCGCAACG
>VFZX01000655.1 GCA_016871015.1 Acidobacteriota bacterium | reverse complement strand
TGCTCATCTATCTTGATCCGGAAGTGCAAGACTATTTCGCTGCCAAGGCCCAGGCCAAGAATATCGAGCTTGACGACCTGGTTAACGATCTGTTGAAGAAGGATGGCAGGCGGGGTGGGAATAGAACCCTCGTTCCCACGCTCAACACATTGGCGCCCTCTGGGACGCTCGAGAACTCGTCACGAGCGCCTGGCGGATCCGCGTAAACGAACGAATCGTATCACCAGGTGCGTTCACCGCCCCGGAACATCCACCACCGGCAGCACAATGTGCGACGCCCGCGCCGCGGAGTGGAACACCGTCTGCCTCGCCACCCGGACCCGGGTAGCCGCCACCGGATCCTCGCCCGTATTCAGATTCCGGTCAAACTGCGGGAAATTCGAGCTCGTCACATCCACCCGGATCCGGTGTCCGGGCTGGAACACGTTCGCCGTCCCCCGCATATCGATCTCGAACTCGTACGCCTCGCCCGGCTTGAGCAGCTCCGGCCGCGACAGCCCCTTGTGATAGCGCGCCCGCAGCACTCCCTCGGCGATATTCATCGCGGACCCGTCCGGATACACATCCACCAGCTTCACCACCCAGTCGGTATCCGGACCATCGGTTGCCGCCACCAGCTTCATCTTCACCGGACCCGCGATGGCCAGCGGCTGCTCCAGAAATTCGCTCGTGTACACCAGCACGTCGTTGCGCGCCTCCACCGGCCGCTGATCCACCGGACCCGAAGACACCGGCATCCCGCAGCAATCGTTCCCGCCCACGGTCGGCACCGGATCCTCGGGATCATAGCGGTAGTGGTCCTCACCGGTGCCGCCCGCGGGTTTCGGGGCTTGGAGCCGTCCGTCGCCCCGCAGCGAATTCGCTCGGCCGCCGCTCGCGAGATAAAACGGCGTGTAGCGCGTGCCGGGAATGGGCCAATCGGAGTAGTGCATCCAGCGGTTGATCCCCATCAGGAAGATCTCCACCGGCGGCTCGGAGCCCAGCCCGTTGGCCGCGCCCATTAAGTGGTGGTCGAAGAAGTCGATCTCGCGGTCAAAGATCTGCCGCATGGCCCCGGGCCCAAAATCGATGTCACCGAACTTGCGGCTCGGACCGTGTCCCCACGGACCCACGATCATGCGCGCGCCCTTCCGCGCCGCCTCTGTCCCGCCGCTCTGCCGCATGCCGGTGTAGCCGTTGAGGGTCCCGTTGAGCAGCAGGTCGAACCATCCGCCATGGGTGTGCGCGGGAACTTTCACGTTGGCGAACCGCTCCTCGACACTCACCTCGCGCCAATACGGGTCATAGCTCGCGTGCCGGACCCAATCGCGCCAGTGGCGCACGGACTGGTTCGACGATGCCAGATCCAGCGTCCCCAGCGGCAGCTTCCACATCAGCGCCTCGTACTTGAGCTCGGCGGGCGACCACTTCTCAAGGTGCCAATACTGCGGATACATGATGCGCAGCGGCATCCGCACCACGCCCCATCCGTAGGAGACGGCGAGCTTGAACGCACCGCCGTGATAGAACGTGTTGTGGTAGAGGCTGGTCGAAGCCACGGCCGGAAAGATCGCCACCAGACTCGGAGGGGTGAGCGCCGCGGCCTGCCACTGGACGTTGCCCAGGTAGGATCCGCCCTCCATGCCCACCTTGCCGTTGGACCACGGCTGCCGCGCCGCCCACTCCACCGTGTCGTAGCCGTCGCGCGCCTCGGCCCGGAACGGATCCCATGCCCCTTCGGATTCATAGCGGCCGCGCGTGTCCTGCACGAGCACCGCGTATCCGCGCTGCGCGAATCCGATCTTGGTCTCATGGATGCCGTCGCGCTGCTTGCCGTACGGCGTGCGGACGACGATGACGGGGAACTTTCCGTCGCGGTCCGGACGGTAGAGGTCGGCGTAGAGTTTGATCCCGTCGCGCATGGGCACGGCGAGGTTGCTCTCGATGCGGACCTTCTCAAGGACGGCGCGTGGTCCGGCGGCGGAGAGCGCCGCGGCAAGGAGCAGGGCGGTGAGAACGGGTTTCATTTCCGCCTATCATATCCTTGTGCGGAGGCGATCAGCGATCCTGGCGATGAGTGGATTCGGTTTGGAGGCGGCCCCCGGCGCCGCGCCTGAGCTCCTGTGGCTGAACAAGAACGGCTGGATGCCCAACAACACCAGCCTTCCGGTGCTGCTCTACCGCGGGATCCTGCGCAGTGAGCGCGACCTGACGGAGAGTCTCGAACGGCTGGTGCGGCGGCATGGCTGGACACCGGAGTGGCGCAACGGGGTCTATCCGTTCCATCACTATCATTCGACCGCGCACGAAGTCCTTGCGTTCTCGCGTGGAGAGGCTCTGGTGCAAATCGGCAGGATGGACGAGGATAGAGGAATGGCCCGTCTTGCTCCGGTCGAGGAATTGTTCGGCGGCCGCCACTTCGATGCCGAGATCGTGGTGTTGTGCGTCCGCT
>VFZX01000654.1 GCA_016871015.1 Acidobacteriota bacterium | reverse complement strand
AAACCGACCGGTCCTCAGGCTCAGACCTTCACAGATGATAGAAAGCCTCGCAGAAACGATACTCGCCAGAGCCACCAGGCTGAAGCCCCTTCAGCCCTGAAGACACGTTTTCACGCCGGATCCAAGTCGTAGAGCCGCAAAATCAGGTTGGCATCATCATGGCTTGCAGGTCGTTTTTCCATGTCTCCCATAGTGTATACGCTTTCTGCCTGATTTGAGTGCCGTTCAGTCGCTCGGGCATCGGCTGTCAGGGCGCCTTCCAGGCCCCGGCGTCCCCTGGGCGGGTGTCCCTTGGCCCTGCAGAAGCAGCCGGGCCTGCCGTCCTGCCTCCGGACCGTGCGCTACAATCAGGCCGTCATGACCCGCGACGAAATCCTCCTCGCTCACCGGCAGTTCCTCTTTCCCTCCGTCTTCCACTACTACAAGACTCCGCTGGTCGTTGCCCGCGCCCGCGACCAGTACGTCTTCGACGCCGACGGCAACCAGTACCTCGACTTCTTCGGCGGCATCGTCACCATCAGCGCCGGCCACTGCAATCCGAAGGTGAACCGCGCCGTCCACGAGCAGATCGATCGCCTGGAGCACGTCTCCACCGTCTTCGCCACCGAGCCGCAGGCCGCGCTCGCCGCCCGCCTGGCCCGCATCTCGCCCCAGGGCCGGCTGACCAAATCCTTTTTCACCAACAGCGGCACCGAAGCCAACGAAACCGCCATCGTCACCGCGCGCTGCTACACCGGCGCCAGCGAAATCGTCGCTCTCCGCCACTCCTATCACGGACGCTCTGCGCTCGCCATGACCCTCACCGGCCACTCCAACTGGCGTCTCGGCGGAGTCTCCCAGCCGGGCGTCGTCCACGCGCACAACGCCTACTGCTACCGCTGTCCCTTCGGCCTCACCTATCCCGATTGCGAAGTGCGCTGCGCCCGCGATGTCGAAGAACTCATCCGCACCACCACCTCCGGCCGCATCGCCGCCTTTATCGCCGAGCCGATCCAGGGCGTCGGCGGCTTCATCACCCCCCCGCCTGAATATTTCCGCATCGTCGAAGAGATCGTCCGCCGCTATGGCGGCCTCTTCATCAGCGACGAAGTCCAGACCGCCTGGGGCCGCACCGGCGGCAAGTGGTTCGGCATCGAGCACTACGGCGTCACTCCGGACATCCTCACCAGCGCCAAAGGCCTCGCCAACGGCCTGCCGATCGCGGTCACCCTGGCCCGGCCCGAGGTGGCCGATTCCCTGAAAGGGGCCACCATCTCGACCTTCGGCGGCAACCCGGTCGCCGCCACCGCCGCCCGCGCCGTCCTCGATTTCATCGAAGAAGAAGACCTGCGCGCCAACGCCGCCGAAACCGGCGCCTTCCTGCGCGCGCGCCTCGAGGAGCTGCAGGAGAAGCACCCGCTCATTGGCGAGGTGCGCGGCATGGGCCTGCTCCAGGCCCTCGAGCTGGTGCGCGACCGCGGGACCCAGGAACCGGCCACGCCGGAGACGCTGGAGCTGATGGAAGCCACCCGTGAGAACCGCATTCTGGTCGGCCGCGGCGGCCTCTACGGCAACGTGATCCGGATTTCGCCCCCGCTCAATATCGGCAAAGCCGATGTCGACGAATTCATCCGCCGGCTCGATGCGAGTTTCGCCCGCTGCCATGCGGCGCTCGCCGCCAGGTGACGTTCGGCTAAAGACGATTCGCTATCGCGTGCCCTGTGGGGCGCCGTCCGCTTGAATGCCGCTCCGGGGCGCCCCCTTGGGGCCTGGCTGGCACGGTGGTTAGAATGGGTTCGGGCATGCTGATCCAATACATCGAACGCCGCCATGCAAGCGGCCCACTAACTATCAGATCCTGCACGATGACGGCAGCTTCTACGGTAATATCCCGGGCTTCGAACGCGTGTGGGCCAATTCCCTGTCAGGCAGCCATGGCGCAGTCACGGGACCCCTTTTGACATTCCGCACTTGTCTCTCATGCCCGCACATCTCGTTGCGATCGAAGCGGGGGAATTGGCGCAGGAACTAGTGTGGTGTCCAGGAAATAAATAGACAGGCGAAATGATGGCTACCCGGCCAGAGACGGCGCATCAATCGGCTTGGGAATCTGAAATCCGTGGACGATTCTCGTCCATTTGACCTTGGGTTTCCGGAAGTTGACGAGCAGACACAGAGTTCGGCCCGAGGCTCGCAAGCAGTTGAGACACTGGGCGGTGTGTTCGTTGGATAGACGCTCGGCACATTTCAACTCGATGACCAGCACATCTTCCACGAGGATATCGGCAAAGTACTCTCCCACGCCCCGACCTTTGTAAGTTACTGGAAATGAGACTTCGGCAGCAGCCCGGATGCCGCGCAGGCGGAGCTCGTGGAGCAGAGCACGCTGGTAGAACTTCTCCAGGAATCCCGCGCCCAGGGTGTTGGACACCTCGAAAATAGCTCCGGGCACCCGCTCGGTCATGG
>VFZX01000653.1 GCA_016871015.1 Acidobacteriota bacterium | reverse complement strand
GCTTTGATGGCGCGGCGGAGCTCGTGCTCGGTGCCGGTTTCGTTGTTGAGCTCGGGCATCGGTCTTCCGAAGCGTTTCCAGAAGATGCCGATCACGATGTCAAAGCTCTCGACCGGGAGGTCGGCGTTGATGGGGCCTTGCGGGCCGTCGGGATGGGTCCGGGGACGGACGTCGGCCTCCCAGCCTTGGACGTCGAGGCGTACGCCCCGTTCTTCGGTGATGGTGCGGAGCGAGTGGGCCACTTCGGCGACGAGCTTGCGTTCGCTGGCAACGTCCCCGGGGGAGGCGACGAAGACTTTGATCTGCGTCATTCGAATTCAGGATACACGCTCGGGGGCGATGTGATGTTTAGCCTCAGCAAGCCTTGCACGCGCACACGGATTACCGAGGGTAGAGTCGCGCGATTCGCCTGGGGGCGCAGGAATGGAGAGAAGACGTCCGGGCAACGCGCCTGTTTGCAACAGACTACATTGACATCGGGCCCAAGTTCTGTCAATATAAGGTAGCCCTGATCGGTTTGCGGTTTGGCCCTGCCCGTTGAGCGTTCGTTCCGTTTTCGTGTCCGACACTCGTTGGTTCGACCTAGCCGGATAAAGTGTCGGGTGCTGGAAATCGAGCCGGATCCCGGTTCGTTAAGTTAAGGAGACCGTTCAATGCGGTTGTACGTGGGGAATCTCCCCTTCAAAGCAACGGAAACTGACCTGCAGAATTTCTTCGCCCAGGTTGGAGTGACAGTAGATAACGCCTCGGTGATGCGGGACAAGTTTTCAGGCGAAGCGCGCGGGTTCGGCTTCGTGGAGATCAATGACCCCTCGGAGGGTGAGAAGGCCATCGACCTGTGCCATGGCAAGGAGTTGATGGGACGCGCGCTGGTGATCAACGAAGCGCGTCCGATGACGCCGGGTGGCGGCCGTGAGCGGCGCCCAGGCGGTGGCGGTGGCGGTGGTGGAAGAGGCGGGTTCGACCGCCGGGACCGCCACTAGAATCAAAAGCTAGCCAAATCCGGGGGACGCACGCTATCCTAGCCATATGGCTTGCAGCGTCCCCCCAATGCGCGCGGAGGATACCTCCGGGAAGCGCACGGTCTTCTGTGTGAAATTTCAAAGGGAAATGGTTGGGCTCGAGGAGTCGCCCTTTGACAACGAGCTCGGACAGAAGATTTTCGACCAGGTCTCCAAGGACGCCTGGAAAATGTGGGTTGAGCACATGAAGATGCTCATGAACGAGTACCGGCTCAATCTCGGCAATCCGGAAGCTCAGGAGTTCTTGCTCCAGCAGATGGACAACTACTTCTTCGGACCCGGAGCCGCGCTGCCTCCGGACTTCGTGGCGCCAAAACAGAAGAATTGAACGGCGAGCACCGGAAGGCCGCGGCGGTCATCGCGTTCTTCACGCTCGTCTTCCTGTGGACTCCGCTGTGGTCGGACGGCTTGTTTGCCCCCGCCGACATCACGGCGTCAATTCCGCTGCTGCGGGAGCCCGGCGGGCCGGAGAAGGCCAAGAATCCGATCGGCTCCGATGTAGTCCTGCAGATCCTGCCGTTTCTCGAATTCAACAAGCGTGAACTGGCAGCCGGCCGGATTCCGCTGTGGAACCCCTATGCCGCGGGCGGCGCACCGCACCTTGCGAACTATCAGTCCGCGCTGTTTTCGTTGTGGACCGTGCCGTTCTACCTGGTGAGCTTGCGGACGGCGCTGATCGTGTCGTGCTTCCTGAAGCTGTTTGCCAGTGGATTCCTCACCTACCTGTTCCTCCGGCGCATTGGGCTCAGCCTTTGGACCGCGGTGTCCGGCGGTGTCCTGTTCATGTTCAGCGGGAATCAGACTCTCTGGCTGCACTGGCACAATCCGGCCCTGGCGGTGACGCTGCCCGCGAGCGCCTGGTGCTGTGAACGGCTGATCCAGGCAAAGGGGAGATCCTGGGCGGCCGCCGCCGGGCTCACCGCGGTCTGGATCATTGGGATCCTGGCCGGGCATCCGGAGACGTTCTACTTCTGCTCTCTCGCGCTGGGGGCCTACCTGGTGTTCCGGTTGACGGCGTGGCCGGAGAACCGGGCTATGATCCGGCGGGTGGTGGGAGTGCTCGCCGTGTGCACCGTGATCGCATTGGCGGCAGGTGCAGTGCAGTGGATTCCGTTCACCGAGTACCTTGCGAATTCGGCCGAGCTGCACAACGAGGAGCGGCGGGCGGTACTGCCGGGGCTGAGCTGGTCGGCGCTCGCCCTTCAGTTGGCACCGGATCTGTTTGGGAATCCGGTGACGCCGTACGACCACTATACGATCACCAACTACAACGAGCTCAACAGCGCCTATACGGGAGCGGTGTCCTACCTCTTGCTAGGAGCCTGTCCGAGAATTGACGGGCGAACGCTCATCGCCGCCGGTCGAAGTGTGGTTGTTGCGTAGCACGATTTTTCGTTGCCAGGCTGCCGGAACGCCTTGGATTCCCGATTTTGGCCTCCAG
>VFZX01000652.1 GCA_016871015.1 Acidobacteriota bacterium | reverse complement strand
CCTTGGCTCCAAAATTGGTCCGGCGCCCACTCCCAGTAGCCGACGTACTTCACCCACGAATCATTCTCCTCGATGCGGACCGACAGCGGCCCGGCGACCTTCAGCGCTCGCTTGCCCTGCGGATCGGCGACGCTCCAGTTCGAGAAGGTGGCGGACCACTCCTCGGGCTCGTAGGCTTCGGAATCCCGCAATCGTGGGGCGAAGGTGAGCCATAGCTTCTGGAGGTCGGTGATCCCGTCGGCGGAGAAGTCAATCGTCACACGCCAGGTGGCATTGGAGCTTCCGCCCGAAAGGTGCAGGACGCCGGGTGAGAAGTACAGATTTCCGTTCTTGTGCAGTTCATACAGCCGGACCATGTTGCCATCGACGCCGGGCCGCTCCGCGGTGATCGTGATCTGGTTTCCGGAGACGGATGCTGACAGCGGAATGAGAACACCCAGTCCAGCCCAGTTCGTGTTGTTGATCTGGTCGCGGATGGAGCGCAGGACCGTGGCTGGCTTGACCTGCCAGATCGTGTCAGCTCCGCCCCACGTGGACGAGATGTTTGTCGCGGCACCGGTGTCGAGCTTACGCGTGAGCTTCACCATGTAGCCCGCACTCCCGATCGAGGGCGTGACATCGGGATCGGCGCTGACGAGCGTCACGATCGCGGAAGCAACGTCTGCGCTCGATTCGCCCGGGCCCTCCGTGTGGTTGTAGGTCCGGCCAGCAACGGTCACGGAATGCGTGAACCCCTGGCCTTGCGCGTAGAAAGGAAACTCCGTCCACAGCTTTCCCGGCACGATGTAGTCGAAGGCGAGGTTCTGATACCAGAGCGTGACTCGATCGAAGGCCTGCATACCAGCGTCGTTCAAAGTGAACGTGCCGGAGGCCCTGGTATACGTGCCGCCGACTTGGGTGGCACGGTCAAACAGGCGGAGTTGGACGGTCTGCCCTGAAGTGGTGAGGCAGTTCAGGAAGGGCCAATCGATGGTGGCGAACTTCGGAGATTCGATCGGCTGGAGGTTTTGGTAGGCGAGGTCGAGGGTGAGGGTGATTCCGGTGAAGTCGGAATCGGGCAGGTAGGAGAAGCGGGGATGGCCGAAGAAGTCATCCCGATCCCAGAGGACGAGGACGCAGAAATCGGCGGCGTCGCGGAAGACGCCGGAGACGGTGAAGCCCGTTTCGCTGGTGGAGTGGAGGGCGGCCGAAGCGCCGAAATCGTTGAAGCCCTGGAGATGGATCGTGCGGTTCGGCTGAAGTTTGTAGATCGTCTCCATGTGAAGCTGTGAAGTTGATAAGATTCGCCAGTGCCGAACTACGTATTTCAGTACGGATCGAATTGCAGCGCAGAGCGTCTAAATAGCCCAGAAAGACTCGCGGGCTCGGCACGGGACCTCGGGCTTGCAACGACGGTTGAGCCACACGCGCTTCGCTTTAATGTCTGGAGTCAAACGAACGGTTGTGCCGCAGCGGATCTGATTCCAACTGAGCCAGGCTCCGGCCCAGCGTTCGGTGTGCTGTACGAGATTCCTGAAAATCTTGTTCGAGGCATAGCACCGAACGGGCGCAAAACGCTTACGCAAATTGAAGGACGTCGTTACTGCGAGAAGTGTCTCCGTGTTCGAAAAGCGGAAGGTGAAGTCGTGGATGCGGTGACATTCACCGTGGTCGAAGCGGAGAAACGTTCCGACATTTCAACCGATGCAAACTACGTCCGCTGGATCGTCGATGGACTGCGCGCTCACGGCGCTCCAGATGAATACGTCGAGACCGTGAAGGCAACCGCAATTGCCACCATCGACAAAGCGTTACCCTATGCTCCGGCGAGAATCGCCGAGATCGAAAACCTCTAGTCGACCTGCTACATTCTGATCGTCACGACGAGGCGCTCGCCGGGATAGGTCAGCCCCACGCCAGTGATGTCGAGCGTGATGGGCTGGTTCGGTTGAATGGCAGGGAGGTCCTTGCCGTCGACCGAGTTCGCCGGGAAGGTCTGGCCGTTGTTGATGATCACGGTCCCGATGGCGGAGCCTGCCACCTTGACCACGGCGGTGATGTTGCCGCCGACCGGCGCGGTACGGCAGTAGGCATAAAGATCGCCGATCGAGGTCGCCTGCGGCAGGTAGACGGGAGGCACGGCGTCGCTCTCGATGCCGATGATGCCTTCCACGATCAGGTCGACCTGTTGACCGCTCAGAATGCGGATAAGGCCGTCGATGAAGCTCGACGTGTAGTTGTTCACCGAGGTCGGCGAGTTGCCGAAGATGTTGGTGACAAAGAGTTCGACGGCGCAGACTGCCATGCAGCGGAACGGCTCGCGAGCCTCCCAAGCACCAGACTCAGGCGTGCCGTAGAAATCGCGCGGAACGTTGTAGATGAACAGGCGCTTGTCCAGCCGGATCAGCCTTGTACCGGCATCGTGAGCCGTGGCCATCGAGTTCTTCGCAGCGCGCTCGACGACGGCGTCGTTGCCCGTGATGCTGATGATGCGGACGATCTCCGCACCGAGTACGGCAAAGTCCCCT
>VFZX01000651.1 GCA_016871015.1 Acidobacteriota bacterium | reverse complement strand
CCCATCCGTTCAGTTTTTTGACCTTACGAGATCGGGGGATACCGGGTCTCTGCTTCCGAGTGTCCCAAAATTGTCCCAGCGAACGGCAGCGGATATCGGCCAGCATGGTTTGCCCGCCGGGAACCGGACGAGTTTCCCGCAACGGAGACACGACCGCGGACATAGAGGGCTGCTCGATCAGCCGACGCCGCGAGGTCCTGGCTTCAGCGCGCGATAATGTCGAAGTCGAGCAGCCGTTCGCCCGGCGTGCCGCCGCTACGGAGTTCGTCGAGGATTTCCGCGATCGCGGCCCCGAAGCCGCGATAGGTTACACGCACCGACGAGAGCCAGGGTGCGATCCAATCGTTCAGCGGATTGTCGTCGAATCCCACCAGGCGCACGTCGCGCGGCACGGCGAGCTTGGCCTCGCGCAAGCGGCGATGGACGCCGTAGGCGATGAGGTCCGAAGTGCAGAACACGCCGGGGGCCGGCCGGCGCGTCGTCTCGGCCTTCATTGCCACCGCCTTCGCCCAGGACGATGCCGACACCGCCAAGGCCCAGTGGCGCAAGGTGGCCGACCAGCTCCGTCCCAAGCTGCGCAAACTCGCCGAGATGATGGACCAAGCCGAGCCCGACGTGCTCGCCTACATGGCGTTCCCGCAAGCCCACCGGGCCAAGCTGCACAGTACGAACCCCATCGAGCGGCTCAACGGCGAGATCAAGCGGCGCACCGAGGTGGTCGGCATCTTCCCCAACGAGGAGGCGATCACTCGTCTCGTCGGCGCCATCCTCGTCGAGCAGAACGACGAGTGGGCCGTTCAGCGCTCGCGCTACATGAGCCTGGAAACCATGGCGCCGCTGAGCGATGATCCCATCGTCAGCCTGCCGATCTTGGCAGCCTGACCGATCCGGCTCTGCCGAGAGCGTGGCGATCACGTCGCTGCTACACCACGCCAGGGGACACGATCTCTCAGCCTCGACTTTGCCCTTTTGCAAGGCGCAACGACTCAACATTGTCGGTGTCGGCAATGCCGAGTGATGGTGTCTTCGCGCGGATCGTCTCTGACACATAAGACGGGCTCAAGTGCGCGTAGTGCCGGCCGGTGATTTTCGAATCAGCGTGCCCGAGTTGCTTGGCGATAACCTCCATCGGCACGCCGTTGCGGGCGAGGCGGCTACCGTGACAATGGCGCAAAATGTGAAACGAGATTGCCGGCTGGATCTTCGCCGATTTGCACGCCTCGGCTAGTGGGCGCTGCTGTTCGCTCTTGCGCCATCCCCTTCCATCCGGGCGGGTGAATATCAACTCGCCGTCCTGCTTGTTGACGGTCGCGCGAATAAAGAACTTCGTGGCCTCCGCCGTCAAAGTCACATGCCGCGCCGCGCCGCTCTTGGACTTGGGGACCGTGAGCATGCCGGCGTCCTCGTCGAAGTCTGAAACCCTCGCGGCGCACAGCTCGCCGTAGCGACATCCCGTGAACAGGGCGGCTTGTACCATCGGCCGGAAGTCGGCGGGGGTAGCGTTGACCAGCCGGATAGTTTCATCGTCCCCGAGAAACCGGATAATGGGAACGTCAACCTTGCGATGGGGTGTTACGGATCGCCAGCCTTCATCCGTGGAAATCATGTGTTCCTCACGCCACGCCCAATTCAGGGCGGCCTTTAGGGTGTTGAGGATGCGGTTCGCCGTCGCCCGTCTCTTGCGCTGGCTCTCGGGGTCGTCTTTCGCGTCCCGCGTCTTTATTGCCTGTCCGTGCTTCGACCGCACACGGGGGGCAAGGCGGGCCAGACGCCTATGCCACGCCTTGAGCCGCACGGGAGTAAGTTCGGCAAGCCGCAGCTCACCAAGGTCTGGCAGGATATGGGCGTTGATGATTGACCGGGTTGCGGCCAGCGCCCGCCCGCCGTCCTTTGTCTCGCCGTCCTCGTATGCCTTGAGGTAGGCCGCCAGCGCGTCCCTGACCGTATGGCCGACGCGTCTCGGGGTCGGCGCGGAGCGGGGAGCCCGATCAACCTGCAGGAACCACTCGCGGGCCTGCGCCTGCGCCTGGCTAAAGCTCAGAACTTTCTTACCGTCCGCGTCTAGAACGTCGTCAGCGAGTCCCAGAACGCCCTTGCGATACTTTCCCTCGTGATAGGCCCGCACGCGCCAGATGCCCCCGCGTGCGCCTCGCCAGTAGCCCAGGCTGAGGCCCCTATCGAGGAAATGCCAGTGTGGCTCCTGTCCGGGCTCTGTATGCCTCGGCAGGCGCGCTCTCGCAGCCTTGGAACCAAGATCGACGGATTTTACTGTGCGAGCCACGGCGCAAACCTCCGTGAAGCGGTTTAGGTAAGTTTAGGTAATATACGCGCCGGGATTGTGGGGGACAACAGGGGACAGAGAGACCCAGCTATTCCTTGATTTTATTTGTCTTATGCCGTCCCGTGTCGTCCCGCCTGGGGTCGTTTACCTCCCTTTCACGGCGGTAACAGGGGTTCGAATCCCCTAGGGGACGCCACAAGAAAGGCCCGGGTTTCCGGGCCTTTTCATT
>VFZX01000650.1 GCA_016871015.1 Acidobacteriota bacterium | reverse complement strand
CAGGAGGCCCCCACCCACACGCAGTGACCACGGAGTAGAATCACCGCCGGCAGATTCGACCGTCGGCTACCTGCCCTGGTCAATTTTCAACGAGCACGGCTGGTCAGTTTTCGGTGAGCCTCAACACTTTGAGATCCTCATCGAAAGTTCGATGCTCCTTGCGTTCGGCATTCCCCAGGCTCTCGATGATCTCGGGTAGGAGATCTATGGCATCGGCTGAAGTCCCTTGGATCTTCAGTCGTGATTGCAGCGCTGCTCTGGCCGCCGACCTGGGAATTGGCTTCTGGTGGTTCAACCATTCGACCTTGCGCCGGAAGGCGGTGTCCTCCTTAACTCTCTCAGGCACGTAAAAGGCCGGGCTGGTAATGCGACCAACATAGAACTCGGCCCCGTGGGGCACAACCAGGAGATCTCCGATGTTCATCTCTCGGATGAATCGCCACATGTGGCCGGCCGCCGCACCTGCGCGACGCAGGTTGTCATCGTTCGCGTAGAACCTGGCTCGTACAATTTCGCGAAAGGCCTTCCAATCGAGCGACGGCTCCAGTAACTCAGGTGCGCACCACCCGATGATCGCGACGTTCTCGCGCAAAGCGAGCGCTACGCGATCGATCCCGCTGGGCGCGATTCGAAGGACAAACGCCTGCTGTTCAGTAGCCATCATTACTCCGCTGGAACAAGCAAGCGGTTGATTCAAGCGGTCGAATACTTATGGCCGCCGACCGCATGTAACCTGTGTGCGCGGATGCTAACACGGACGCCATCGCTGCGATTGTGAACGTCCGTTCGGCACTCGCTCGCGGCCAACCGCCTGCCTGCGACTGCGGCGCTCAGCGTTCAACCCGTTACAGTTGAGCCGACACGCACTGATTGACGTCCGGCGCCAGCAGCCGTACCATTATGGGAGTCCTTCCCGTGTTGCCAAGGGCAACTCCCTCCGCGTCGCCCGGCGTGGAGGCGCTGAACGCCGGTGCCCTCACGGTCCGGCCAACAGCATCCTCAACGCAGACATTTGGCGGTAGTGAACGCGAGCGACGTGTAGTCGCGCAGCGTTGAACCGCGACGAGGAGGGAGCCCGCGATGGGAGAGCTCAAGCAGCGAGGTCAAATCTGGTGGATCCGCTACTACAAGAACGGGAGGCGACACGAGGAGAGCTCAGGCAGCACGAAGGAAAGCGACGCTAAGAGCTTGCTACGACTGCGCGAGGGCGATATCGAGCGCGGCGTCGCCATCACGCCGAAGGTCGGTCGAATCCGATTCGACGAGGCCGTCAAGGACGTGATCAACGACTACCGCACTAATCGGAAGCGATCACTTGACGATGTCGAGCGCCGGATCGAGCTGCACCTGAAGCCGTTCTTCGGCAACCGACGCATGGCGTCGATCACGACGGCCGACATTCGCGAGTACATCGACGCGCGTCAGAAGGAAACAACAGTCGTTCGAAAGGCGTTCACGTTCACGGCCCGTGACGGCACGCCTCGACAAGTGCCGGAGCAACGACGCACCATCACGGGAGTCTCGAACGCCGAGATCAATCGTGAGCTGACCGCACTCAAACGAATGTTCAACCTCGCGATCCAGGCAGGGAAGCTGATTCAGAAGCCGCATATCCCTTTCCTCAAGGAAAACAACGTGCGCGTCGGATTCTTCGAGAGGGATCAGTTCCTGGCGGTCCTCGCTCATCTGCCGGAAGCCGTACGAGCGCCAACGACCTTTGCATACCTCACGGGCTGGCGGATTGATAGCGAGGTTCTGCTACTCGAGTGGCGTCAAGTCGATTTTGGCGCCGGGGAAGTCAGGCTCGATCCTGGAAAGACCAAGAACGGCGAGGGACGAACGTTCCCCATGACGCGCGAGCTGCGCGAAGTGCTTGAACAGCAGCGAGCGATTACCGAGATTCTTCAGCGACAACTCAAGGTCGTGTGCCCGCGTGTGTTCCACCGTTCGGGCCGGCCCATCAAAAGCTTTCGGGTCGCGTTTCGATCCGCCTGCGTTGATGCCGGATGCCCAGGTCGCGTCCTGCACGACTTCAGGAGAACCGCCGTCCGCAATCTGGTCCGAGCTGGCATCCCGGAACGGGTCGCGATGCAGATGACGGGACATAAGACCAGGAGCGTGTTCGAGCGGTACAATATCGTGAGCGTTGGGGACCTGCGCGACGCCGCGAGACGGCTCGATTCCGTGACAGGGACAATTTCAGGGACAATCGGGCAAAATGACGCGGCGCAGCCAAAAGTCGGTCACGCGTAAGTGCTTTGTGCAAGAATAGTTAGCTCCAGCCGGTGAGGTGGCCGAGAGGCTTAAGGCGGCGGTTTGCTAAACCGTTGTAGGACCTTTAAAGTTCTACCGAGGGTTCGAATCCCTCCCTCACCGCCAGTGTTCATTGGTCCATTCCGGTCACATGGGTAACACTTTCGCCGTCCAGGCTAGCGAGCCGGCAGGAAACGGGGAATGGCATCGACGACCCGATCGGGCTCGTCGACGTGCACGAAATGCCCGGCCTTCGCCGCAGTCTCGAACGTGCCGCCATT
>VFZX01000649.1 GCA_016871015.1 Acidobacteriota bacterium | reverse complement strand
TGCTGCTACAGGTCATGGACAAAGACTTGACAGAGCCTGGCGATTCAGCGTACCATTGGATTCAGTAACGACCGGCTATCCAATTCGAGCGGTCTCTCAATTGACAGGCCTGGGCCTGGACACCCTGAGAGCTTGGGAGCGGCGCTACCAGGCGGTCACGCCAACTCGCGGAGACCGAGGCCGCCTGTACGGCGAAGAGGATATCCGGCGGCTCAGATTGCTGCGGGCGGTGACGGACGCCGGGCACGCCATCGGACTGGTTGCTGCGCTTGCGAACGCCGATCTCGAACGGCTGTTGGCTCCGGCCTCGAATCCCCCGGCGCCTGTTCCCAGCGCTGAACACGTGCCAGCATTGCTCCGGTTAGTTGAGGGCTACGATTCCGCTGCATTGGAAGTCGAACTCGGCCGCCTGGCTGTGCTCCTCAAGACGAGCGAACTGGTTCACCAAGTGATCCTTCCGCTGATGCAGGCTGCTGGCGAGCGCTGGGCTCAGGGCAAATTCCGGGTCACGCAGGAGCACCTGTTGTCCGGCAGCATCCGCAACCTGCTCGGTACTCTGGTCCGCCGCCAGGAGACACGAGGAAGCGCGGGCCGGATCCTGTTCGCCACCCCGGAAGGCGAGCTCCACGAGTTTGGCATCCTTGCCGCGGCAACGCTTGCCGTCGCGCACCACTTCGAAGCGGTCTATCTCGGGCCGAACCTCCCGATAGACGACCTTTCCGACGCAGTATCGGTGCTTAGGCCTCGAGCAGTGGTGGTCGCGCTGATGGAGGTGAATGCTACCGCGGCGGTGCGGAGTTCGCTGGCGGCCCTGGCTTCACGCCTCGCACCCATGCCGGGACTATGGATCGGCGGAAGTGCCGCGGAACGGTGCCCCGATCCAGCCTGGAAGAACGTAGTCCTTCTGAACGATCTACCGGGCTATGAACGGAACCTGGAGCGGCTTCGATTATGAAGACGGTGCTCAAGCTCCTCTTTGCGGTGATCTTCGTCTGCATGGTCACCCTGATCATTCGCACGAGCCTGCAGATCTCGATTTGGGACGCTTGGGAAAGCTACGCGGCGAACCCCTGGGCGGTAGCAACGCTCTGGGACGCCTACGCCGGCTTCCTGCTTTTCTATCTTTGGGTTCTGTATAAGGAGCGATCCAGCTTGGCTAGGGCCGTTTGGCTCGTGTTGATTATGAGCCTGGGCAACATCGCGACATCGCTCTACGCGCTCATTCAGATCATCCGCCTTCGTCCGGATCAACCGGCGGAAGCCATGCTTTTGAGGCATCACGGTCGAGAAGGCCTCCAGGATCCTGCACCATCTCTACTTCAGGAAACTAAATGACTGCACGCGCCGCAGAATCACATCCCCGCTGCTGGGACCCCGCCGAGGTAGTGAGCGTTCTCGACCGCGCTCGGGCCCGAAAGGAAATCGACAGCACAGGTACGCGGGTCCTGCTGGTTCACATGGGCCACCGGGCGGGCATCCAACAACGGGTTGACCCCCACCGCCTTTCCAATGTGGATCGCATCTGCGATTCGAACCTCGCTTTGAACAGAGCCTTCGGCCTGAATAAAGGTGCATGGCGGCAACTGTTTGGTCCCAAAGTCCGGATCAGGGGATTCGTGGCGGGCATGGTACGGGTTCCCGGTGTACCCCGGCCCTCCGCGGACGCGAGACAGATGCCGGGCGTCTTTCTCGCCGATCGCGGTTTGATCGCCCGAGTCTACCGGCATCGAAGCGCGGCAGACCGGCCTTGCTACTCATCGATTTGCAAAAAGGAGGGCCGTTAGAGAATGAACGGGCACCCGATTCCTCTGTCTGAAATAAGCGAACAAGACTTGGTGCGGCGGGCACAATCACGGGATGAAGCCGCGTTCCAAGAGCTGATCCGCCGCACCGCTTCGACGTCAATGCGCCTGGCTTTGTCAATCGTCAAGAACAGGCAGGAGGCGGAAGACCAGGTTCAGAACTCGGTCTTCAAGGCTTGGCAAGCCATAGGCAGCTTTAGAAGTGACGCGAAGTTCTCCACTTGGTTGGGGACCATCGTGACCAATCACAGCCTCATGCAGCTTCGGGCGTCACGCCGCGCCCCCCTCTCAGCGGTTGATGACCGGCGCGATGATGGCCCGGCACTGGAGCCTGCTGATCATTCTGCCAGCCACGAGACCGTTCTGGGAGACCGGGAGATGGCTGACCGGCTTCGGCGCGAGCTCCGCTTGCTCCCGCCGTTGTTCAGAGAAATTTTGGACCTGCGCGATCTCCAGGAGTTGCCGACCGGAGAGGTCGCCTCCCGCTTGGGGATCAGCGAAGCGGCGGCAAAGAGCAGGTTGGCCCGCGCCCGCCAGATGCTTCGCCAACGAATGGAGCGTCACAGCGCGCATGCCACTGCTTTGTTCGCGTGACTGTCCCGAGCGCATCAGAAACTCGTGAGCATGCGGGCCCTTGTGCGAACCGGAGACATCCTTGACAAGTGTGCCGGTGGGCGGTTGACACAAACGAAGGGTAACCGGGGGACAGCGGTTAAGCTGGGGGATGCCCTGGCGAGAGGTGAGC
>VFZX01000648.1 GCA_016871015.1 Acidobacteriota bacterium | reverse complement strand
TCGACGTCATGCGCGGTAAAAACCTGATCATCCAAGGTCCGCCGGGGACAGGGAAGTCGCAAACGATCACGAATATAATCGCGAATGCGATGGAGGCCGGCAAACGGGTGCTTTTCTTGTCCGAGAAACAGGCCGCCCTCGAAGTCGTCAAACGCAGGCTCACGAGCGCCGGACTCGGTGATTTCTGCCTCGAACTCCACTCGGATAAGTCATCTCCGAAACTGATCATCGAAGATATCAAACAGCGCACCGAGGCCGGATTAGGCAAGCCGAAGCCGGCGATCCAACCAAGCGACATAGGTTGGCACGAAAGTCGGAAAGAGATCGGATCATATCTCCGGGCGCTTCACGCGGAACAGGCCGACGGAGCGACGACCTTCGATCTGATCTGGAGCGCCATCCGTGGGCGCAGCCAAAACGAAAATGTGGTCGACCTGTTCAAGGGCGTGTCCTTACCAGACCGCTTCCTCGACGATCCGGCCGCCCGCGCAGCAGTCGAAAGTAAGTTTTCGATTTTCGTGGATGCGAGCAAATCGTTTGCTGAGACTCATAGCCGCGCCCCGGCAGAGTCGCCGTGGCGGGAACTCGATCGAGACGATTTGGGTGGGCACCAAATTCCGTCTCTTCTCGACATACTGGAGGATGTTAGGTCAGCAGGCGTCGAATTGGCGGCGGTCATAGATTCCACATCGGATCTCGGAGTTTCGTCGCCCGAAGACATCGCAAAAATGATCGGCGCCGACCGGATTCTCGAAGACCCGATTGCGCCCGAAGCCGTCCCAGCCATCGCCGCCCTGGATGCAGATGAGTTGGAGCGGGCGCTCGCCTTGGTAATCGAGTGGCATCACCAAAGCCAGTTGCTGGCGGCACGGCCCGATCTGTCAGATGCCGGCCCAGCCAAGCTTGCGATTGCATCCGCGCTGATGCGCTGCGGAATTCCCGCCGAGCTCGCCGGGAAGACTCCGGCCGAATTATACGCCGCCGCGGACAAGACTATGCCTCGCGATCGCGCCGTCCTCGACCTTGCCCAACGGTTCCTGCCAATCCTCTCGGTCTTCGGCTTCAACGAAAATCTCCCGTCGGGAGCTTTGATGCCTCTCGCTTTGGCGGTGCAAGCCGGCGCAAAGGTTAGGCCGGAGCACCGACGCTGGGTAAATGCCCTGCGCGATATCGATCCGGCGCAATTTTGGAAGTTCAAGGAACGTTGGACAGCAATTTCGACCAATGAATCGAAATGGCGTGACTATTGCGTTGCGTACGGCCGCGCGAAGTGGCCCGATCCCGAAGAATTCGAGCTCCATGCCGCCGTATTACGCAAATCGGGAATGAAGAAAGCATGGGCGGCTTTGCATGGCTCATTGCGTGCTGCCCGGGAGTTCGCGGCACAATTCGGGATTGCTACGTCAACCGATGTGCCAGAATTGCTGGACCGGCTCGGGAAGCATGTCAATCTGGTCCGCTCATTCGAGGGAAACGAGGCGGTAGCCCGCGTTCTGGGAAACGACTGGCGCGGACTGGCGACAGCTGTCGACGAGATTGCTGCGGGCTTCAGGCTCCGGGAGCTGTTCCAGGAGAAAATCGGCGGGCTTCCCCACGGAGAGGACGTCGCGGGACGGCTCGTCGATTTAGCACCCGACATATTCGATCGCCTGAACGAGTCGCATGTCGACGCAGCCCAGGCGTTCAGCAAATGTCCGGCGACCGTCCGTGAACAATTCGACACGCGGCCTTTATCGAACCTCGTCGACACCTGCCAAACCGAACTCGCACTCATGGAGAAGGTGTCCGGCGTCGACAAGTCGCGAACGCTTTCGGACATCGAATTGCCTATAACCCAAATCGCGGAAACTTCAGAGATCACTGCCAAGAGAGATTCGATCAGGCGCCAGATTGACGCGTCCACGGTCCGCGAAGCCGCGTTGCGACTCGGCGAGAGCGCCCCCGAGGCATCGCAAGCAGCTTCCACGCTCAAATGGGTCCGGGCCGTTAACGGCACAGACGTGCCGCGCGAACTCAGGAACAAGCTTCTCTCTGCGAATGCGCATGGGGAGCGGCTACGTTTGCGCGCAGTAACCGAACGCGGCACACCAATCCATGGCCGGTACGTCGACCTGCTGTCTCAGCTCCGCGAGGAGTTCGGAATCGGTGCCTTTGACGCGATGCATCCTCGCGATCTGGCCAAGACAGCAGAGACACTTCTTTCTGCGCGCCAAGAGCTGTCGGATTATCTTTCGATCCGGCGATCTCGGTCGGCATTGGTCGAGGCGGATCTCGGTCGGTTTCTCAACAGGGCCGAAGAACTGCGGCTTTCTCCGCAACAATTGCCGAATCTTCTGAAAGCCGTTATCGCCGCCCGTCGTGCGTCGCGGATATTCGCGGCAACCGGTCTTGCCAAGAATTCAGGTGCTATGCTCGACGCCTATCGCCGGCAATTCGCGGCGCGCGACCGCAAGAAGATCGATAATGATCGCGCCTACATCCGGAAGGCTCTGCTCCAGAAGAAGCCGGAGCCGGGTTCGACTTCCGGGCCGAGAAAGTCATGGACGGAAATGGCGCTGCTCCAGAACGAATTCTC
>VFZX01000647.1 GCA_016871015.1 Acidobacteriota bacterium | reverse complement strand
CGCGCTCACCAGAAGGGCATGCTGCTCTACCCCACGTTGCTGGTTCAATTGGGTAGCGGCAACGAGAACGACGTACGCACCTCGAACTTCCGGCTTCGCAATCGCCACCTCGAAATCGGCGCGCGCGGCGGCATCGACCCGTCGTTTCCCAAGGGCTCGCTGCACCTGCTGGACTTCAAGCAATCCGAAGCGAGGCGTGAGCGCTACGCGCTGATCGAAGAAACGCTGACCCGGTACCCGGTCGACGGGTTCGAGCTTCAGCTCAACTACGGAACCCACTATTTCCGGCCCGACGAGATCGACGAGGGCCGCAAGATCATGACGGAGTGGATTGCCGACGTGAGCCGCGCCGTTCGCAAGAGCGGAGCCAGCCGTGAGTTGGCCGTCCGGGTCCCGGGGAGTCTCGAGGGCTGTTGGTCGGTGGGGCTCGACGTGAAGGAGTGGATCCGCCGCGGGCTCGTCGACGTGGTGGTGCCTCAAATCTTCGGGGGTCCAGAACTTATCGACGCGACTTTCGACGTGCGCGCCTTCGTTGCCGCGGCCAAGGGATCGGGAACCAGAATTCACCCCACGCTCCAAAGCGACGTCGACTCCGATCGCATCGGCCAAGCCCCGATCGAGATGATCCGGGCGGCCGCCAGCAACTACTGGGCGCAGGGCGTCGACGGGCTCTATCTTTCGCACTGGTTCAACCGCTGGCCGTACCAGGCGAGCTTCTATGAGATTCTGCGGGAGATTCCGCATCCCGACGTGATGGCGCCCAAGGACAAGTTCTACTCCATTCCGACGGCGAGCCACCGTCATCAGAACCCCGCCGAGGGGTTGGAGCCCGGCCTGAAAATGCAGTTGCCGGTCACGCTTGCCGAAAGCACCCGTGCTGAAGTCCGTTTTCCCGTGGCCGACGATCCGGCGCGCTGGGCCAAAGTGGGGCGGCTGCATGAAGTGCTGCTCCGCGTCCGCCTCACCGACACCACCGAACTCGACCGCTACGAGTTCCGATTCAACGGAAGGGTTCTCGACCCGGCCGGGAATCGCCGCATCAACGAAACATACAAAATGGTCTCGCCCCGATATCGCGTTTTCGGTTATTGGTACATCTGGCGGCTCAATCAGGCAGACTGGCCGGTGACCGGAACCAACCGGTTCGAAGTGACGCTCACGCGCCGCGATCCCGCCATCGTTCCCCCTGTCAAGCTGCGCGATGTGGAACTCGAAATCAAATACAAGATGGGCAAGAACTTCCACCGCGGGCAAGACCCGGACCTCGGACCGGCCTCAGGCAGTTCCGCGGGATAGGAGACATCTCATGAACAGACGCAACTTCGTTACCGCTTCCCTGGCTCCGGCGATGATGCCGGCGCAAACGCCAGCCGGCGCGCAGACGCCAAGAAAAAAATACCGTGCCGGCGTGATCGGCCTCGGCTGGACCGGACTGCTCTACGATCTCGCCGAACGCGTCGGCGACCGGTTCAACGTCGACGACGTCAATCGCCCCACTCCGAAACTCGACCTGACGCGCCGCCGCTACCATCATGACCATCCCGGCGAGGAGGGACTGCCGCAATCCTACTCGGGCGCCCTGCACGCGCGCCCGGATGTCGAACTGGTGGCCGGCGCCGAACGCGACCCCAAGCGATTGGCTGTGTTTGGCGAGTACTTCGGGATCAAAGCTCTGTATTCCGACGCCCTCGAGATGATGAAAAAGGAGCGCCTGGACATCGTCGCCGTGTGCACCAACACCAAGGGCCGGTCATTCCTCACGGTCAAGGCCGCGGAAATGGGCGCCAAGGGAATCGTCGCCGAGAAGCCAATGTGCCACACCCTCGCCGAAGCCGATGCGATGGTGAAAGCCTGCGCGGACCGCAAGATCCCGTTCAGCGCGGGCGCCATTTCCACCACGCATCCCTCATTCGGCAAGGCCAAGGAACTGCTCAAGAAAGGCGTCATCGGAGATCTGGTATCGATCGACACCAGAAACCCAGGCGCGCAGCATCAGAATTGGGCCTACTTCGTCGACGGTACGATCGACTGGGTCGCCGCCACGGGCGACAAACCCAGGCGCGAAGGCGGTAGCGATGAGTTCGCCGGCCAAGCCATGGCTGTCACCCGGGAAGGGCTCGTCATTCATTTTCGGAGCGGAGGCCCCGGCGTCCGCCTGACCGGATCGAAAGGAGAGATCGTCTACAACTCCTGGCAATGGCGCCTTTTCGTGGACCTCGAGACTCCCGCCGGCATGCAGCGTGTCGAATGCCCATGGCCTGCTCCACAGTTCGTGCCCCCCTACCACTCCGTCTACAGCATCGACGATGTGATCGCCTGCATGGACGGCCGCATGGATGAGCCGAAGAACTCCGGCCGGCGTGTGGCAATGGCACTCGAGGTGGAGATCGCGGCGAAGGAATCTTCCAAACGAGGAGGCGCGAAGGTGGAGCTTCCTCTTGCCGACCGCTCGCTCGGCTTGAACTACGACTGGTTCCGTTAGAGCATTTTCACGTATAATAAAAAAGCTCCACGCGAATCCGCCAACTGAGAATGGCTAGGGCCCTAGGAATTGACCTGCGTAGGCGGGTGATTGCGGCGCGTCAAGAAGGGG
>VFZX01000646.1 GCA_016871015.1 Acidobacteriota bacterium | reverse complement strand
AACCGAAGCAACCCGCGTGGAGTCAAACGGAAGATGAGCAACTACAACCTGAGGCCACGCGGACGATGCCAGACCCGCCGCGTCAAGATCGTATTGCGGATCAAGAAACGTTAAGTGAACAGTATTGTGCCTAGACTGATTCTAAAGGGCTTGCCGCCTTCTTACCCCTTCAGGTGACGAACTTGGGTTAGTGTCCGCGAGGGCGAACAGCAGTTCTCCCTTGGGGTGATCGCCAAGCCCGTCGATGTGTTCTTTCTGAAGCTCATACGCGCGCTGATGATCGCTCAAAGCCCGCTCGAACAGCGAACGGCGGAATGGGGAGTCCCGCATCGCACGGGCGCCCGCCAACAGCGATGCACCGCGCGGAATCCGGACCCCGATGTTGTCCGGCGCCAGCGCGACAGCCTTGTCCATCTCGGCGAGCCCCTTCTGGCTGAGCTCCATGCCCGCTTCGCGGTCGCCCCGCTGGAAAGCGGCGCCCGCCTGTCCCCAGAGTCCCGAGCCGTGCCATACAAGCGCCTCCGAATGATTCGGATCCTCCGCCAGGATCTTCTCGCAGGTCTTCATGCCGCGGGCAAGTGCCTCCTGGTTGCCAGCGAATCCGAGAAAGAAGTCATTCCTTACCACGTGGTCAAAGCGTTCAGCGGCCAAGGCGATGCCGGCCGCCAATAAGATGGGTGCGAAATCGAGTGTCTTCATGAGCACAGTATGACGGGCCGGGGGCCGAATGGTCCCATGGAACCTGACCAACCGTCGAACCAGACCACGAAGTGCGCTGATCTGGCGACGGACCGGGTGAGCTATGCTGAGGGGACTCTTGAAGCATTGGATCCCTTCCATCACGATGCTGCTGGTCTCCCTCATCAGCTACATCGACCGGAACACTCTCGCGCTGCTCTCCCCCACCATTCTCCACGAAACCGGACTCTCGGTGGAGCAGTACGGCTACATCGTTTCCGCCTTCTCGGTGGCCTACATGATCGGCAACCCGGTCTGGGGCCGCATTCTCGACCGGTACGGACTCCCCTGGGGCATGGCCGCCTCCGTCTCCTTCTGGACCCTGGCCTCCGCCGCCCACGCTTTCGCTTCAGGATTCTGGAGCTTCGCCGTCGCGCGTGCGGCGCTTGGATTCGGCGAAGGCGCCACGTTCCCCGGCGGACTGCGGGCCGCGGTGCAGTCACTGCCGGTGCATTTGCGCTCGCGTGGCATCGCCATCTCGTATAGCGGCGGATCCCTGGGCGCGGTGGTCACTCCGTTCATTGTCGGCCCGGTAGCCGCTCACTGGGGATGGCGGTATGCGTTCTTCTACACCGGACTGATCGGAGCGGCGTGGCTCGTCATCTGGGCGTTCGTCAGCCGCCGGCGCGATATGAGATCGATGAGTGTCAGCGGCGGAACCGTGGAGGTGTCCACCGCGCGCCCCGGCTGGCGCGACCCGCGTGTGTGGAGCTTCATGGCCGCCTATTCGATGGGCGGGCTTCCGCTGGCCTTCGTCCTCTACCAGTCGGCGATCTATCTGAACCGCGTGTTGGGCGAGCCGCAGACCGCGATCAGCAGAGTGCTGTGGATCCCGCCCCTCGGATGGGAGGTTGGCTACTTCTTCTGGGGCTGGGTGACGGACCGGACACTCCAGCGCTCGTCCAACCGGATGGGCGCCTATCGCGGACTGTTCGGCATCTGCACGCTGCTGAGCTTCGCGCTGGCAGTTGTCCCGCACCTTCCGCACAGCTTGTACTTGACGCTTGCGCTCCTGTTCTTCGCGATGTTCGTCGCGGCTGGATTCATCATCCTCTCGATGTCCTACTCGACGTTTGTGTACTCGCCCGCGCACTCCGGTCTCATCGCGGGGCTCGGCGCAGGATCCTGGGGCGCGATGGTCGCGCTGGTGATGCCGGTGTTCGGCCGCATGTTCGACCAGCGGCAGTATTCGTCAGCATTTTTCTGGGCTGCACTCCTGCCCTTGATCGGGTATACAATTTGGAGGTATATCAACCGAGAGGTGAAACACGATGAAGAATAGTCCTAGACGCCGTTTTCTGAGCACCGCCGCGGGCGTCACCGCGGTGGGCGCCGCAGCCGCCGCAAGGCCAGCAGCCGCCGCTACAACCGGCAAGCGCAAGGTCCAGGGCGGAACCTTGCTCGGAAACATGTTCTTTAGCTCCGGGCTCACAGGAGTCCGCGCCGAAGCGCGAAAGGACCCGCACGCGTTCGGCGGCGATGTCAAAGAACAGACCCACAACATCATGAAGGCCCACAAGGCGAACCTGGAGGCACTCGGGTCGTCGCTGGAAAACGTGGTCAAGGTCACGGTTTTTCTGGCCGACGTCAAGACCGAGAAGGGCGCCTTCAACGAGGCCTACGCCGAATACTTCAAGAAGGACGCACCGTCCCGCACGGCCCTCGGGGGCATTTTCCCGGACACGCAAACCAAGGTTGAAATCGAGCTTGTCGCCTGGATTCCGTGAGCTTCCTCGATAGTCTTGAAAACAACCTGAAAGGGCTCTGGTGCAAATTCCGAGTCGAGCCAAATTCGGTAACGGCCGACGTCTCGATCGAACCCGACTCCGATCACGCAGCCAACGCGGCTCGCCAG
>VFZX01000645.1 GCA_016871015.1 Acidobacteriota bacterium | reverse complement strand
GGATCCGGATGCGGTCAGCCACCGTCTTGTCGAAGACGCATTGAATCCGTGAGGGGGAGCCCAGTGGACGAACTGGATCAAGCTGAGCGGCTGCTGTCGCGTCCGGACCTGAGCAACATGAAAGCCGTGCCCGGTCTGCTGGCCGCTGCTCTGGCTTCCGGCCGGACGCCCAGCCCGCGGCAGATCCACCGGATTCAAGTGCTCCTTGACCATGCCGCGGCACTTCGGCAGGGAGTCTGGCGCGAGCGTGCGGGCGGAGGCTATGCCGCCTCCGGGACCTGGGAGTCCGGAACTGCCGCTCCTCGTGTGAGCGTCGAGGGTTAATCATGGGCAACATCATGAATGCGTTGGCCACGGCCGCCCAGTCCATGGAGACGATGCAGCGGGCGATCAAGGTGTCGTCCAACAACGTGACGAATGCGCGCGCCCCTGGCCATGTCCGCCAGACACTGGCGTTAGTGGGCAAGCCGATGAGCCTGGAGTCAGGCTTGGCGGGCGGACTGGACTCGAACGGGTTGATCAGCAGCCGCAAGGATTATCTCGAGCGCGGCGTTCACAGCCAAGCCCATTTGCTTGGCCGGGATACACAGCGGGCCGCCGTCCTCGGCCAGGTGGAATCGGAATTCGACATCACGGGCGATTCCGGTCCCGGACGTTCCCTGAACAAGCTATTCGAGGGATTCTCGCAATGGAGTGTGAATCCCAACAACACACCGGCGCGGGAGGAAGTAATCCGGCTTGCGGACGGAACGGCTCAGGATTTCCGCAATCTCCACGCGGCGCTTGAAAAGTACCGGCGTGGAACAGCCGCCGAGTTGAACGGCGCGGTGTCGGCGATTAACCGTGTGGGCGGGCTGATTCAGAGCTACAACGTGCAACTGCGGCAGGATATCCGCCTGCGCCAGGATCCCGGGCTCGACGCCCAGATCCACGACCAGTTGGAGCAGTTGGCCGAGTACACCGACTTCACGGTCCTGCGTGGCGAAGACGGTGCCGTGAACATCTACTTGGGCGGGCAGACGCCGCTCACGCTTGGGGCCCAGTTCTATCCCGTAAGCGCGGACTACTCGACGGGCCAGGCCGCGATCCAGGACTCAGAGGGCAAGGATGTGTCGGGGCAAATCCGGTCCGGGCGTGTCCAGGCGCTGCTCGAGCTGCACAACAGCTTTGTGCCTTCACTTCAGGCACAACTGAACACGCTGGCGGAGGCCGTGGCAACCCGCGTGAACGCGGTTTCGGCGGCAGGCGTTGACGCCAGTGGCCAGCCGGGTGCCGCCTTGTTTCAGTTCAACCCCGCCGTCGGCGCCGCTGCCTCGCTCTCGGTTACCGGCATCACGGCCGGACAACTCGCGGCCGCGAAGTCCGGCGCTCCGGGGGGAAACGCCAACGCGCTTGACTTGGCCGCGCTGGGCTCTTCGAAGGAAATCGCCGGATCCTCATTCGCCGAGTACTTCGGCCAGATTGCGGCCGGGGCGGGACATCAGGCGAGCACGGCGCGCGATGACGAGCGGACACACAGCCAGACTCTGGCCCAGGCCCGCGTGCTGCGCGAGGAGCTGAGCGCGGTGTCGCTCGACGAGGAGGCCGCGACCCTGGTCGAGTTCCAGCGCGCCTACCAGGCAAGCGCTGAGCTCGTCCGGATCCTGAACTCGCTCACTGAAACGACTCTCAACATTCTCCGCTAGTGGTGATTCTGGAGGTAATCTATGCTGCTTCGTGGTCCGGATGCCCATTCCCAGCGCTTCCTTCGCGACATCGAGGGAATCAGCCGGCGGCTCAGCCGCGCCCAGCGCGAACTCTCCTCGGGACGGCGGATCCACGCCCCGTCCGACGAGCCCAGCCAGCTCACCGCACGGCTGGCCACGCGCGCCGAGCTCGGCCAAACCTCCCAAAGTCTGTCCAATCTCGGCCGTGTCAAAGCAGAAACCAGCACCGCCGAGCAGGCGTTGCGTCATTCGGTTGAAGCCGTGGACCGCGCGGCGGTCCTGGCCTCGCAGGGAGCCTCGTCGATTGCCGATGCGTCCACCCGCAATATCCTCGCCTTGGAAGCCGATTCGCTGCTCCAACAGTTGGTCGGAGCCGCCGCCGTGCAGGTTGAGGGCCGGTACCTGTTCTCCGGAGACGCTGACCAAACGGCGCCGTATTCCGCCGATCTGAGCCAAGCCAATCCAGTCAGCGGCTATCAAGGATCCGCTGCTACGCGCGAGGTGGCCCATCCCTCCGGTACGCGGTTCGTGATTGCCCATACGGCCCAGGAAATCTTCGACAGCCCGGTGCCCGGTGAGAGCGTGTTCCAATCCCTGCTGGCGCTACGGACCGCGCTTCGGGCCAATGACACCGGAGCGATCCGGACGGCTCTCGGGTCGATCCAGGCTGCGTCGGTCCACCTGAACAATCACCTGGCGGCTTACGGGGCGATCCAGAACCGTGTCGCCGAGGCGATCCAGTACGGCAACCGGCAGGAGCTGTCGCTCAAGACGCGGGTCAGCGAGGCAGAAGACGCGGATCTGGCCGCCGCGGCGATCGAACTTGCCCAAGTGCAGGTATTCCAGCAGGCGGCGTTCCAGGCTGAGGCACGGCGTCCCCGGCAGAGTTTGTTTGACTACCTAGGATAGGCGCCGACTATCCC
>VFZX01000644.1 GCA_016871015.1 Acidobacteriota bacterium | reverse complement strand
GCGGAGAAGGTGTAAGGTGAAGATCGAGCCGCACCCGCCCTTGATAAGTGTCAAGCAAGAATCCAGGCTAAAGTGTCAAGGATGTGTCCGGTCGCGCAACCAACTCGAGCGTGGATTTCACTACTGTGACCCTCGACTCCTTCGTGACTTTCCCGAATGTGAACGGCAACCGGTGAGCATGCTCCAACGATTCATTACCACCGCGGCGGTCGTTGGCCAAAGGATCAGCCCAGAGGTTCGACGGCCAGCGCCACCACCGCGCGGGCGCACCATCATCCCGTACCATCGGTGATAGGATGGCCAAGATGACGATCACGCGCAGAGATGTGATGCTCACCGTCGCGCTCCCGCTGGCCGCGGCCGGGAAGAAGTCGGTGGTTTACGTTTGCGGCGACCACGAGTACGGGGGGGAGCGGACGCTACCTCTGTTCGCGGCGGAGATGCAACGGCGCTACGGGTTGCAATACCAGGTCATCAAGTCGCGGCCGGACCAGAACGGCGAAACCGACATCCCCGGACTCGATGCTCTGGACAAGGCGGATCTCGCGGTTTTCTACCTGCGCTGGCGGCGTCTGCCCGACGAGCAATTGGCGCCGATCGAACGGTACATGAAGGCGGGCAAGCCGATGCTTGGGTTCCGCACCACGTCGCACTCATTCAACTATCCGAAGGACCATCCGCGGTTCGCCTGGAACCGCTGGGGCTCGGAGGCGTTCGGCACTCCGCCCGGCTGGGGGGGCGACGGCCATTCGCATTTCGGCCATCAGGCGAGCACCGATGTGCGGGTGATCGAGACCGTGAAGAACCACGCCGTCTTGAAGGGAGTCGCCAAGGAGTTTCACTGCCGTTCCTGGCTTTACCGCGTGCTGCCCAAGTGGCCGCCGCCGGACGCCGAGACCCTGCTGATGGGCAAGTGCATCAATCCGAACAAGCCGGCCGAAGACAATCCGGTCGCATGGACGTGGAAGAACAGTCACGGCGGCCGGACCTTCTATACGAGCCTCGGACATCCCGAGGATTTTTCGGTGGAGGCGTTCCAGCGGCTCACTTCCAACGCCGTGCATTGGTGTCTGGGGATCGAGGTCCCGAGGAAGTGGCATGGCCGGATGCCGGTGGATGTTCCGTACCGGGGGACGGTGAAGACGGCGTAGCGCCCCGCGCGATGAGGAGGGTTGCGTGAGGCAGTTCAACACCGAGGGCCCAGTAATCGCCGGGCTGCATTACTTGATTCCGCCATTGACGCGGATTGATGTTGGCCACTTGGATGAACTGGTCGATCAGATGAAGTACTTCGTGGTCCATGCGCCGAGGCAGACGGGGAAAACGACATGCCTGATGGCGTACGCGGACCACTTGAATCAAGGCGGACGCTACCATGCGGTGTACACCAATGTCGAAGCGGCGCAGGCGCAGCGGGGAGATGTCGCAGCGGCCATTCCGGTGGTGGCCGGCGAAATCGCCGCATGGGCGGAAGATTTGTTCGGGGACACGATTCCGGGAAAAGCGATCGCGGAGAGCCCAGGCCCACCAGAGTCCGTGCTGTCGCGAATGCTGTCCCGGTGGTGCGCGCAGGCTCCCAAGCCAATTGTGCTGATCCTGGACGAAGCCGACGCGTTGATCGGGGATTCGCTACTGTCGGTGCTCCGGCAGCTCAGGGCAGGCTACGCCAAACGGCCAAAGTGGTTCCCGCACTCGGTGATTCTCTGCGGACTTCGAGACGTCCACGACTACCGGGTGCAGGGATCCGATGGGTCGCCGTTCAACATCCGGGCAGAGTCGATACGGCTGGGCGACTTCACAGTTGGTGAGGTCGCGGCGTTGTATGGACAGCATACGGCCGAAACCGGGCAAGAGTTCACCGCCGATGCTCTCGATCGCGTCTGGAATCTGACGCTGGGACAGCCGTGGCTGGTGAACGCGCTGGCGAAAGAGGCAGTCGCGATGCAACCTTCGGGCGCCATCACCGCGAACGATATCGATCAAGCCAAGGAGGCGCTGATCCTCGGCCGGGTCACGCACATCGATCAACTGGCGCAGCAGCTCGCACAGGACCGGGTGCGGCGCGTGATCGCACCGATCCTCGAGGGACGCGATCCAGTCTTCGAGACCGATGACGGCGATATCCGCTATTGCATCGATCTAGGGCTCATCCGGCGCGGAGACCAAGGTCTCGAGATCGCGAATCCGATCTATCGCGAGGTCGTGCCGAGGAGCCTGTCCAACACCGTCCAGATCGCGCTGGAGGGAATGCAGAAGACGGCCTGGTACGTGAAGTGGGACGGAAGACTGGATCTGCCGAAACTGCTCGGCGCCTTCCAACAGTTCTTCCGCGAACACTCCGAAAGCTGGGTCGAACGGTTCCAATACAAAGAGGCCGGACCTCAGCTCTTGCTTCAGGCTTTCCTCCAGCGCATCGTCAACGGTGGCGGGCGGGTGGAACGGGAGTACGGGCTCGGCCGCAAGCGGACAGACTTGCTGATCGTCTGGCCCTACGGCGGCGGCACACAGCGGGCGGTGATCGAGCTCAAGACCGCTCCGCAGCCGCCGTCGCAGGCGGCACTCACCGATGCACTGGCTCAAACGGCGGACTACATGGACCGGTGCGGGGCGAGCGAAGGCCATCTACTTTGGTTCGACCGGGGACCACACAACT
>VFZX01000643.1 GCA_016871015.1 Acidobacteriota bacterium | reverse complement strand
AGAATTTGCACCAGAGCCATCCAGACAAACCGGCAGGTGTTCGATATCACCAACCACGTCGCGACGGTAAGCAATACATACACCGTCTCGCCGCGTATGTTGAATGAACTGCGGCTCGGGTTCAACCGCTGGTTCATCCCCCGGCTGAATGCGACGTACTTTGGCGGATTCGGCGAAGTCATCGTCTCTGGCCTCTACACCGCGTCAAATTTTGAGGGACTGCTGCGGTTCGCGACGAACTCGTTCACGCTGGCGGACAACTTTAGCGTGCGCTCGGGACGCCACTCGCTCAAGGCGGGATTCGAGATCAGGAATGTCCGCGCCGGACGCATTCAGCGGCAGAACCCGATCTACACCTATAACAACATCAACGATTTTCTGGCCAACCGCGTGAACAACGTGCGGATCATCTTCGGAACGATCGGCACCGAGCAGCGGCAATTGCAGAATGGCTTCTTCGTGCAGGATGACTTTCAGATCGCGCCGAGGCTGATGTTGAACCTGGGCTTGCGGTACGAATTCTATACGGTAATTCAGGAGCGGGAAGGGCGGTTGTTCAACGTGCAGAGCAACCCGTTCGGGCCGTTCCGCGGGCGGGGCGAATCCATTTACGAACCGGACCGGAACAACTTCAATCCGCGTGTGGGGCTGGCCTGGGACTTGCGGGGGAATCAGAAAACGGTGCTGCGCGCGGGCGGCGGCATTTATAGCTCGCCGATCATTCCGTACTTCATCTTCGACACGGCAACCATCGATCCGCGGCTGCCCTTCGCGTTCAACGCCACGCCGCTGGACGTGCCGGGGTTGGCGTTTCCCTTGAGCGGTGCGGTTCGGCAGGCCGTGGACAATCCGAACGACGCGGTGGGCCTGGGCCTCGCGCCTCCCGTGGTGGGACGGCGAATCGTCGACCCGAGGATGCGCGACAACTATTCGATGATGTGGAATCTGACCATTCAGCAGCAGCTTTCAAAGTACGCGATCCTGCAGTTGGGCTACATCGGCAACCACAACGTGAAGGCGCAGAATTCACGGACGCTGAACCTGGTGGACCCCACGGTGCGGCGGCGCCCCGACCCAAGCATCGGCGAGATTCTCTATGTCGAGTCCAGCGGGCGGCGGAACTACAACGCGTTCCAGCTCGAATTGCGGGGACGGCAAATTAAGGGGCTTACCTCGGATCTCTTTTACACCTTCAGCAAGAGTCTTACGTACGGCGGGGACGACTGCTGCACGGGCAACAATCCGGACGTGATGGATTTCGAAAACGCTGCTGCTTCGCGCGCCATCGCGAATACGGATATCCGTCATCAACTGACCTGGGCTCTTGCCTACGACCTGCCGGGGCGCACGCTCTGGCAAGGCTCGGCCGCCAACAAGCTCGTGAACGAATGGTCCATTCAGAACATCACGCGTATCCGTTCCGGGCGCGCCGTGAATATCCTCACGGGCAGCGACGTCCGCGGCAATGGTTTCGCCGGTTCGCAACGGCCCAACTATGTCGGCGGCGATATCTACCTGCCGGACAAGAGCGCCAACGGGTGGCTGAATCGCGCGGCGTTCGCCGCTCCTCCCGCCGGACAATACGGCAACCTCGGCCGCAACGTCGCACGCGGGCCCAACGCCTATCAGTTCGACGTGTCGTTCCTCAAGAACACCAAGGTGTGGGGCGAACACAACCTGCAATTCCGGGCGGAAATCTTCAATCTGCCGAACACGCCGGTCTGGGACAATCCGGTCAACGCGCTCAACAACCCGAACTTCGGGCGCATCCTCACCGGAATCGCGGCCAGCCAGCGGCAGATGCAGTTGTCGCTGCGGTATCAGTTCTAACTAACTAAGCGGGCCAGCGGAAGTCGCGGTTCGTCCGGCAGGCGAGCAGCCCCTTCAGCAGACCGATGCACATGAGCAGCATCACCAGCGCCAGTGGCAGCCCCGCAGCGATTGCCGCTGCTTGCAGGGCGGTCAATCCACCGGTCAGCAACAGGGTTGCGGCGATCGCGCCCACGATCAGTAACCAGAACAATCGCTGTTCGAACGGAGTGTCGGTCCGGCCCCCTGAGGTCATGCAGTCGATCACGAGCGTGCCGGAATCCCATCCCGTGACGAAAAAGATCATGATGAGGATGATCCCGAGGAAGGAGGTGATCGCGGTGAGCGGAAGCGTGTCGAGCAGCAGGAAAAGCTGCGATTCGAGCGCGGCGGAGGCGATCGCCTTTTTGTCGCCGCCGATCACGTGTTCGATCGCGGTGTTGCCGAACACGGTGAGCCAGATCACGCACAGGGCGCTCGGTGCGAGCAGGGCTCCCAAGAGAAACTCGCGCACGGTTCGTCCGCGCGAGATCCGCGCCATGAACGTTCCAACGAACGGAGCCCAACTGATCCACCACGCCCAGAAATAGACGGACCAGTCATTGTAGAAAACGGTATCGGTGCGGCCAATTGGACTCGAAAGTGCTGGCAGCCGCGCGAGGTACTGCAGCGTATTCGCACCGAGTTCGCGCAACAGGTGCGCCGTGGGGCCGAATCCGAACACGAACAAGACCAGCACCGCGGCAAGCGCCATGTTTACCTCGCTCATGTAGCGGATTCCCTTCTCGATTCCGCCCCACACCGAAAGCATCGTGAAAAACGTCATCACCACGATCAGTAGGACCTTGCCGAGAGCCCTTGGGGC
>VFZX01000642.1 GCA_016871015.1 Acidobacteriota bacterium | reverse complement strand
GCACAACACCACGATCTCGGCATCGAAGTGGCGGCCGCCGAACAATTCCTCGACCGGAGCAAGACGGGCCATTCCTCTATCCTCGTCCATCCTGCCGATTTGCACCAGAGCCGTCGTGGGCAGGCCGGTCGGCTCTTTGCAACCACGTCCCTCGACTGGGAGCCTTTCCTCATCATGTTGAGCCGGCGGTAGCGTGATAGGCTCGGACAAGGCCCATGAACGAATGGTTGGCCCTGATCCGGGCAGTGACACTCGATGCGGCGATCGTTGGCTCACCGGCGGTGTATCCATCGGCCGAAGCGGCGGAACTAGCGGTGGTAACGCTTTCCAACCGCAAGATTATGACGGCCGACGCATCCGGCGCGATCCGCGCGTCGATGCCGCTCGACCTCAATCCCACCACCGCCGCTATCACCGCGGGCGGCCGGATCTTCGCCGCCGACGTAGCCGGATCCATCTACTGCTTCCAGCCGGATGGCAAGCGTCTCTGGAAACATGAGCGGACCGGCAAGGCGGCTGACTTCAAGGTCCTCATTCCCGCGGCGGACTCGGTGTTTCTGAGCGACAGCCGCGGCCATTTGTTCGCGATCGGTTTCGACGGAAAGCCTCGCCTCGAGTTGACGGCCACCACCTACCGGGTCAGCGCCCCGGCGCTGGGCGACGTGAATGGCGACGGTGTACTCGACATCGTCTTCGGAACGGAAGACCAGGAGATCCTCGCGGTGGATGCACGCGGACGTCTGCTGTGGTCACGCAAGCTCCGGGGCCGGTTCGGAAGAGCGTTACCCGTGCTACACGGCAGCGAGGTGTTTGTCGCAACTCCGTTCGTCGGCCCGAGCCCGGGCGTCTACGTGCTCGATGCGCGAACCGGAGCGGCCAAGTGGCAGGCGCGCTCGGTGCTGCAGTCCTACCATTCGACCGTCATCACGGATGTGAATGGCGACGGCGCTCCACAGCTGTTCTACGGCGACAAGAACACCCGCCTGTTCTGCTACGGCCTCGACGGAAGCAAGCGCTGGGACGTGCAACTTGAAGGCCGCGGGATCTTCTTCGCACCGGCGGTGGCCAAGGGCGTGATTTATCAGGGGGCCCGCAATGGTCCGCTGAACGTGGTGGGAGCGGACGGGCGGATCCTGCAGTCGGTTGCCGTACCGGGCGGGTCGAACAGCGCGCCGGTGCTTGTCCGCTGGAAGGGCGAGGACGGCTGGACCTTGCTCCAGGCCGACGGCGCCAATGCGGTGCGAATGTTCCGTACGCGGGCGGAGCCTCTGCCTGCCGGGCCTGCGCGGTCTTTGCGGGGGCTGGGCGCGGGATCAATGGTCCGGGTCACGATCGAGAACGCTAAGGTGCGTCCTTCGGATCCGGAACCGCCAACACGTGCATTCGCTGGGCAGCGGATCTGGCGGATCGCGAACCCTTGGGCACAGGGGACGGCCAGGAGCGAGCCGGGACCGGTGCGTGTACGGATGCTCGGCAACGAGTACGAATCCGCGGCGATCGCGATCGAAAACCTCGAGGACCGCGCAGTGGACCTGCGCATCGAAGCCACGGGGCCGGTGAAGATCCATGAAGTCCCGCTGGTGCTGCCAGACCGGACTGAGGCGCCGTCCGAGGATGTCCTGCCGCTGCTCGGAGAGGCGGGCCTGGTGAGGCTCGGGGCGAAGGAGACGCGCAAGATCTGGCTCACGGTCCACAGCCGCGGGCTGAAGCCCGGCGGGCATCGTTTCCTGCTGCGAGTGGGCGACCTACTGTCGTTGCGGGCTCCGGTTGAGGTCCCGTTGGAGATCGCGGTGAGCAAGGTGCAACTGCCGGATAAGCGTGTCTACCAGCATGTCAACTGGCTGACGATCCCGGGTGATCCGGTTCAGCGGCAGGCAGTGATCGAGGACGCAGTGGAGCACGGAACGAACGTGCTGGTCGCGTCCCCTTCGGCCCATGCCGATGTGATCCGGCAGTTGAAGGGGCGCGTCACGTTCTTGATTCCGGGTGGAATTGCGGATGACGCGGCGCTGGCGAAAGTCACCTCGGACCTCCGCGCTCTTGGACTCGATTACGCGGACTACGCGCTGTACCTTCAGGACGAGCCCGGCCTGATGGGCAAGGACGCGGATTTCGACAAGTATGTCGCGATGGTGCGGCGCGTGAAGCAGGCGGATCCGCGGGTGCGGATCTATGCGAATCCGGCTGGAGGAGCGCGGTCGGCGATTCTCGGTCCGCTGGACGGCCTGGTCGACATCTGGTGCCCGGACCTGCACCTCTTCCGTGATGAACCCCTACAGCTCGGGGCGCTGTTCCGCCGCGCACCGCACTTCTGGCACTTCGAGGCGCCAGCGGACCAGCGCAACCTCGATCCGCTCGGTTACTACAGGATGAAACCGTGGGTCGCATTCCAGTTGGGGATGACGGGCGGTGGTTACTGGGTTTACAGCTCGGGGACCTCGTTCTGGTTTCATGATCCGGCGCGGAACACCGAATACGGGACGGTCTACATGACCCCGCGGGGACCGGTGACCACCAAGCGCTGGGAAGCCTTTCGCGATGGAGCCGAGGACTTCGACCTGTTGTGGATGGCCCGGCAGGTGCCCACCCTGCGCACGCTGACCGATGAGGCGGTAGCATTCGTCACCCGTGACCAGGACCAGGCGAGCGACATCGCCCGCCAGCTCCGCACGTTCGCGCCGGATTACTTCCAGTGGGTGGAGTACCGGCGGCGCAT
>VFZX01000641.1 GCA_016871015.1 Acidobacteriota bacterium | reverse complement strand
TGCTGCATCCGCAGTTCGATCAACTCCTCACGCGTGCCCTCCTCCATGGCGGCCGGACTGTGGTGGGGGGCACGGCTCCGCTCTTGCAGGCCATCCCAGCCCTCCACACGGAACCGGTCCACCAGCGTATACCCGGTCTGCCTCGATATCCCGTGTTTCCGGCACAATTCTGAAAATGACAGGTCGTTTGCCTGCCAATCTTCGATAAACTCGACCTTGCTGTCCATGCGGCTCACCTCTCGCCAGGGCATCCCCCAGCTTAACCGCTGTCCCCCGGTTACCCTTCGTTTGTGTCAACCGCCCACCGGCACACTTGTCAAGGATGTCTCCGGTTCGCACACTCCCGGCGGGATCCCCTTCTACTGCCAATTCGGAACCAACAAGCTGGCGCGGATAGACCCGGAGACGCTCCAGATTACCGAGTTCGAGCTGTCGGCGGGAGCGCGTCCCCGCAGGATCGCGTTCACCCCCGACGGGAAGCTGTATTACACCGACTATGCACGCGGATTCCTCGGCCGGCTCGACCCGGCGACGCGTGAGGTCCGCGAGTGGCCCTCACCGGCCGGCGAGCGCTCGCAGCCCTACGGGATCGCCGCCACGCGCGACGGGATCGTCTGGTACAGCGAGTCTGGTCCGCGGCCTGGGACGCTGGTGCGGTTCGATCCGGAGCCGGAGACGTTCAAGAGCTGGGACATTCCCTCCGGCGGCGGCGTGGTCCGCCACATGATCGCGACACCGGACGGGAGGCTGTTCCTGGCGTGCAGCGGAGTGAACAAGGTGGGCATCGTGACGGTGAAGGACGAGTAGCCGGACGCGAGCGGACCGATCGAAGAGCGGAAATGCGCTAGAGCCCCGGCTTTGAGAACTGATGACCCGATGGGTCCCGATTCCGGCGTAAGCTCTCCTGCCCGATTCCCGGCGAGTGCCGATGTCATAATCAAGCGAGATGTCTCGCTTTGCCGCCCTCATCCTGCTCACCGCTGCCACATCCGCCCAGACCGTCACCGGGACCCTGGAGGGCCACCTGACCGATCCCTCCGGCGCCACCATCGCCGGGGGAGGCATCGAAATCCGCAACCTTGAAAACGGACTCATCCGCCGCACCACCACCAACGCTGCCGGATTCTACCAAGTCACGTTCCTGCCCATCGGCGCATACGAAGTTACTGCCTCGGCCACCGGATTCGGACCCCAGCAGAGACGCCAGACTGTCGAACTGAGCTCGGTCCGCGCGGCTGACTTCCAGTTGAAGCCCGCCACCGTTGACACCCAGGTCACGGTGGTTGCCGAGGCTTCGCTGATCGAAGTGTCGCGCGGCGAGGTTAAATCGACGATCGACGAAAAAGTAATCGAGGACCGGCCCCTGCCGTCCCGCAACTTCCTGTCGCTGATCGAACAGATGCCCGGCTTCCAGTCCACCGGCGGGTACGGCGGCGTCAACAATCCCACGCTCTCCTCGGGCAGCTACGTCTCGTTTAACGGCACGGGCAGCCGCTCGGCCACCTTCCAGATCGACGGTGTGAACAACGACGACTCCTCGGAGGGCACCAACCGGCAGAACGTCAATATCAGCGCCATCAAGGAACTCCAAGTGCTGACCAACGCTTACTCGGCCGAGTTCGGACGCGCGGGCGGAGCGGTGGTGCTGGTCCAGACCAAGTCCGGCACCAACCAGTGGCAAGGCGATGCCTATGAGTTTCTCCAGAATGAGAAGCTCAACTCAAACAGCTTTTTCAATAATGCACTCGGCGCGAACGCCGGCGGGACTCCCGTCGCGCCTCGCGCCCCCTACCGCCGCAACCAATTCGGCTGGACCGTTGGCCTTCCGATTCTCAAGAACAAGCTGTTCCTGTTCCACTCTTTCGAGCAGACCAAGCTGCGCCAGTACTCCACCGTCCGCCGCTTTATCTTTCTCCCATCGGACCGCCTGCAAGTGGGCGACTGCCGCCTGTGCCTCAACCCCGAGCAGCATCCGAACATCGAAGCCGACCGCCGCTTCCTCCAGGAGATCCTCGACCGGTTCCCTAAGAAAGAGCCCAACGCCACCGCCGTGTGCGACCGCTGCTTTGTCGAGATCCGCCCGTCGTCTTTCCCCGACGAGGACTACAGCGGCAAGATCGACTGGAACGCCTCGCAACGTGACCAAGTGGCGATCCGCTACCACTACAGCCGGCAGAAGCGGTTCCCCGGCGAGCTGATCCGCGGAGAGACCGCGCGCCAGAACAACAAACAGAACAACACCGGACTCACGTGGGCGCGCATGTTCGGCACCGGCACCTTCGCCGAGTTCCGGTTCGGACTCGGACAGCGCACCGCACTGGTCGACATCTCCACCGGCAACACGACGCCCGTGGTCCGTATCTCGAATCCCACCCCCTACACCACCACGCTGCTCGGCAATGCGGGCGCGTTTCCGATCAACCGGCGCCAGGCGGACTACCAGTTCAACTACACCGTCTCCCGCCTCCAGGGGCGCCACATACTGAAGGGCGGAATCGATGCCCGCAAGCAGAATCTTGACGACCTGGCCGACAACTTCTCGCGCGGCTTTTGGACGTTCGGCGTGATCGGTGTCGTGAACACTCCCGGGCGGTACGAGGGCTGGGAGAATTTCCTGCGCGGCTATGTGACTTCGTACCAGAGGGGCTACGGCAACTTCGCGACCCGGAACCGGCTGGGCGAGTACAACCTTTTCCTGCTTGACGACATCAAGCTGTGGCCGACGC
>VFZX01000640.1 GCA_016871015.1 Acidobacteriota bacterium | reverse complement strand
CGGTACGAGGGCTGGGAGAATTTCCTGCGCGGCTATGTGACTTCGTACCAGAGGGGCTACGGCAACTTCGCGACCCGGAACCGGCTGGGCGAGTACAACCTTTTCCTGCTTGACGACATCAAGCTGCGGCCGACGCTCACGCTCAATCTTGGATTCCGCTATGAACACGTGCTTCGGCCGGACGAGGTAGACGGCAAGATCGCCTACAACTACGGCAACTTTGGTGGCGCCGAGCCACGGTTCGGATTCGCGTGGACGCCGGGCATGCAGTCCGGCTGGTTGAGCCGCATCACCGGAGGCGCGGGGCGGAGCTCGGTCCGCGGCGGCTTCGGCGTGTTCCACAACCGGATCTTCCAGTCGATCTTCACCCAGGGCGGCGCGAGCCTTCGCAGCCTGCCTCCGTACGGCGTGTTCCGCAGCTTCGATCCGACGTTCGCGGTGGCCGATCCTACAGACGGGTTCGAGTACACTCCACAGGCGCCCAACTTCAATCCCGGAAGGATCGACACCGCGGTCGTGGCGCCGGATCTCGGCATGCCCACCGTCCATCAATACAACCTGACTCTGGACCGCCAGGTGGGCGGCAATCACACCGTGAGCATCGGCTACAACCGGACGCGCGGGATCGGACTGTTGCAGAACGCAATCCTCAACCGCCCGCGGTTCCCGATCACGAGTCCGAACAACGGGATCACCTATAACCAGGTGGATCCCGACTTGAGCAACACGAGTCCGGCGCCGGGCTTCATCTCGCAGGCGCAGCCGCGGACGGCATTCCGCCGGCCGGACGTGCGATTCGGCGCGGTCACTTACATCAACAATGGTGCCTGGAGTTATTACAACGCGATGCGGGTGGAGCTGAAGCGGAAGTGGAGCCGGGGATTCCACTGGAGCGTCTCTTATGCGTTCAGCAAGACGATCGACACCGGGTCCGACGTGACGGCGGGGAACACGCTGACCGAGTTCGATTCCGCGCGCAGTCTCCGCGGACTGGGCGACTTCGACCAGCGGCACCGGATGAATCTCAACTACGGAATTCCGGTTCCGTGGTTCAGCAAGGGCAGGGGAGCGGCGCGGCAGGTGCTTGGCGGCTGGCGCATCACGGGCAACAATACGTTCGCAAGCGGCAATCCCTTCACGGTCCTCGCGGGATACGATGTGAACGCCGACGCAGTGCTGAATGACCGTCCGGTGCTGTTGAACGCGGCGTTGTTCGGGCGCTCGATCGACAACGGACGGCAGGATCCCTCGACGGGCCGGATCATCTCTGAGCTGCAGCTTCCCGCGGCAGGCTTCTTCCCGAACCGGTCCGTCACCCAGCGCGACCGGCTGTTTGATCCGGGCGGGAGCGGACAGGGGACGCTCGGCCGGAACACGTTCTTCGGGCAGGGGATCGCCGTGTGGGACCTGGCGGCGGCCAAGAGCTTTGCCATCCGCGAGGGGCACACGCTGAACTTCCGGGCGGAGATGTACAACGTGACCAACTCGCCGCGGTTCGCTTTTCCGATCCGGGATCTGCAGAGCGCGGTGTTTGGCCGGATCTCGAGCACGTATAATCCGCAGAATTTCGTCGGTGCGTCGAGGGCGGACGACACGTCGAGGGTGATGCAGTTCAGCCTGAGGTACGTGTTTTAGCGACCCTCTCAGAACAAGCGCGGGCTCATTCCGGTGCTGAGAAAAATTCTGGTGTAACGGCGCTAAACCTTTTCCGGAACCACAAACGGCGCGCGATACTTCCTCGTCAGCATGGCGTTGGCTTCCTTGTCGCCAACAAACTTCTCTGCCTTCGGATCAAACGTCACCTGCCGCCCCAACCGGAAGCTGACATTGCCCAAATGCGCCAGTGCCGACGACAGGTGCGCCGACTCGACCGGACCATGCTGGTCGCTCGTCTTCCGGCTCTTCACCGCCTTGATGAAGTTCGCATAGTGGTCCCCGCCAGCCTTCCGCGACGGCCCCTTCTCGCGCTTCTCGCCCAGGAACACTTCGTAGGTGTCGTAGCCCTTGATCACCATGTAGCCCTTCGGCCCGTAGAAGATGTTGCCGACGCCCGCGCCGTCCTCCAGGTTCGTGCACCAGTGCCGGACCTCGAACTGGATCATCTTCTTCTGATCCGGATAATGATACAGGGTGGTCAGAACTTCCGGCGTCTCCTTGTCGTCGTCCCACAGGAACTTGCCGCCCATGGCCGTGATCTTCGAGGGCAGCGTGTCCACGCCCAGTCCCCACATGCACAAGTCCGTTTCATGGATTCCCTGGTTACCGACGTCGCCGTTGCCGTATTCCCAGTGCCAGTGCCAGTTGTAATGGACATAGCGGCGGGAGAACTGCCGCTCCTGCGCCGGTCCCTGCCACAGATTCCAGTCGACGTTCTGGGGCGTGGCTTCCGGCGTCTTCTTCCCGATCGACGGACGCCAGCGGAACACCAGTCCACGCGCCATGTAGACTTCGCCGATCACTCCCTCGCGCAGCATCTTCACCGCCTCGCGAATCGCCTCCGACGAGCGGAGCTGCACGCCGTGCTGGACGATCCGGTTGTACTTGTGGGCTGCCTCGACGAGCTTTCGCCCCTCGAACACATTGTGCGAGGCTGGCTTTTCGACATAGGCGTCGAGTCCCGTCTGGCACGCCCAGATCCCGGCTAGGAGCCTGTCCGAGAATTGACGGGCGAACGCTCATCGCCGCCGGTCGAAGTGTGGTTGTTGCGTAGCACGATTTTTCGTTGCCAGGCTGCCGG
>VFZX01000639.1 GCA_016871015.1 Acidobacteriota bacterium | reverse complement strand
TGACAATCGCGCGGAGAAGGTGTAAGGTGAAGATCGAGCCGCACCCGCCCTTGATAAGTGTCAAGCAAGAATCCAGGCTAAAGTGTCAAGGATGTGTCCGGTCGCGCAACTCCAGCACCCCGTGGTCCCAGAGGTCTTCGAGAGAATATTCTTCCAGCCAGTGATCGAGATTCAGTTGATCGCCCCAGGTGAACTTCGAACTGCCATCCTCGTTGAGGTCCACGATCAGAACTTCCGCTGGCTCCAGGAAACGGATCAGCCGGTCCGAGTGCGTCGTGGCGAGAATCTGGCTTCTATCCGATGCCTCACGCAGCAGCTCCACGAGCAACCGCAGCAGCTCCGGGTGCAAGCTCGCGTCAGGCTCATCCAGCATTGTCAACGGATCCAGACCGGGACTCTGCAGCAGCGTCGCCAGCCACAGGAAGCGGAGAATGCCGTCCGAGAGCTGACTTGGATAGAGCGGAGACGGCAGCGTCCGCTCTTTCCAGGACAGGCTGATGGTGCCCGCCGCGACTGGCGGGAACTGGAGTGTCTCAAATGATGGAAACGCGGCGCGCAGGGCTGCCAACACGTCTTCGTACCGGTCTGGCTCCGTCTCGCGCAGGTTGAGCAGGCAGGACACCAAGTCCTGGCCGTCCTGCGAGGGCCGGCGAGCGGGTTGGACAGCTTGCGGATGACGCACCGGAGCGATGGGGCGGACATCGAGCGGTGTGTACGCCGCGCCCCCCAGCGCCTCTCTGAACTTCTGAATCAACCCGTGCTGGCCCGTGTGCGGAAAAATCATCGGCTTCGAAATGCGCTCGGAACGCCGGATGACTCCAGCCTCGTCCATCATCCCGGTCGAGGACCCGTCTGATGAAATCAGGAGCCGCTCCTGCCCCTCAACACGAAGAGTCTCGCCGGTAATCGCGAATCCCATGGATGCAGGCCGCAGGATCAATTCATAGAAGAACGCGTCTGCCGCTCCGCCGGCGTTCACGGTGAATACCACTCGCTCAGCACCCGGGTTCCGCACCGCCGGGAATCCGCCGAGACGCCCTAAGGCGTCCGCGAATCCGTTGTTCGCCGCCGCGCTCAACAACGAGAGCACTTCCATGAGCGACGCCTTCCCCGATCCGTTGGCCCCGATCATGACCCCGAACGGACGCATCTCGACCTCGGCGTCCACCAGGCGCCGGTACCCCTGGACCCGGAGTCTGGTGATCATCGGCGGTCCTGGCTACTCCTCGCCGCTACCCCGCTCGTGCACGGAATCCGCCGCGTTCACCTCGGGCAGGAACCGGCCGAGCTCGCGCTTCACGGTGTGATACTCATGGCGTCCGGCGAGATTCTCCCATTCCATCGGGTCGATCTTGTGGTCGTACAACTCCTCCGTCCCATCGTGGTACCGCGTGTAGCGCCAACGCTCGCTCCGCACCGAGTGATTGTTGCGGAAATAGGTGCACACCGCCGGACGGTCCCACGCCGCGCCAGGATTGCGGAGCAGCGGACGGAGACTTGTCCCTTCCAGCTCCTTGCGCGCGGGCAGTCCGCACAAGTCCGCCAGCGTCGGGTAGAGGTCGATCATGCTCACCGTCCGCGAACAGCGCTGATTGGGCTGCGTCAGTCCCGGCACGGTCATCGTGAACACGTTGCGAGTGGACTCCTCCCACAGGCTGAACTTGCGCCAGTGGAGCTTCTCGCCGAGATGCCAGCCGTGATCACTCCACAGCAGCACCACCGTGTTGCGTGCCAGCGGCGACTTGTCGAACCCGTCAATAAGGCGGCCCAATTGCTCGTCCATGAACGCGATGCTCGCCAGATAGGCCTGCACCGCTTCCTTCCACTTCTTGTGCGTCGTGACGGTCTTGTGGTCGCCATCAGGCTTGGCGAACTTGACCCCCGGTGGCGGGATGTCGTTCAGGTCGTCGTCCTTGACCCGCGGCAACTGGATCGAACTCAGCGGGAACATGTCGAAGTACTTCGGCGGAACGTACCAGGGCAGGTGCGGACGGAAGAGTCCGCACCCAAGAAACAGCGGCTGCGTCTGCTTCCGGTTCAGTTCGCCGAGCGCCCAGTCGACCACCTGATAGTCGCCCATCTTCGCGTCCGGCACGTTCACCGGACCCCAATCGAAATTGCCGCCCCGCGGAATCCCGTTGGCCGGCTTTTGCGGCTCGGGATCGTTGGGCTTGTTCTTCTTCTGGCTCGGAAAATACTCGTTCCAGCTCGCCGCATCCGGATACGCGCCGTGGTAGATCTTGCCGCCGCCCACCGCACGGTATCCGTTGGCCATGAAGTGCTGGGTCATCGACACGTGATCTTTCAAGACCGGCGATTTCCGGTAGGGCTGGCTGTTGGTGTAGACCCCCGAGGTCGACGGCCGGATCCCCATCATCAGCGACGCGCGCGAGGGATTGCACAGTGGAGCGTTGCAATGCGCGTTGGTGAACAACACGCCGCGCGCGGCCAGGCGGTCGAGATTCGGAGTCCGTCCGTTCGGATGGCCCCCCAGGCACGACACCCAGTCGTTCAAGTCGTCCACCGCGATCATCAAAACGTTCGGTTTTTCGCGCCGGTTCTGCGAGGTCAGGACAAAGGGCGCGGCCGCGGAGGCAAGGATCTGGCGTCGGGATTGCATGGCGTCGTTCGTTTACTGTATCGCAACCCGCGCCGGTCTGCTCGACACATTACCAGCCGTCACCACCAGATCGGAATTGGCGGTGGACAGGGTGGCCGGGGCACGGAAATTGACTTGGTATACGCCCG
>VFZX01000638.1 GCA_016871015.1 Acidobacteriota bacterium | reverse complement strand
CCGACGAGAATCACTATCCAGTGGGAGCGCTAATGCGGCAATGGGCCGAACGGATATACGAACGGTTGGACCGGAAGCCCGAAGCTCGATAGCGGCACCGGCTTCGACGACGAGAGCGAATGAGGAGGAAGCATGAAGGCAGTAGCAAGACCAAGCGAGATTTTGACCGTAAAGGACGTGGCGATTGTTCTTCGCTGCTCGAAGGCGCACGTCTCGAACATCATCCGGGGCAAGGTGCCACATCTGCCGCCGCTTCCCAACGTGCGGATCGGAAGGCGGGTTCTCATCCGCGACGAATCGCTGATCGAGTGGATGCGTGCCGTGGAAGCCCAAACCGCCGGAGTGCGATAATGCGCTCAGACCTGAGTTCATCGCTTGAACGCACGGAAAGGAACATCGTGCGAAGAAAGCGACATCAACAAGGCAGTTTGCAGGTTAAGAAGCACGGCAAGCACAAGATGTGGATTCTGCAATATCGGGAGGGCACCAGCAAGAAGTACCTGACGCTGGGGCTCTATTCGAAGATGAGCAAGAGCGAGGCGCAGCAGGAACAAGCTCGTATCATGAGCGAAGTGAACGCGCGCCTGGCGACGGCTCCCGACCCCAACATCACCTTCGGGGATTTTCTCGAAAGGGTGGTGTTGCCGTTCTACCGGAAGAAGTGGAAGCGCTCCACCGCGCTCACCACCGAAAACCGGATGACGTACCATCTGGCGGAGTTCAGCGAAACCAAGTTGCAGGCAATCAACCTGAAGTCTCTTCAGGCATTCCTCAGCCGCAAGGCAGAGGATTTGTCGCGCAGCGTAGTAGCGCATCTTCGCTGGGACCTGCGGGCTGTTTTCAAGCTCGCGCTTGCCGAAGGATACACGCAGCGCGATCCCACCGCTGCCCTCTATACCCCGAAAGAGGCGACGGTGGAAGAGACACGCGTAATGACACGAAAGGAGGTAGAGCAGTACATCGCGGTGCTCGACATGCGCGAGCGCGTCATCGCGCATCTGGCGATTTTCGCGGGTATGCGTCCCGGAGAGATTCTGGGGCTACAGCGAAAGCACGTCAGCAGCGATCACGCATCCTTGACCGTCGAGCAACGAGTTTATAGAGGAGACATCGACACGCCGAAGACGGCATCGTCCAAGCGCGTCGTTGCACTCGGTCCCGCTACTGTGAAAGTTCTCAAGGACTGGATGCAGTGGGTGGGCGAAGAGGGTGACGCCTGGCTGTTCGCATCGGAGGGCGGCGAGACGCCTATCTGGCGCGACAACATCTGGTATCGCTACATGAAGCCTAGGCTGGAGCCCAAGGGTCTCGGCTGGGCGAATTTTCAGGTGCTGCGCCGGACGCATGCCAGTCTCGGTCACGAGGCCGGTGTTGATCCGAAGGTGGCAGCCGACCAGCGCGGACATGGCATCGGGGTTGCGCTGGATGTTTACACCAAGGCCGCTCTCACAAAGCGGGCGCAAGCTGCCGAGCAGCTCGAAAATGCCGTTCTGACGGCTTTAATGGAGTGAAGTGGAGTGGAAGAAGTTGCTGGATCTGCCCAAGTTGTTGATTTGATGGAGCGGGAGATGGGACTCGAACCCACGACGTCCAGCTTGGGAAGGTGTGCCTCAACTGAATCTAAAGAACTTGCAGCGTTCCCGAGGGGGATTCGACAACCTGTAAGCGCTTCATTCCATTGGCTGAATCTTGCTGACCCCCCGGAACAGGGCAGAAACGAGGCAAGTTCTTTGCCCTGTTTGCCCTGTTCCGAGAGGCACTCCAAGACCAAAAACACGTTCGCCCCGCGTTACAGCGCGGGGCGACACAGAATCTTGGAGCAGGGACGTGAGCTACGTCAATACCAATGTACACGAATCCGCCGATCCCCGCAAGGGCGGCAAATCTTCCAATGCAACTGCAGTGCTGGATCGACTTGACTTCGCCCAAGTTCTACGCGCCTTGGGCTTGCCTGCGCCGCGCTGGGGCCGCATCGCCGCGCCATGGCGCCAGACGCGGGACCGTAACCTGGCCATCGATTCCGTAAAAAAAGTTTGGTTTGATCACGCGCGTAACGAGGGCGGCGGCCTGCTCGACTTCATCGCGCGGGTCCGTGGCGGGACCCTTGCGGAGGCGCTTAGTTGGGCGGCCCGCTTGGCCGGAGTGCGGCTCGACCAGGACGAGCGGCGACCCGCTCCGGTTGTTGATCTGGCCGCGGCTCAGAGCTGGCGGCGAGCTGAAATGCAGCAGGTCGAGCGCATGCTCGATGACCATTCGGAGCTGCTTTGGCTTTCCCCGGACGAGCCGCCGGACTGGCTCCAGGAGCGGGTTGGCACCCTGACGCGGTATCTCGAAAATCTTCGCGACTTGACTCCGCGCGAAACCGGCATTCTTTACGAGTTCGCCCGGCAGCGCGATCCGCGGCGCACTGCACGCCTTGTCCGGGAGGGCCGCGCCGACGAGCTGGACGCGGCGGCATGGACGGAGATCGTGGTCCGACTCATGGAGTGTGCCGACTCGCGCCCGGAGCACGGCGACGCATGGGAGCCGCCCGAGGCTCCCACCACACCGGCCCTGCCGGTGGTTTTGTTCGATTACTTTTCGCCAACGGAGCTGGCCTTATGAGGGCGGCACAGGTGGATTCCATTGCGCGGCTCTCCGTTCCGATCAGCACGGCGCGCGAGTTGGCCCGCCCGCGCGGTCCGGAACTTGTCGTAACCGACGGATCGGTTCTCTACGATGCCCAGTTCGAGGAAACCGAGTTCGTCATTGACGGGCTGCTCACCAACGGCCTCACTCTGCTCGCGGGACGGCCGAAGGTGGGAAAGTCTTGGCTCG
>VFZX01000637.1 GCA_016871015.1 Acidobacteriota bacterium | reverse complement strand
GTGCCTGGTGTTGCCGTAGCAGGCCAGCTCCTTGGCGCCGATGTCGTCGGCCATGATCACCAGGAAGTTGGGACTGCGCCGCTGCTGCGCCATCGCGGCCGCCGCCGCGGGCAGGCTGAAAAATTCACGTCGAAGCACGTTTATCATGATATCCATGTGCCGATTTGCTTTGTCTCTGGTGCTGTGCGCGCAATTGTCCGCCCAGGCATCGAAGCTCACCGATCCCGCCAAGCTCACCGAGAAGGCGCCGGACAAGTTCCGCGCCAAGTTCACCACCACGAAGGGAGAATTCACGATCGCGGTGACGCGCGCCTGGGCGCCGCTCGCGGCCGACCGGTTCTACAACCTGGTGAAGAACGGGTTCTACAACGGGACCGGCTTCCATCGCGTGCTGCCCGGATTCGTGGTCCAGTTCGGGATCAACGGGAGTCCGGCGATCCAGTCCAAGTGGGAGAAGGCTCCCATTAAGGACGAATCCGTGAAGATGAGCAATACGCTCGGGCTTGTGGCTTTCACCGCCAACGGCGCCGACAGCCGGTCCACGCAGATCTACATCAACCTCAAGGACAACAAGTCGCTCGACCGCCAGGGATTCCCGGTTTTCGGTGACGTGGTGCAGGGGATCGGCATCCTCGCCCGGCTCTACAACTGCGGAGAGAAGCCGAGCCAGGAGGCGATCATCAAGCAAGGGAACGCGTACTTGAAGCGAGCGTTCCCGCAGCTCGACTACGTGACCAAGGCCGTGATCGAGTGACGCCGCGTAGCAGACCCGCAAGCAGGCGCGTGATAATCGAACAATGCGTTTGCACCTGATTCCTGTTGTGGCCCTCGGACTCGCCGCCGCCGAGCCTTCGAAGATCGATCCCGAGCGGATCGCCCGGATCGCGCCCCGCATGAAGGCGTTCGCCGACCAGGGCCGCGTCGCCGGAACCGTGACGCTGCTCGCCCACCAGGGGAAGATCGCCCACTTCGAAGCGTCCGGTCTCCAGGACGCGCTGTCCTCGAAGCCGATGGCCAAGAATTCGATGTTCCAGATCATGTCGATGACCAAACCGATGGTGGCCACAGCGATCATGATCCTTGCCGACGAAGGCAAGCTCGCGCTGGTTGATCCGGTGGAAAAGCACCTGCCCGAGTTCCGCGGCTTGATGATGGTGGCCGGACGCGACGCCGGCGGTTCCATGCAGCTCGCCAAACCGTCGCGCCTGATCACCGTCCGCGACCTGCTAACGCACACCTCCGGCCTTCCGTCGCAGCCGCCCGCGGGAATCGCCGAGCTGCCGCAGAAAATGGACATTCCGCTCGCGCAGGCGGTGCTCATTTTCTCGCAGCTTCCGCTGCAGTTCGAGCCGGGATCGAAGTGGCTTTATTCGAACAACGGGATCGCGACGCTTGGCCGCATTATCGAAGTGGTCTCCGGACAGCCGTTCGAGTCGTTCATGGCGGAGCGCCTGTGGAAGCCGCTCGGCATGGGCGACACGTTCATCTTCGCGCCCGAGGACCGCCACCCGCGCATCTGCGCCGTTCACGCCACACGCGACGGCAAGCTGGCGCACGCGGATCCGAAGACCACGCTCGGCGGTGACGCGCTGAACTACCGCCGCGGCGCCAAGTATTCCGCGCCCGAATGGGGCGCCTACTCAACCGCGCAGGATCTGCTGGCCTTCTACGAAATGACGCGGAACTGGGGTATACACAACGGCCGCAGGATCCTGTCGAAATCCGCGATCGAGGTGATGACGGCGATCCACACCGCCGACATCCAGAGCGGACATATGGGCGGCACTTCGTTCGGGCTCGCCTGGGAGGTGGTCAAGGAGAATTCCGGAATGCTCAACTACCTGTCGAAGGGCACTTACGGCCACGGCGGCGCGTTCGGCACTCACGGCTGGATCGACCGTAAGCGCGGGCTGACCGGGGTGTACCTCGTGCAAGGCGGTCCCGGCGCCACCGACGCCAAGTACGCCTTCATGCGAATGGCGACGGCCTCGGTCGTGGAGTGATACGATTGAATCATTGTTGAAGTTTCCAGGGGTACGAAAATTATGAACAATCGAACTATCGGCTCCGTCCTCATGGCCGGGGCCGTCATGGCTTTGTCAGCCAACGCCCAGGTGTCGACCGGTGAACTGATTGGAACTGTAACGGATTCAAGCGGCGCGGCGATCGGCAAGGCGAAGCTCGCCGCGACCAACGCGGCCACCGGAGTGGTGCGCGAAACAGAATCGGGCGACACTGGCGACTACATCATGACGCTGCTGCCTCCGGGCACCTACACCGTCAGCGTCGAGGCCGCCGGCTTCCGCAAGACGGTCCAGAACGAAGTCAGGCTGCAGATCAATCAGCGGCTGCGGCTGGACATGGCTCTCCAGGTGGGCCAGGTGAGTGAGACCGTGGAGGTTACCGCCGCTCCTCCATTGCTCGAGAGCAACTCGTCCTCGGTGGGATCCGTCATCAATCAGCAGTTCGTGAGCGAGCTTCCGTTGTGCGAACCGGAGACATCCTTGACAAGTGTGCCGGTGGGCGGTTGACACAAACGAAGGGTAACCGGGGGACAGCGGTTAAGCTGGGGGATGCCCTGGCGAGAGGTGAGCCGCATGGACAGCAAGGTCGAGTTTATCGAAGATTGGCAGGCAAACGACCTGTCATTTTCAGAATTGTGCCGGAAACACGGGATATCGAGGCAGACCGGGTATACGCTGGTGGACCGGTTCCGTGTGGAGGGCTGGGATGGCCTGCAAGAGCGGAGCCGTGCCCCCCACCACAGTCCGGCCGCCATGGAGGAGGGCACGCGTGAGGAGTTGATCGAACTGCGGATGCAGCA
>VFZX01000636.1 GCA_016871015.1 Acidobacteriota bacterium | reverse complement strand
CGTGCTTCGACGTGAATTTTTCAGCCTGCCCGCGGCGGCGGCCGCGATGGCGCAGCAGCGGCGCAGTCCCAACTTCCTGGTGATCATGGCCGACGACATCGGCGCCAAGGAGCTGGCCTGCTACGGGAACACCAGGCACAAGACCCCGGTGCTCGACGGACTGGCGCGGACCGGAGTCCAGTTCCGGACCTGCTTTGCCACGCCGATCTGCCATCCGACCCGGCTCGAAATCATGACGGGGCAGTATGGCTCGACCAACGGGGTGTACAATTTCGCGGGACGCCGCGGAGGTCCGGCGCACGACTCACCGGTCGAGGACATGCGCAATCACTACACATTCGCGCAACTGCTCAAGTCGCAGGGCTACGCGACGGCGCTGGCGGGCAAGTGGCAGCTTTCCGGAACCTGGCCCAACATCGTCACCGAGACCGGGTTCGACGAGTACTGCATCTGGGCGTTTCCCAACTATCCCTCGCCCGAGGACCAGAAGAAGTACCGCGTGCGCGAGCGATATTGGCATCCGGCGGTGATGAAGAACGGCAAGCTGCTCGACACCACGCCGTCCGACTACGGTCCGCACCTGTACTCGGAGTTCCTCATGGACTTCATGAAGCGCAAGCGCGATCAGCCGTTCCTGGCCTACTATCCGATGGCGCTGACGCATGGTCCGCACGTGCCGACGCCGGACTCCGTGCAGCCCGGCGACGACCGGGAGAAGGGGAACAAGCCGCGCAACTACAAGTCCAACGTCGAGTACATGGACAAGATCGTTGGACGCCTGGTGAAGACCCTTGAGGAGAACGGACTCCGCGACAACACGATCATCCTGTTCACGGGCGACAACGGAACCGCGGGTGAAGGCAAGGGCGATGGTACGGAACTCGGCGCGCGGGTGCCGATGATCGCCAACTGTCCGGCGTGGATTCCGGCCAAGGGCGCGGTGGACGAGCTGGTGGACCTGTCCGACATCCTGCCGACGCTTGCCGAATTCGCGGGAGCGCCGCTGCCGAAGGGAAAGAAGATCGATGGGCGGTCGTTTGCCGGCTACGTGCAGGGCAAGGCCGCGGCCCCGCGAGAGTGGGCCTTCAGCTTTATCGCCGACCGCCGGATCATCCGCACCAAGCAGTACCTGCTGGAGGACAACTCACCGCTCCACTACGGCAGGCTGTATGATTGCGGAACCAGCCGCGACGGCAGCGGGTACAAGGACGTGACCGGCTCCGGCGCACCCGAGGTAAAAGCGGTGAAGGCCAAGTTCGACGCGATTCTGAAGCGGTATCCCGCGCCGGTGCTGGAGAAGGACGGGCACCCGGCGGCGAGGAAGGGCGAAAGCGGAGCCTAGCTACAGTAGTTAGGCCCACGCCGATGAGTGGGGGAGGCAAGGTCAGAGGCCGGAGCACGCCTGCGAAGCCGAAGAGAGGATCAAGCCCGCCCGGTGGGCGTTGGGACCCGCCCGAACTCCATCGGCTCCTCGATCAGCTTCGTAATGGCGGCGTGCTCGTTGTGTGCAAGCTCGACCGGCTGGAGCGTCTCGGGGAATCCAGGGCGGGGTTCCGCAGTCTGACCGAGGCGGTCGACACCGCGACTCCGGCGGGCCGGATGATGATGGAGATGGTCGGGCGTTCGCTGAATTCGAAAGGGCCATGCGGCGAGAGCGAACCAAGGCGGGCCTCTCACAGCAGCGATCCGAAATTCGCAAGATGGTCTCGAAATGGGACAGGACTACCGCCGATGCCGCGCATGGGTCAAATCCTACCGGTTGGAGAACACTCGTCGATGGGAGTCTACTGCTTGAGTTTCCAGCTTCCACGCCTGCGCCTACCTATACGGACGAAGTGGCCGGGCCGATTTCGAGGGTCTCCTTTTTCTCACAGTACCGACGAGGAGGATGCTTCGAAATAAGCGCCAGTTGCGACCGGATCGAGGACCTGCGTCGGCTCCGCACCAGCGAGCGTCGAATTCAGGCGGCGAGCCGGTACGCCCGCCGGGGTGGCCCCACTTTGCCGGAACAAAAGCGGCAAGTCGTTTCCTTGGCGCTCGCTTCGCAGGCTCGGCTCAGGGAGTCGATGGAGTCTGACGCTGAGCCTGGATCCAACTCCGAGGCGGCATGCTCTTTGATACCGGCCAATGGGGCTATCCTCATAGTCATGACCACGCAGAGATTGACCGCCGTCACTCTTTTTCTGCTCACGGGCATCTGCGTTCCACTCGCGGTCAGTCGGGCACAGAAGCCGGACCCGGCGTCCTCGCGTGTTGTTCCATCGACGTGGGACGAAGAGGCGCTGCGCTCGGTGGCACTGCCTCTCGCATCGACCGGCGCGCCGCCGGAGCACATTTCGCGTGACTACTACTATCGAATGCCAGTGCGGCCCATCTACAAGAGCTATCCGATTTACGCGCCTGGCAGGGAGCCAGCCGGATACTTCGACCATCTCACCCAACTCGAGCCGGCCATCGCTTTCGATCCCGCGACGCTCAAGACAGAGGCCGATTGGACCGCGGCTGGGGAGCTGGCCTTCGATGCGCCGATCGCGTACGACGCCGATCCGATCGCCCTCGTCAAGCTGTCCGCCGTACGGAACTCGACGTGGTATCGGAGGGTAGGCGTGCCGCTAACGAATGACGGCGTGATGCCCTACGCACGCTATGTAATCAGAACCAAGGGAACCGTCGAAGTCGGCAACCTTGCGTGCGGCATGTGCCACACGCGTGTGATGGCGGATGGTTCAGTCATCTGCGCGACCGGACACATCCTTGACACTTTAGCCTGGATTCTTGCTTGACACTTATCAAGGGCGGGTGCGGCTCGATCTTCACCTTACACCTTCTCCGCGCGATTGT
>VFZX01000635.1 GCA_016871015.1 Acidobacteriota bacterium | reverse complement strand
TACCGCGCTCGGTAGTCCGGGAGCGCCCTTCGGCACTCCGGCCATCTTCACGTACGGCAACGCCGGCCGCGGTTTCCTGCGCGGGCCCGGGCGGACCAACATAGACGTATCGCTGTTCAAGGAGTTCGATATCACCGAGAAAGTACGGCTTCAGTTCCGCACCGAGTTCTTCAACCTGCCGAACCATCCACAGTTCGATCTACCGAACGCGAGCTTGGGAACCACGGTGGCGGGAACCATCTCAGGAACCGTGGGCACGCCGCGCGATATTCAGTTCGGGTTGCGGGTGGCGTTTTAGGCGCTATAACCCGAACGCGGGTGGATCCGATCCCGTACACTGGGAGTTCCTCGCGATGCCACAGGATTCCCCGTCCATGCTCCCCGCACGGCGGCAGGCCGTCACGGACCCGGCGCTCCCCGCACCGCCCGTCTATCTGGACTCCCCGCCGGAGCGCAGCCAACTTCCAGTCAGCCACTACATTTGGCTGATCCGGCGCTCCGCCCGGCGAATCCTCGCCTTCGTCACGATCTGCACCGCCGCGGCGCTTATCTATACCGCGCGGATGACTCCCTACTATGAGTCCACGGTTACCATCGACGTCGACCGCCGCGCCGCGACCGATGTCCTCGGGCGCGACCGCCAAAGTTCCGCCCCGGTCGAACTCGACCAGTTTCTCGCCTCGCAAGTACGCCTCCTTCAAGCGGACTCCGTGCTCCGGCCCGTAGCCGAGCAGTACCGTTTGCTCGAACGGCCCGGGGAGGCGCCGAGTGAGTCCGCCAAGGAGCGTGAGGAGTTCTCCGACTCGCCCGTCATCCTGACGCGCCTGCGCGTCACCCGCCCTCCCAATACGCACCTGCTTCTGGTCTCCTACCGCTCGCCCGACCGCAAGCTCGCCGCCGATGTCGCCAACGGCGTCGCACAGTCGTTCCTGGAACACAGCTACCGTATTCGCTACAAAGAAGCTGCCGGACTCTCGCGTTTCATGGAAAAGCAGCTCGAGGAACTCCGCGCCAAAATGGAGCAGTCGAGCGGCGCGCTCGGGCAGTTCGAGCGCGAACTGAACATCGTCACGCCGGAGGAGAAGACCAACATCCTCTCGACGCGGCTCATCGATCTGAACTCCGAGTTCACGCGCGCGCACGCCGACCGCCTCAAAAAGGAAGCGGCCTACCAGTCGCTTGAGCAAGGTCTGGAGGAGGCCGCGCAAGTCTCGTCTCAAAAGGAAGCGCTCAAGAAGCTGACCGAGGATTTTCACGGGGCAAGCCAGCGGTTCGCGGAGATCCGGTCCAAGTTTGGCGGAAACCACCCGGAGTTCAAGGCCGCCGCGGCCCGCCTCGAAGAAACCCGGAAGCTGCTCAACGAGACCGAGCAGTCGATCAGCAAACGCGTCGAAGTGGAGTTCCAGGAAGCGGCCGCCCGGGAGCAGATGTTCGCCAAGGCCGTGGCGGCCACTAAGTCAGAGCTCGACCGGTTGAATTCCCGGTCGTTCCAGTATCAGAACCTCAAACGCGAGGCCGAAGGCGACAAGAAGTTATATGAGGAACTACTCCGCCGGATCAAGGAAGAAACGATTAACTCAAGCTTTCAAGGCAACTCGATCCGGATCGCCGATCCCGCGCGCCCAGGCCGCAAGCCTGTTTCGCCAAGCTGGCCGCTAAATGTCAGCCTCGCGTTCGTCTTGTCCTCGCTGCTCGCCGTCGGCACCGCGGTCGCACTGGACATCATGGATGACACCGTGCGGGAGCCCGAGGACGTTGCCCGTACCTTTGGCGCCGACGTCATCGGCTCTCTTCCGCAGGTGAAGCAGTGGGGCCAACAGGGAGTCATACTCGCCGCTGCGCACGGAGTCCTGCAGCCAGGCGGCGAGCATGGCCACTTGAGCTCTTATGAAGAGGCGATCCGGAGCCTACGGAATTCCATCCTGCTCCGCGACTTCGAGCGGCGCATCCGGACCCTCATGCTTACCTCCACGACGCCGTCCGAAGGTAAGTCGACGGCCGCCGCGCACCTCGCGCTCGCGCACGCGCAGCAGGGCCACCGGACGCTGCTCGTCGATGGCGACCTCCGCCGTCCCGCCGTGCACCAGCGGTTCGGAATCGAGAACAATCACGGGATCTCCGACGTTATTACAGCGGGGGCGAATTGGCGCGAGATGGTGTCAAGCCCGGCTTCCGCCGCGAGCCTTCATATCTTGACCGCTGGTCCGGCTTCTCCGCGAAAGGCCGCCGATTTTCTCGGACCGTGCCTCGCGCGTATCATGGATGAGGCCTACACCGAGTATGATTTGATCATCCTGGACGCCCCGCCGTTACTCGGGTTCCCGGAGTGCCTGCAGATGGCGACATCCGTGGACGGCGTTGTCGTCGTGGCCAAGGCGGGCGACACCAGCCGCAAGGGGGTTGGCGCGGTGTTATCCACGCTTGAGAAGATCGGCGCGACGGTACTCGGCGTGGTCCTCAACCAAGTCCACCAGGATCTTAGCAAATCCTATTATTACTACGGCTACTATGGAAAGTATCACGGCCACTATTCGGGCCGGGACGCTAATGGCTAATCCGGATGCGGACGGGGAGCGAGCAGACGCGGCCCACCGGATCGGTGGTGGGAATCCCGCAGAGCCACAAGTTCGTATCCATCGGCCGGAGGTCGTCCGGGATCCGCACATTGACCTGCTGAATCCCCGGAAGTCCGGGAGCCTCTCCGGCGAACACCGGCAACGTGATCTTGCGCGACCGGACACATCCTTGACACTTTAGCCTGGATTCTTGCTTGACACTTATCAAGGGCGGGTGCGGCTCGATCTTCACCTTACACCTTCTCCGCGCGATTTGTGCGAACCGG
>VFZX01000634.1 GCA_016871015.1 Acidobacteriota bacterium | reverse complement strand
CCCTCTTCAAGGTCTCCAGCCGGTCCCTTTGTTCCTGGCTCATCGAGATTCGTTCCATCCTTCCAGATTCGCGTCAAGAGGAACTTTCTACTTTGCGCAAACCGGAACTTCTCACTTTGCGCCGACATGGGGAATGTACCGGCGCGGCTGGTTCCTCAAGTTCTGATATACTCACGCGTTTATGAACCCTGGGAAACTATTCGCGGCGAGCTGCGTCGCCCTCGTCACCACATCGATGGTTTTTTCGATCCGCGGCGACATCGCCGACGCCCTGCGCGGCGACTTCCACATCACCGCCGAACAGCTCGGCACGGCGTTCCAGCCGGCCTTCTGGGGATTCACCCTCTCGGCGATTTTCGGGGGATCCCTCGTGGACTTCTTCGGAATGCGCCGCCTGCTGCTGCTCTCCGCGTTCGGCTACGTGGCCGCGGTCCTTGCGATTCTGTTCGCGCCACGCCCAGCGGCGGCGGTGGCTCCTTACTACTCCGATGCCGGATACCAGGTCCTGTATGGAGCCATGCTGATGCTCGGCCTGGCCCAAGGACTCGTCGAAGGCGTCATCAATCCTCTCGCCGCCACCATGTACCCCAAGGAGAAAACGCATAAGCTCAACGTGCTGCATGCCTGGTGGCCTGGCGGATTGATCATCGGTGGACTCGCGGCGTTCCTGGTGACCAAGATGATGGGGCTCGATGTTGCGGGGGTAGCCGGCGCGACGGCGACCACCGGATGGCAGATCAAGCTCGGCCTGATCCTGATCCCGGCGGTGATCTACACCATCATGATCTGGAATGAATCCTTCCCGGCCACCGAACGGGTCGCAGCCGGAATCTCCACTGGCGAAATGTTCCGGGAATGCCTCAAGCCAATGTTCATCCTCTGGTGGATCTGCATGTGGATGACGGCATCCACCGAGCTCGGGCCGGACCAGTGGGTTCCGTCGCTGGTTACGAATCTTACCGGCATGCAAGGGATCTTGATCCTGGTTTACACCGCGGGCATCATGTTCCTGCTGCGGTTCTTCGGCGGCCGCCTGGCGCACGCGTTGTCGCCGATGGGGCTGTTGACGATTTCGGCGGTCCTCTCCGCGGCAGGGCTGTTCGGACTGGCTGGCGTCAGCACCCCCGTCCAGGCGTTTGCGGCTGCCACCATCTATGGGGTGGGCAAAACGTTCTTCTGGCCGTTGATGTTAGGAGTTACGTCGGAACGCTTCCCGAAATCCGGAGCTCTCGGACTCGCCATCATGGGCGGGACCGGGAATCTCGCGGTGGCATTCATCCTCCCCGTGATGGGGGGATGGTACGACAAGTTCGGCGCCGCCGCGACGTTCCGCTACATCGCGATCCTGCCGGTCATCCTCATCGTGATCTTTGGCGCACTCTACTTCTACTACAAAGCCCGTGGCGGTTATAAGGCGGTCGAGATCGGCGCGGCTGCGGGAGACTAACGCCTCCGCCGCCGCTTCTCCGGTTCATTCGCCGGTTTCTCAAGCCCCGGAACCGGCACCACCGGACGGATGTTCTTGGCGATCCAGTTGCGCTCAAACATCCGGACCGGGCTCGTCTCCACGCCATCGATCAACATTCCGAAATGGAGGTGGTCGCCCCCGGCCAGTCCAGTCATTCCGGTCAGCCCGATCACCTGGCCCTTGGTCACGGAGTCACCGGGTTTGACGTCGATCCGGCTGAGATGGGCATACAACGTCTGGACACCCAAGCCGTGGTCGACGAATAAGCAGTTCCCATAGATGCCCAGCCGCTCGGCCAACAGAACCTTTCCGGAGTTCGCCACGGGCACTTCTGCGTTGCGGGTCGACGCCAGGTCGACTCCGAGATGCGGCTGCTGGTCTACCTTGGCACCCTCGAACGTGTAGATGCGCGTATCGGCAAACTGGCCTTGCACCTGGGACTTCGGCAGTTGAGTGAATGATCCGCTCCAAAGGACCTTGGATTCGCTCTTTCCGGCCAGTTCGATGAGCTTCCGGTTGTTGAGCGGCCGGACCTCAGAGTTGATCCGTTTGAAGTTCACGACGGCGTCGGACCGGTCGCTGCCGCCCAGAATGTCGTCCACCACTTGCCGCAGGAACTTCCGCGTGAGCTTGATCTCGCGCTGACGGAACTCCCGGCGCTCGATCACCATCCGCAAATTCGCGGTCAGCCGCCGTCCATCCGAGGCGATCACGTAGACTTGAACCGGCTCCTCCGGGTCGACATCCCACGGGATCGTGAAGAAACTGACCAGGTCCATCTCCTGTCCGGGCACCACTGCGCGGCCCGGTGCGTAAGGCCGGAACCGGTACTTTCCGACCTGGACTCCTGCTTCGACCCAGTCACCAGCCACGTGGTATTTCGCTGCCGACGGACCCGTGTGGACGGTGTAGTGCGGCTCCGGACTCGTATGGATGGACGCGGGTGCGCGAGCCACGCGCACCTGCTCCGAGATCTCGTCGCTGCGGTTCCGGAGGTCAGCGGACCAGACCTGCACGGTAAGCCGGGCTGGTCCGTCGGCCAGCGCCGGACACGAGGCAGCCGCGGTGGGGATCACCATCTTTTCGCGCGACTCCTTGCGCCGCCAAAATGTCAGCCTGCTGATTCCGGTGGAGCGGTCGTACAGGTCACATCGCGTCCGGCCCTGATCCAGGAAGGCACGCACTTGGGATATCCCGTACGAACTCCGGACATTGACAGACAGCCGGGTGTTCGGGCCGGCGACGGCCGGGCGGGTTTCCCACTCCAGCGTTGTTGGCCCCCCCAGAAACCACAACGCTCCGAAACACGCCAGCAGGATCGCGGCTACCAGCAGGAGAAGACGCATGATCAGGCTGAAACTTCGTCTAGGGTAGCGCATTCCGATAGCCATCGCAGGAAT
>VFZX01000633.1 GCA_016871015.1 Acidobacteriota bacterium | reverse complement strand
CGGCCGCCGAACAATTCCTCGACCGGAGCAAGACGGGCCATTCCTCTATCCTCGTCCATCCTGCCGATTTGCACCAGAGCCATTTCAAGAACCTTCGAGGTGCGGAGAACCTTGATCATGAGGTCCGTGCCGATGTTGCCGGACCCGATAATGGCGATCTTTGTGGCAGCCATGAACGCGCTCTATCATATGGCAGAGGCGCAACGCGACGCAACCGGGGCAAGCCAACGAGGGCGTGGCCGGCTACACGTGGCCGGCTACTTCTTGACCACCCCGGGACGATGATGTATGATCGTCCGTTCGGATCAGGAGGTGGCGCGATGCGCGTTCTTTTCTTGACGGCGGCCCTTTCCCTTGCCGCCTACGCTCAGAGCGATCGCGGCTCCATCACCGGCACGATCACCGACCCGGCCGGCGCTGTCGTACCCGGGGCCTCGGTCACGGCGGCCGACCTCGAAACCGGCACCAGGTATGAGGCCACGACCACACCCACCGGAAACTACACCGTCTCGCAGGTGCCGGCCGGTACGTATGAAATTTCCGTGGAAGTCCAGGGCTTCCGCAAGTTCGTCCAGCGCGGTGTGCGCATCTTCGCCACGCAGACGGCCCGCATCGACGTCTCGCTCCAGGTAGGTGGCACAACCGAAGTGGTTACCGTGAACGCCGACGCACCGCTCCTCAAGACCGAGAGCGCAGAACAGAGCACGACGGTGAGCCGCGAAAAGCTCAATGAACTGCCGCTCAACTTCGGCGCGCGCGGCAACACCTCGGCCGCCAGCATTCGCAACCCCTACAGTTTCGTCACGCTGGTGCCAGGCGGCAGCATCTCTTCATACAGTTCGATCAAGCTGAATGGCGCGCCGCTCAACACCTACCAGGTGCGTGTCGAAGGCCAGGAGGCCAACAACCAGCGCCTGATGATCCGTCAGGACCAGGTGCAGCCATCGGTCGAGTCGCTCGAAGAGATGTCGGTCCAGAGCAACAATTTTGCCGCCGAGTTCGGGCAGGTGACGGGAGGAATGTTCAATCTCACGGTCAAGTCCGGCACCAACCAACTGCACGGCAGCGTCTTTGAGTACTTCGTGAATGAGGCTTTCAATGCAGGCATCCCGTTCACCAACAACCGGCGCGGCGGCCTGGTGCGGCCCATTAACCGCCGCCACAACTTCGGCGGCAGCCTGGGCGGGCCGATCTACATCCCGAAGGTCTACAACGGGCGGAACCGTTCGTTTTTCTTCTTCGCGCTGGAGCGGTTCCAGCAAAAGCAGCTCGTCAGCGGCACACTGGCGACGATGCCGACCGATGCGATGCGTGGCGGCGACTTCAGCGAAGCGCTCACGGGCCGCGCTCTTACCTCAGTGCTTGACCCGCTGGGCCGGTCGATTCTGGAGAACGTCGTCTATGATCCACAGACGGCGCGGACGGTGAATGGCCAGGTGGTGCGAGATCCGTTTGCGGGCAACGTGATACCCGCCGGCCGCCTCGATCCGGTCGCGCTGAAGATTCAGGCGTTGATCCCGAAGGCCACGCGTTCCGGCCGAATCAACAATTGGGATCAAGCCTTCGACGCCGAGACCGTCAAGAGCATCGCCACCTTGAAGTTCGATCATGACTTGTCCCGGCTGGGCAAGGCATCGTTCTATTGGTCGCGCTATTTTGGCCCTCACTTCAACGGGGCTGACGGACTTCCCATTCCCTTGACTCAGGTACGGCGCATTCACACTAACACGCACACTTTCCGGCTCAACTACGACGTGCCGGTGAGGCCCACCGTGCTGGTGCACGCGGGCGTCGGCTTCCTGCGGCACACCAATCCGGATAAGAGCATTCCGGAAGTGCTGGACTACGACCCCGTGGCCGGGCTGGGCCTTTCCGGCTCGGTGTCGGGCAAAGGATTTCCGCGCATTTTTAACCTGAACTCCGCCACCGGCGGCGGCATGTCGCTCGGCATGGGCGCGAACGGCGGACCGATTTTCGCCGACAAGCCGACCGCCGTGCTGAGCGCCACCTACGTACGCAACAGCCACACCTACAAGGCCGGCGGTGAATGGCGGATCGACACGCTGACGTCGAAGAACCTCAGCGGCACCTTCGGCACCTACAACTTCAGCCCGGTGCAGACCGGCCTGCCATCCACACAGGGACAGGCGCTGGCGGGTGGCGACATCGGCTTGCCGTACGCAAGTTTTCTGTTGGGCCTGGTGAGCAGCGCCAGCATCTCCAACCAGTCCGACCCGCAATCGCGCAAGCCCTCGATCTCCTTCTTCGCGCAGGACAACTGGAAGGTGACGCGCAGGCTGACGCTCGACTACGGCCTGCGCTGGGATCACCAGGGCTATCCGGTGGAGATTCACCGGCGCACCAGCATGTTCGCGCCAACGATTCCGAATCCTGCCGCCGGCGGACTGCGCGGAGCAACGGCGTATGAAGGCAGCGGCGACGGGCGCTGCAACTGCCGCTTTGCCAGCACCTACAAGTACGCCTTCGGACCGCGGCTGGGCGCGGCGTATCAGATCACTCCCAAGACGGTGATTCGCGCCGGCTGGGGCGTGTCCTACTCGCAGACCGCGCAAGGCCAGGCCAATATTCAAGCGACGCTCGGCGCTGGCGGCTGGAACACCATCAACTTCGACACGCCCGTGTATGGAGACGCGGCTCTCAACCTGCGCAACGGCCTTCGCTACAACCTGGGGGATCTCTACCGGGAGACGTTCAATGCCGGGATCCGCCCTTCGCGTGGACTCATCGATTCGCCGCCCGCCCTAATCGATCCCGGCGCCGGCCGCCCGCCGCGGATGGTTCAATGGACCGTTTCGCTGCAGCGGGAGATCACGCGGAACCTGGTGGTGGAAGGGGCCTATGTCGGCAACCGCGGC
>VFZX01000632.1 GCA_016871015.1 Acidobacteriota bacterium | reverse complement strand
ATACCTTGAATCTCTGGCGCACTCCAGCGGCGTCTTTCATCCCGTCCAGGATAGCGCAAAACATTCCAGTGTGGAAATGTTATTTCTTAACAATTCCTTAGCGTCCTGGATATCGCATGGCCGCAGCTTACCACGGGTTTTTCCAAGACCGTAGCGGTCCAACAGAAAAGCGCCGCTAGCGGGCCGCTCTACGATTGCAACCTAGTGATTTTATTGGTGCGGATGAGAGGACTTGAACCTCCACTCCCTTGCGAGAACTAGAACCTGAATCTAGCGCGTCTGCCAATTTCGCCACATCCGCATGTGCCGCGAACACCTCCATTTTGGCCGATCCCCACTGCATTGTCAATTTCCCGCGCCCGCCCACCTCCCCGCCATTCCGGCTAGAATGCGGGAATGCCGGTCCGCACCATCCTCCTGACCCTCGCCGTCCTCCTGCCCGCCTGCACCCGCCCGCCGGCTCCTCCCCCGCTCGCTCCCCTGGTCGAGGAGTTCGTCAAGGAGTCGCTCGCCTTCTCCCCCGTCATCGCCTCCGCCTCCGGCATGCACAGCCACAACGGCACGTCGCTTGACGAGGCCATCGACTCCTACGCACCGGAGGAGATCGCCCGCAACCGCCAGTTCCTCGACCGCTTCGAGCAGCGCATCCAGCGCGACTTCCCTACCCCGCCCCCCGATCCCCAGGACGCCGCTGACCTCGCCATCATCCGCGGCCAGATCCGCTCGGCCAAGCTCGAATTCGACCTGCTCCAGAACTACCGCCACAACCCCACCGTCTACGTCGAACTCGCGGGCGGCGCGCTCTTCAACCCCCTCGTGCTCGAATACGCGCCCCTTGAGGACCGCTACCGCCACATCATCGCCCGGCTCAAACGGATCCCCGCCCTGTTCGGCCAGGCCCGCACCCAGCTCCTCGACGCGCCCGAAATCTGGAACCGCGTCGCGCGCGAAGAGAACGATGGCAACCGCTCCTTGATCACTGGAATCCTCGCCCAGAAGTGCCCCGCCGCCCTCAAGCCCGCTTACGACGAAGCCGCGAAGGGCGCTCTCGCCGCCATCGAAAGCTTCAACGCCTATCTGAAGGACGATCTCAGCAAGCGTACATCCGACTGGCGCCTCGGCAAAGACAAGTACGCCGCCAAGTTCGACGCCACCCTCGGCCTCGGCCAAACTCCGGAACAGGCGCTCGCCGACGCCGAAGCCGAGCTCGCCCGTGTCCGCGGTCGCATGCAGGAGATCGCCGGACCCCTGTTCCGCGAAATGTTCCCCGGCCAGCCGCTCCCCGGCGGAATCAACCCGCTGGTGTCCCGCGTGATGAGCAAGATCGCCGAGCGCCACGCCACCCCCGCCACCTATTTCTCCGACGCCCGCCGCGACCTTGAAGAGGCGCGCCAGTTCACCCGCGAAAAGGGCCTGATGGCGCTCCCCTCGCGAGACAACCTTCAAGTGACCGAAACGCCCGTCTTCCTGCGCGGCATCTACGCCGTCGGTGGATTCAGTCCCGCCCCGCCGCTCGAGCCCAAGCTCGGCGCCTTCTACTGGATCACTCCGGTCCCGGAGACCTGGACCAGGGAACGCGCCGAGTCCAAGCTCCGCGAGTACAACCACTACGGACTCAAGATCCTCACCATCCACGAGGCGATTCCCGGCCACTATCTCCAGTTCGAGTACGCCAACGACGTCCAGCCCGAATCGCGCCGCGTGCTCCGCGCCCTCTTCTTCAACGGACCCTATGTCGAAGGCTGGGCCGTCTACGCGACCGACCTTCTCATCGAGCAAGGCTTCCTGAAGGAGGATCCGCGGATGCTGCTCACCCACTACAAGCAGTACCTGCGCGCCGTCGCCAACACGATCCTCGACGTCCGGCTCCAAACCATGAACATGGCGGGCGAGGACGCTGTCCGCCTCATGATCGACCAGACCTTCCAGGAGAAGGAAGAGGCCACCGCCAAACTCCAGCGGGCGCAGCTCTCCTCCACCCAGTTGCCGACCTATTTCACCGGATTCCGCGCCTGGCGCCGCCTCCGGGAAAAGATGGAACAGCAACAGGGCGCCGGCTTCCGCCTGGCTGCCTTCCATGAGGCCGCGCTCAAGACTGGCGCGGTGCCGATGGCCGAACTCGAACGGATCCTCAACGCGCCGAAATAGCCAGGCGTGCTATTACCGAAAGAATCTTGACGCCCGCCCGCAGGCTGGCGCGCAGGTTTCCGGACACTTTGTTTTCCCCCGCCGCCCGGACCCCGTATTCCACCGGGACCTCCATCACCCGCAGCCCGCGCCGTAACGCCCGCACCTGCATCTCGATGGTCCAGCCATAGTTGCGGTCGCGCATGCCGAGCCCGCGGAGCGCCTCCATCCGGATCGCCCGGAACGGACCCAAATCCGAATACGCGTGTCCGTAAAGCCACCGGACCAGCGTGGTCGCCAGCCAGTTCCCGAACCGCTGGTGTGGCAACAGCGCGCCCTGGCTAGCCCGTCCTAGGACCCGGGAACCTAACACCAGATCCGCGCGTCCGTCATAGATAGGAGTGAGGAGCTTCTCCGCCTCTTGCGGATCCTCGCTCCCATCCGCCTGCATGAATACGGCCACGGCAGCATCCTCCGGCACAATGGCGATCGCCGCCAGGCACGCCCCGCCGTACCCGCGCTCCTCGATGCGGGCCACCACCGCTCCGGCGCGCCGGGCGATCTCCCCGGTCCCGTCCGTCGATCCGTTGTCGGCAACGATCACCATGCGGAACATCCCCGCCGGAATCCGGCGCAGTGTTGTCGCGATGACTGGCGCCTCGTTCAGCGCCGGGATGATCAGGACGGCCCCTTGCCGCGGCATCACGGCTCGATCCACAATAGAAGCTGCGAGGACATGATGGAACAGGATGAGCTGCT
>VFZX01000631.1 GCA_016871015.1 Acidobacteriota bacterium | reverse complement strand
TGAGTCAAAGGGATATCCACCTGCCGACAATCTCCGGATCAAAGGCCCTTCCGGCCATCGACTTGACCGTCGCGATCGCGTCGTCGATCGGCAGTGCGGGCCGGTACTGCCGGTGGCTGGCCAGGGCATCGAGACAATCAACAGCGGCGAGAATCCGTGCACCTACCGGAATCTCCTTGCCCTTCAGGCCGTCCGGATATCCGGTGCCATCCCACTTTTCATGATGGTGGCGGACGACGGGGACGACCGGGTAGGGAAACTTCACCCGGTCGAGGATTTGTGCACCCACCACGGGATGGGTCTTCATCTTCTCGAACTCCTCCGCCGTGAGCTTGGCGGGCTTGGCGATGATGTGCTCCGGCACCGCCAGCTTACCGATGTCGTGCAGCAGTGAGGCGGCGACCAGCGCGTCCATCTCCGGCTGCGGGAGCTTGAGTTCCTTGCCGACCTCAACACAGTAGACCTGCACCCGCCGCAGGTGGTTATGGGTGGTTTGATCCTTGGCTTCGATGGCGAGCGCAAGCGCTTCAACCGTACGGAAATGGAGATCGGCCATCTGGCGCGCGTGCTCACGCTCGACCTCGGCGCGCTCCTTCTCCTGGCGGAGCTCATTGACGTGCAGTCCATAGGAGCGGGACACCAAGTAGACAAACGGCAGGATCAACACGCTGGCTTGCCATCCCTGGCTGGCGCTCACCCAGTTGAAGCCGGCGGTGAACCCCGCTCCGGCCAAGTAGTAGGGGAACGACCAGAAGTAGTTCTGGCGCCAGACGCCGAGGAAGCCGCGCCGGGACGTGGCGGAAATCGCGAGGGCGATCTGCCCGGTATTGGTCACGAAGTAGGCGAGCGAGGCTAACAAGAGCCTGAGCGGGACACCCAATCCGGCGTTTTCAAGGAACGGCGAGGCAAGAACAGCGCCTGTCACGAGCACGGAGATCGCAATGCTGGCCAAGCTGAATGCGATCTTCACCGGGTCGACGGCTTTGGCTTTCCACAGGCACTGGAACAGCGTTGAAACGAAGGCCATGGCCACCGCCTCACCAGGACTGAGCTGGCTGATCCCGATCATGACCACCACGCAGTTTACTGACATGGTGCCTTGGATGCCTGGCAATACTACCTTCCAGCGGGACGCCAGAACCGCGAGCGCGCAATAGGCGGCGAACTGGAGTGGATCATCGCACCGCCAGTTCGTTGCTTCGGCTGCAAGCGCGGCTAGGCCTATAAGGATTGTGAGCAGGATGTACGCTTGGGCGGATCGAGGCATGACCGGCCCGTGCAGCAGTGGCACGGGCTCTTCTTCCATCGGCGCGGTGTGGATCCCCGGTGCTAGGAGGGAGTCCGCTTGCTTGCTCAGGTTTCACCTACCTACATGGCCCCCCTTGAACTGCGTAACGGATTGGAGGACTGCCGGCATATCCTGGCGATATGACTATTCGCCCAAAGACCCTGCTCGTACCAGCGTGCCTGGCAGGCTTCCGGGACGTACACGAATCCGTACACCGAGACATCGGCCGAGGCGTTGTTCACACGGCCGGACGGGACAACCTGGCGGAATCCGCTGTTCTGGGACGGGGGACGGACCTGGCGAGTGCGGATCAGTCCCGACATGCTGGGAAGCTGGAGCTTCAGCGTTCGCTCTCGCGACCCTGGCCTGAACGGGCGGAGCGGGCGGATGCTGTGCATTGAGTCCGGGCCGAGGCCTACATCCGGAAACGCGCCGCCCAGGGCTTTACCGCAATCCACACGATGCTATTGAGCGAGGGGGGAGACGGCAATTAGGGAGGTCCGCCGTGGGATGCGATCGGGGAGGAGCGCATCAACCCGCGGTGCTTCCAGGAGGTGGATTCGCGCATTGAGTTTGCCAACCGCCACGGGCTGGTCCAGGGAATCGCGATCGCCTGGGGGGACAAGCGCGAAGTGGAGCCTTTTGCCTGGCGGCGCTTTTCATCTCTTGAGGCACGGGTGCGCTATGCGCATGGCGAGGTACGGACGCGGGACAATGCCACGGAGGAAGAGCTGTTCCGCGAATTCGACGCGATCGGCACGGAGTTCGCCGACGCCGATCCTCACGGACGCATGCTGGGCATCCACCCCATGACGGCGGCGGGGAGCGTGCGGGAGTTGTGGTGAATTCCGAGACGGATACCTCCTGCGGGATCAGGATGGCGACGGCAGGCCGGACAAGGACAACAGCCACAGCACCGAGGACATGCGTCACGCGAGTTGGGACATCGCCATGGCCGGCGCCTACCTTGTGACCGGATTCGGCACCACGTATTTCGGGGGGCGCCGCGATCCAGGTCCGTTTGCGCTGGACGCGGAGAAAAACACCGGCTGGCGGGAGTTGGTGCCCTCCGACGAGTTGATCCGGCCGGCGGTGCCTCGCGGCGGGGACCGCGGGACACGGGGAAGCCTGCGTCCGCCAGAAGTCGCCTATTGGGCGTTATCGGCGCCGGGTGAAGAGTACCCGGCATACGTGAGGGGAACGGCCGCCGAGATGCGGCTCGATCTGGGTGCGCGGCCCCGGCGGTTCCGCGTCTGGTGGTTCAACCCGCGCAACGGCGTGTCCGGTACGGCGAACGAAGTGATGGTGCGGGACCAGTACGTGTTCAAGGCTCCGGACACCGCCGACTGGGTGTTGCTTTTGAAGGCGGTCCGATAGGAGCGATGGGGGATTTCCCGCAAAGGGCACCAGCGAAATCGCTAATGCGTGCGGCCGAACCGCCCGATATCTCCACAGGACTCCTGACCGTGAGGCACTTCAACGCCCATCCCCCGGCTTGACTCGGTCGTTGGGACTCGGCTATTGTTGTAGGGTTCCAAATGTAGTCCAAATCTCAATCTGCTGGTAAACGGATGAAGCTACACAAAAAACTCCTCTTCG
>VFZX01000630.1 GCA_016871015.1 Acidobacteriota bacterium | reverse complement strand
TCAAGCAGGGCCTTGTACGCGGCTAGCGCAGCCGGCATGCGATGCTCGAGGCGCGCGCAGACGACATGGGTGTAGAACTGCGCGAGTCCCTCGACAATGCCCAGGTCCGCCGCCGCAAACCGCTCCGTATCCCACTTCTCGTTGTCGATGTCGCGGCCGAGATGCGTGTATGCGTGAGCCAACTCATGGGCAAGCACGACGATGGTGAGCGCTTCGGCAGATACGCCAAGAATGCGGGCCGTGATGCCTATCACCACCCAGTACAGGCGAATCTCCGGAATGCGAAAGAAGTATGCTCCAAGGACGTCCTCGTCGATTCCGATGATTAGCTCGACCGCTTTCGCTTCGTCCAGCTTCCTCAGCCAGGCTGCAGCTGTATCGTGCACGTGCTTGATCTCGTTTAGATCTGAAGGTCCAGCTGCATCGCCCCACGCACGTCGCACTTTGTCCACATGATTTGCCATGAACCGAGTGCCAGAGAGGGCTTCTACAATTGCGGGGCGGCTTAGTAGGAGGCCTTGAAGGCTTTCAAATTGATGCATCACCTCTGCGAAACGTCGAGGAATGTCGCCGACGACCTTAACCGGGACTGACTGTGCTTCTCCTCCCACCGTCAAACGGAGAGCTGTTTCGGTGCGCAAGTAATCGCGGATGATCGTGTTCCACTGCTTGTACGTTCGCACAACGGACTGGCAGATGCCGGGCGACGCCGTTTCTAGCCATTCACCCCACAGTCTGCTGGCTCGATCATCTGATTGATGGCCACGTTTCAAGGCGTGGCTCATTGGCACCGAATAATGTCGCCCGGCGTGACCCCACGCTCTCGTTGGGATTGTTCCGCCTTTGTCATCCATCAATGGCGAGGAGGTGCCGGGGGGCGCGCTCATGAGAAAAGGTCCTCAGTGGCCGATACTTTGGATGCGCGTTTCGCAACCTTTTTACCGGCCTTCCTCTTCGCAGCAGCACCGGATCGCGCTTCTTCCTTTGCCCGTTCTGTATTGAGCTCAAGGAGCCGCGCCAGAACCTCGTCGCGGACCTCGTCGGGCCAGCGGTAGCGGTACGGCTTCTTCTTGTCACCCCACTCCTCTTCATCAATCTCGTAGTCGAGTAGGAACCGGCAGTCGGTCGGGATGTCGCTCCAGCCGTAGGCGTCGAGCACGGCGCGGTCCATGGCGGCGTGCAGTTCGCGGAGCTTCACGATCTCGGGGTCGCGCTCGTCGGGGTCGTGGAAGCGGTTGTAGGTCTTGGTCAGGCCCTCGTTGTTCCGGACCATGAGGGCAGCGCGGAACTCGTAGTAGGCCTTGCCGGCGGCTTCGATGGCAGGACAGGTTTCCCAGCTCTCGGGGAAGGGGAAGGTCTCGAAGCAGTCGGAGGGCGTGTAACGGAGGTCGTCCTTCATCGTTGCACCAACAAGCCGTACCCACGCCTCGTGAACCTGGGAACTCATGATGGCGAAGTACGATGTATGCTGCGACAGAATGACTGTCACTGACTGGTCGTAGGTCCATGACGAATCGACAAAGGCGAACGACCACCGAGGGCTCGTCTGGCTCTTAACGAGCACCCTAGAAAGCTGGCGTGCGCGAACGTAGAACCGCGCCTTGGTTCGCGCATGGCGCCAATACTTGTCCCTTGCGGTCCCCGAATACTTCGCGCGACTCGTCTCGACGCGCTCCTTAACAAGCGCGAAGGCTTCCTTCCAGCTCCTTGCCGCGTGCTCTTCGCGATCCCCGAAATCGATTATGAACTCCAAAGGACGGTGGTCAGGCTCGGCGTTCAAAGCATCGCCTGTGAGGTACGGGCGAATCACTTCGCGGTTACGCGGATCACGGAGCAGCTCAAGAGCACGAGTCCTCGGCCAGCGCGCAGGTTTTGAATCGTCAAAGATGAAGCCATCGCCGAGCACGTAATTCCCGACGAACGCAGTTTCAGCATTGGCCAATAGCGGAGATGGACTTTCGCTTTCCCCGCGATCGAAGAGAAATGCGGTGATTCGATCCACTTCGTGACCATCGAGGTTCTTTCGGCGGTGGCATTTCCCCTTGAGCGCATGGATTGCGCTCACGACAACCGCTGCCATCCCCGGCCACTTGACGCGCTTACGCGTGTCGAAGATCTCCCCACCGTGCGTGCAAATCCAGCGCAGCCCAGTCGCGCGCGTGTCACCCTGAGCGATCGTGTTCGTCGCGATGAGACCCAACGCACCACCCGAGCGCATCAGGCTGAAGGTGCGGCGAAAGAAGTGCGCGACAAGGTCTGCGTTCCCGTGGCTTTCTGCATGCAGGTGCTTAAGCCACTCCGGATACCCAGGCACATTGCTTCCCGCGACCGAGTTCTTGCCCGCGAACGGCGGATTCCCCACGAACGCATCGAACCCTGGATTGTCCCGCTCGAATACCTCCGGGAACTCGATTTCCCAGTGAAACGGCGCGAGCGGCGGGTCATCGTGACGTCGCTCCTCGAGCCAATGGCGGTAGCGCGCGGCGCCATCGTGGACAACGGCGCTAACGAACTCGCTCCGCTTCCGTTCGCGATCCTTCGGCTTTTCTCCCTCGAAGTAGGCCGCCAAGACGAGGTCCCCGAAGAGGCGCACCTTGCCGAGCTCGAACTGCGCCTCGTCCCACAGGTCTCGCAGCTCCCAGTCGGAGATGCTCTCGTCCGCCTCGCGGATTCGCTGACGCAGGTCCGCGACGAGGCGCAACTGATCACGCATGCGCGCCCGAAATGGGCTCTCCCAGGTGACGCTGGTGTCCCAGTGGAACGCCTCGATCTGCTTGCGCGAGAGCCCGACCAACGAGTCGCCGTGGCGTAGTGCATGGTCCACGAAGGTGAGTGCATGGTCCTTCGCCAGAGTCACAAGCCAGAGCGAGACCTTGGCGAGGTCCACTG
>VFZX01000629.1 GCA_016871015.1 Acidobacteriota bacterium | reverse complement strand
TCAATGAGACATGTTGGATATCGTGACGCACGCGTGTCACTAGGATTTCGCGACGACGCATCCCGCTCCCAATAGAATCAACGACCTGCCGCGACTCTCCGCTGCCAACTGTAGAAGACGGGTCTAATCCAAAATTGGCGCCGTCCAATTGGAAACTCGCGTGGACTTCCGTGACCCGCTCGAATCCCCACCGGACCCGCGCCGAGGATGCTCAAACCCGCGGGCGCGTCAATCGCGACGCGCTGTCGCTCGAGCAAGCGCTGCAGCACTGGAGATTAGCTGAGGATCGCGCTGGCATCGCTTCGGCGCAGCTCTACCTCGGCGAGCAGCTCGCGGTCAAAGAGCGCTGGACCGAGGCCGGACAAAGACTCGTCGAAGCCCTTGGCGGCTCCAACGATGCCTGGCTCCGGGCCGAGAGCCTCGGCAATCTGGCGCACGTGCAGTGGAGCCAGGGCGCTTTTCAGGACGCCGAAAAAAATTTCCAAGACGCGGAGAAGCTTGCTAAACAAATAGGAAACCGCCGTGTAGAGGCGGCAGCCCACAACGGACTCGGCATCCTCTACCGCGAAATGGGCGACTATCAGCGTGCGAGAGAACATTACGCGCGGTCCCGGGACCTCATCATCCAGCTTGGCGACCAGCGCACCGAAGGAATCATCCGCGGCAACCTGGGCGTGATGCTCGACGCGCTGGGCGAACCGGAAGAGGCCCTCAGTGAGTTGCGTGAGGCCACCCGGATCGCTGACGCTCACGGCATCAGGACTTCTGCCGCAAGTACCCGCCTCAGGACCGCTCAGGTGTGGATCAAAGCAGGAGACCTGAAGCAGGCCGGAGAACTTCTAACGAAGAGCCTCGAAGGAGCGGGCAAGCTCACCCAGGCCGACTCGCACCTGCTGCTGAGCCAATTGGACCGCGAGAGCGGCAACTTCAGCTCCGCGGCATCCCACCTCGATCTGGCCATCAAGCTCTACGAAAAGCGGCCCTCGAAACAAGCTGCCGCGCTGCATCACCGTGCGCTTCTGCTCAAAGCTCAAGGAGACCTCGACGGGGCAATGACGCAACTCCGCGCGGAACGCAGGATCCGGCAGGAGCTCTCCAGCGGGAATGAGGAGGCTGAGGCGGTCTACCGGATGGCTGAGATCGAAATGGCGCGCGGGAACCTCAAGTCCGCACTCACAAACGCCCGGACTGCAATCGCACTCGCGGAAGATCTGCGGGCCCGTCTCAGCAGTGGACGGCGGCGGATGGCGTTTCTCTCCTCGCGCCGCGATTACTATGCTTTAGCCGCCGCCGTCCTTCTGAAGCTGGACGAGTTGCATCCTGACCCGGTCCACGTTGCTGAGGCATTCGACCTCAGCGAGCGTTCCCGCGCCCGGGGGATGCTCGATTCTATGCAGGATAGCGGCGGGCCGGCAACGCCGCTCATTGAGCAACTGCGTTTTTGGGCCAACCGCTATGAGGAGCTCATCAGCGGGTCTCGAAACGCGGAGCCGGCGCGGCAGCGGGTAGAGGAACTGCTGCGCGAAATTCGCCATCAGCCCTCCGGTCCGGGTGGCTATACCCGCGAGCCGCTCACAGCGGCCGGGGTTCAGCGGGTCCTGCCGCCGGACACCGTTCTTCTCCAGTATCTGGCCGGCCGGGACCGGTACTTCTTGTGGCGCGTCGAACAGAACCTGCTCCGGGCTGTGCGCCTTGAAGCGTCCGCCGCCGGGATCCGCGACGCCGTGAAAACCTACCTGGACCTGGCTGCCTCACCCAGAAGCAGCGGAGGTCCCGCCGCCGCGGAAGCTCTCAGCCGGATGCTCCTCGCCCCAGCCGGACCGCTTAAGGGCAAACGCATCATTGCCGCCGCGGACGGAGCGCTTTATGGAATCCCGTTCGCCGCCCTGCCTGGCCCGGAATCCAAACGCCCGCTGCTTGCGGATCACGACGTGTTCACCACACCCTCCATGTCGGTTTCCGCGGCGCCTTCGTCGAAGCGTGCCACCGGGCCTCAGAAGAAAGTGGCGGTGGTGGCCGATCCGGTGGGGCCCGGCGATTCCCGCGTTTGGTGGCCGGTTCAGCGGCCTGGCGCGGCGGCGGGTCCCGCCCGCTTGGGATACGCCGCCCGCGAAGCTCAACAAATACTTGCCCTGGTTCCTCCCGGCGAGAGCCTGGACGCGAGGGGGTTTGATGCCGTTCCCGCTGTGTTCGAATCGCTGAAAGACTACCAGATCGTCCATGTCGCTTCACACACTCTGATCAAGCCGCAACCGGAGCTGTCGGCGCTCGTGCTCACGACGGTCGACCGGTGGGGAAACCCCAGAGATGGCTATCTTCGCGCCCACGACATCGCCCGTTCGACGCTTCCCGCGCGTCTGGTGACCCTCTCGGCTTGCAGTACCGCCGCCGGAACTCGATTCGAGGGCGAGGGTCCCCTGAGCTTGGGCTCTGCTTTCCTTCAGGCTGGCGCCGAGATGGCCCTCGTCAGCCTGTGGCCGGTGGAGGACGAAGCGACTGCCGCTTTGATGGGACAATTCTATAAGGTGATGTTCCAAGCTTCAACATCCGGACCGGCGTCAGCGCTCCGTGCCGCTCAGCAACGGATCATGAGCCGGGACCGGTGGAACCATCCCTACTTTTGGGCAGGATGGGTGCTGCTCAAGGGAGCCTCCCGCGAGTGACAGAACCGAAATCCGATCTGCTCTCCCTTTCCGACCCGGACCCCGGCCGGGCGCTCAGACGGTACAGGGTGCTTGAGACCTACCTGCTCCGGTTCTTCGAGTGGCCTCCTCAGCAAAATCTGTGGGTAGCTGGCGGCTCGGGTAGGCAGCCAAGGTTGTGATAAAGCGAGAGTTCCATGACGCGGTAAGTGCGCAGGCCATAGGATCGTCTGGTGACTACTCGGATTTTG
>VFZX01000628.1 GCA_016871015.1 Acidobacteriota bacterium | reverse complement strand
CAATCACCCGCCTACGCAGGTCAATTCCTAGGGCCCTAGCCATTCTCAGTTGGCGGATTCGCGTGGAGCTTTTTTATTATACGTGAAAATGCTCTAACTGAGGAGAGCCTCACTGTGGTCATCGCGCCCACGCTCCGCCAGTCCTCTGAGCTGCTCAAGAAGATCCGGACCTTCCTCCGCCGCGCCGGCGTCGACACCAAGTCCGATCCCGCCAACCGCTTCTCGCTCGTCCTGCCGAACCGCTCCCGGATCCTGGCGCTCCCCGCCGACCCGGACAACATCCGCGGTTTCTCCGCCGTGTCGCTGTTGATCATCGATGAAGCCGCGCGCGTGCCCGACGAAGTCTATGACGCGGCGCTGCCCTTTCTCGCCGCCACCGACGGACAGCTCTGGCTCATGTCCACGCCCAACGGCAAGCGTGGATTTTTCTACCGCGAGTGGACCTCGGCTGATCCCAACTGGCTCCGCATCCGCTCCACAGCCGCCCATGCGCCGCACCTCAAGCAGGCATTCCTCGACCGGCAACGTGCCAACTGCGAGGCCGGCGTCTATCTCGAGGAGTACGAGTGCCAGTTCCGCGACGCCGAAGGCCAGATCTTCGCCGCGGATGATATCGATATGGCATTCTCAGTGGACGCCGGACCCATCCCCTCCAGCCACTTCATCGCCACCGGCAGCAGTACCGACCTCTGGTACTTCATCGGACTCGACCTCGGACAGCGCCAGGACCACTCCGCTCTCGCCGTCCTTGAGCTCCACACGCGCTACACCGGTTTCCGCGATCCCGTCAGCTACAACCTGATCACCGAATCCTTGCTCACGCTCCGGCAACTGGAGCGCTACCCGCTGCACATGCCCTACTCCGACCTCATCTGGAAAGTGAAGGATGTGCTTGCCAACCCGAACATCCAGAAGCGCCACTCGATCGCTGTCGACGCCACCGGTGTCGGCGGACCGTTCATCGACTTCCTCCGCGACGCCGGCGTCCGCACGCGTCTGCTGCCCGTCTCCATCACCAGTGGCGACGCGCCCAGCCTTCGCAACGGCACCCACTACGTCCCCAAGCGCGACCTGTTCACCAATCTGCAGATCCTGATCCAGTCCCGCCAGATCACAATCTCCCAACACCTGCCCTGGGGACCACGCCTTCGCGACGAGCTGCTCAGCCTCCGCCGCCACACCGGCACCAACTACGAGACCTACGGCACCGCGCGCTCCGGCCAGCATGACGACTTGGTCTTCGCCCTCGCCCTCGCCGCCTGGAAGGCGCCCACCCGCCTTCCCAAGTCCCGGAGCGGCCTTGACACCGGCCGTCAACATTGATACAACCTGAACACTGGACGATGTGCATATGCCTGAACCGACTCTGCTGGTAGACCGCCGCGGACTTCTGAAAGCGATCTCAGCCGCCGGAGCCACCTCCGCCGTGCTCTCCAACTGCGGCAGCTCATACGGACGCGACGCCAACCTGACCGGAGGCAAGTGGGACAAGACAATTCCGCTTGCCACTGCCGGTCCCGGTGGAAACCGTGACTGGAAGCCCGGCGACGCGGCCAAGTTCCTTCCGCCCGAAAAAATTTCCACCCGCGGACCCGCTGCCTCCGCGCTCGCCGAGCTCGGCAAGGCCAAGCTCCTCGACATCTATCACAAGATGTGCGCCAGCCGGAAGTGGGAGACCGCCATGAAGGATCTCTTCACCGGCGGCAAGGACGGCCTCTACGGATCGTTCCACACCTACATCGGCGAAGAGGCGATCGCATGCGGCGTCATGGCCGCGCTGCGGGACGACGACTACATCGCCAGCACCCACCGCGGCCACGGCCATCTGATCGCCAAGGGCGGCGACCTGAAAAAGATGGCCGCCGAGATCTTCTTCAAGGAGACCGGCTACAACAAGGGCTACGGCGGATCCATGCACATCACCGACATGTCCAAAGGCATCATGGGCATGAACGGCATCGTCGGCGCGAGCTTCTACCTCGCCGCGGGCGCGGCCATCCGTGGCCAGGTCCGCGAGACCGGACAAGTGGCCGTCGCGTTCTTCGGTGACGGAGCCGCGAACTCGCCCTACTATTTCAGCGCGGTGCGGAGCTGCGCGAACTACAAGGTCCCGGTGATTTTCGTAAATGAGAACAACTTCCAGTACATGGGAGTCCCGATGGCCACCGTGACGCCCACCAAGTACATCTCCGACTACACGCGTGGACTCGACATTCCGCACCATGTCGTCGACGGCAACGACGTCTCGGCGGTGTACGCGGCTACACGCGACGCCGTCGAATGGGGACGCGCGGGCCGTGGTCCGACAGTGGTCGAGGGGATCACCTACCGCTGGTACGATCATTCGGGATTCGCGGGTGGCAAGGCCGGCGTCGATGGAGCTTTCGGACTGCCGTACCGGTCCGACGAGGAGGTCCGCCAGTGGATGTCGCGCGATCCGGTGTCACGCTACAAGACGTGGCTGCTCGACAAAGGGCTGGCATCGGCGGAAGAGCTGGCGAAGGTGGAATCCGATACCACCCGCGAGGTCGAGCAGTCGATCGAATTCGCGCGGCAGAGCAAGGATCCTGAGCCGTCCGCTGGGGTGCACAACACCAGCGCGGCGGGTCCGATGGCCGCCACGCAGTTCTTCAACCGCTCGGGAATCGTGTTCCGGGCTAAAGCGTAGAAGGAGCGAATCATGGCCAAGAAACCTTATGCCTTCGCGCAGCTCGAAGCACTCGCGCAGGAGATGCGGCGCAACAAGGACATGGTCTACTTCTATGAGTACGAAGTGCCCGTGTCGACCTCGCCCGCAGGAGAAGTGCTCGACCTGGTGAAGGAGTTCGGCAAGGTGCGCACGTGCGGACGCGGCGGGCCGATCGATGAGACGTGGCTGGTCGGCGGGGCCGTTGGTGTGGC
>VFZX01000627.1 GCA_016871015.1 Acidobacteriota bacterium | reverse complement strand
AGTCACGATCGCGGTTCCGCGTGTCCTCGATGAGGTCGCCGAAGTCGGTCTCGCGCCAAGGCCTGAGCACGCTGGGCAGTCCGAGCTTGTGTCCCCACGAATAGAAGACTTCGAACTGCATGCCCGCGGAAAAGCGGCGCTTCAGTGACGCCTCCATGCCCTGATAGCTCATGTTGCCGCCAGCGCTCACCATGGTCACCCGGCTGAATCGCGGAAAGCGCGCACCCTGGCCCACCGCCGGGCTGATGTAGGACTGGTAGGGGAGATTCGTGCCTTTGACGCCGAGGTAGGTGATGCGCAACGCGGTGTCGGGCAGGACCTCGCGCTCAATGGTCAGGTTCCAGTTGGCCGTGTAACCGAAGGGGAAGTTCTTGTCCACGCCGAGCGCGGTCTGGCCCGTGGCTCCGAATGCTTGGGGAAATGGGAACGGAAATGCGAAGGCAGGCCGTCCGCCGCTGTAGCTGTTGCTGAACGCTTCATCCAAGGCGAACGGCACGCGAGTCGCCATGGCGCTGCCATCCTGCGCGCAACAGGCGCCTCCGCCCGCCTCCCACGATGGCGGCACCGAGAAGAATCCGAAGCTGCCGCGAACCACCGATTTCGAAACGAACCCGGGGCGATACGCGAATCCCACGCGCGGGAACCAATGGAACTGCGGGCGGTCCCGAAGGCGGAGCGGGAAGCCTGCTTCGGCCGCGGTCTTGATCGGAATCGAACTCGGGAACGCCGGGCTGACCAGCTTCCGCGACGATTCGAGCGGAACCACCAGGCTGCCAGTGGCCGGATCGAAGTTCGACATCATGTAGTTCTTCTCGTACGCCAATCCGTTGTGTTCGAACCGTAGGCCCAATTCGAGATTCAAACGCGGGGTGACGCGCCAGTTGTCTTGGAAGTAGACACCGCCCCAGATCTGCTCGCGATAGGGGCGCGGCGTAACACCGGCCCGCGCCGCGTTGTCCGGAACGCCGATCAGGAAATCGCCATAGGGATGTCCAGTAAAGCGGCCTGTGAAGTCGAAGCGGCCCGCCGTTGCTTGGCCCCACTTGATCGTCTGGTTGTACGCTGGCCGCAGGTCGCCTCCCATCTTGAAGCTGTGCGCGCCCTTCACCCACGAGAGATTGTCGGTGATGTTGCGCGTGTCGACACGATAATCATATCCGCCGGTGAATCCGAAGTCGAAGCCCGTCGAAAACCCGGGAATGTTGATGACGGGTAGACTCGCTGACGTGGTTGGGTCGAGCGAGGGGAGCCACGTGAAGCCGAGCGCTCGCAGAAGCGCCAGTCCGTTGCCCTTGTACTGATCGGAGAATCCGCTCGGATACGGCGTGTTCGGATCAGTCGCTTCGAACTCGTCCTTCCGTTCGATACCGGCGCGAAATTCATTCACGATGTTCGGGCGGATCACACGCGTCCAGTAGACGCGCTGGCTGTTGCTCGGCCAGTTGTTGCCGAGCCACCAGAAGTTGTAGCCGCTGCGATCGCTCGTGGAGTAGGCGCGCCGCCAGGTGGAAGCCCACCCGATGCGATCTTTTGAAGTCAACTGGTGGTCGAGCTTGACCGAGAAGTTGGATCCGGTCGACGAGCCTGTTGGCACGCCGAGTTCGCGGAGGAAGTTCGGTCCGTCATTGGCGGGGTTCTGCGAGGGGAAGTTGGTGGCAGGAAGCAGCTTTAGGAAGTTCGCCGAGACTCCACTGATCGCGGAGGCCGGAATCCGGTTACCGGGGAATGGCGCACCTGTCGAAGGGTCGACGAGCGTCCCGGTCCGGAATCTGCCGGCGGGCAGAAACGAGAAATCGCCGGTGCGCATTCGTTCCGGCGCGATCGTCACGGGGCTTCCACCCTGCGCATAGGTGACTTGGTTGAGCCAGTAGCGATCGACGTAGAAGAACGTCTTGTCGCGCCCGTTGTAGAGTCCCGGAATCCGCACCGGACCCGAGACTGACCAGAGTTGGTCGCGGCTGGTGGGATAGCCGCGGCCCCGCACGCGATTGTTCGGGCCCAGCGCATTCAATGCGGGATTGCCCAACTGCATGAGGAACTTCGCGTGCAGTGCGTTGGCTCCGCTCTGCGTGGCAAAGTCCATGACCATCGGCGTCGCATATTCGGCGGAGTTGCCGCTGGTGAGCACCTTCACTTCCTGTAGTGTCTCGACGTTCAGGAAGAAATTGTTCATCTCGACCCCGTCGACGGTCGTCTTGTTCTGCGCCGCTGTAGTGCCGACTCCCTGGAATCCCTGGAACGACGGCGACAGTGCGCCGCCCGTCGCGACGTAAACGTTCGAGATCTGCGGCAGATAGTTATTGTTGATCGCCTTCCTATTGAAGTGCCCGCTGTTGACTTGGCCCGAGTCCGTGGTCACTACCGGCGCCTGGCCGGTTACCTCCACCTGCTGGCTCAAGTCACCGATCGTGAGCGGCACGTCGATGCGGAGCGTCTGCCTCGTTTCGAGCACGATCTGCGCCTGGCGGTGCGTCCGGAATCCGGAAAACTCCAGGGTCAGTGTATACGTGCCATCGGTCATCTTGTCGATCTCGTAGTATCCGCGAACGTCGGTCGTCGCGACGCCCTTGAGACCCGTGCCCTCATTGCGGGCCGTTGCCTTGGCACCGGCCACCGGAGCCCCCGATGGATCGGTTACGGTCCCCACGATCTTCGACAGCGGCGATTGCGCAAGCGCAGCCGGCGCCGCGCAGAGCAGCACCGTCGATAGCAGCCGGTTCTTGTTCGACATTGATCAACTCCCGTACCGTCGTTTCCGGCTCATGGCCGGTGACTCAATGTATACACTTGTCCAAACTGGATGTCAAGCCGTCTAGAGCATTTTCACATTTTATGTACATCTAGCTATGTCCGATATCCGCAACTCCGGCAATAGGCGCGGACTTGTTCTGGGGTGAGATGCTGGAGGGCCTCAGAAAGTGCATGTTCGA
>VFZX01000626.1 GCA_016871015.1 Acidobacteriota bacterium | reverse complement strand
GGTACGATTGCACTGCGTCTTCCGGCTCACCCAGCGGGTGAACCCCTCGCGGATCCAAAACTTCGCTCATTCCGCCAGTGTCGGCCATCTTCCGCCACCCGCGCTCGTTTCAACTGCCTGATCTAGGATGATCCGTGCGGGAGCCGTGCCGGAGATCTGTCCTGCCACGGGATTGCCAATGGCCGAATTCGGGAGTCCGAAATTGGGGCGGTTGAAGGCGTTGAACATCTCCCACCGGAAGCTCAGGCGCTTACCTTCACTGATTTTGAAGTTGCGGTGAATTCCGAGGTCGACGTTGAAGTTGCCGGGGCCGGTGAGGATCCCGCGGCCGGAGTTGCCAAACGTGAACTGGGCGGCGGGAGCAAACGCGGCGAGATCGAACCAACGGTCGATCGTGCGGCTAGATTCGGGGAGATTACCGTCAGTGATGCGGTTGGGGCGGTCGCCGCCCCCACCTGCGGAGTTTGATACCGCCGCGGCGGCGGTGGCGGTGAAATGTTCGCCGGTGGACAGCGACCAGATCCCGGACACGTTCCAGTTTCCGATGATGTGCGCGAGCACACCCTGGTTGGCGAATCCGCGGCCGTAACCGAAGGGAAGCTCGACCACCTGGTTGAACACGAGCATGTGCCGCCGGTCGTCTGGCGTGTTGCCCCATTCGCAGCGGTAGCAGCGGTTGTCCTGCGGCGGGCCGTTGCCTCCGCCGTTGATGTTGGCCGCATTGGCCAGGTAGTGCGACCATGTGTAGGCCGCCGACAGCGTGATTCCGTGCGAGGCACGCTTTTCGACCCGTGTTTGCAGCGAATGGTATTTCGCGCCGCCGTAGTTGGTCCGGTAGGTGACATTGGTGACGTTCGGATTGATGGAGAAAAAGGGCCGCCGCTGCGGCTGCCCTCCAGGGCCCGGAACGGACTGATTGAGGTTCACATTGGCGATGAGGCCGAGGGTCCGCGTGCCGACGTAGCTGACTTCGGCGAGCAGGTTCGACGCCAGCTCGCGCTGCACGCCGATGGACCACTGCATCGCACGGGTGGACTTGAGATTGTAGTCCCATGCATTGGGGTTGCCACCCGACAATGCCGCCGGGTCGCTCGGTGCGAGAGGGGCGGGAAGCCCATCGGACAACCGGCTTGGAGGCGTCCCGTTCTGATCGGTAGCGACGACCTGGGAGTAGAAGAACGGCAGGTTCTTGTATAACTGGCCGCCTCCCTGCCCTGCCTCGACGTAGGACACTCCGGCGCCGGCGCGCAACACCGTCTTGCGGTCGCTGGTGAGCATGTAGGTGATTCCCATGCGCGGCGCGATGTTGTTCTTGTCGAGATTGCGGAGGCGGCGCGAGGCTCCATCCCGGCCCGCGATCTCGAGCCGCGCGGTGTCGACGCGGTAGTTCGACCAGCGGTCGTAGACTTCGTACGGCGGCGCGAGCAGCTCATATCGCAGACCGAAGTTCCAGGTGAGGCGGTTGTTCACGCGCCAGGTGTCGTCGACGAACATGGAGAGATTCCAGATGCGCAACCCGAACGTGCCAACCAGGACGTTGCGGGTGATTCCCGAGGTCGCGCCGAGCGCGAAGTCCGATAAGGCGTTGGTGGCGCCAGCGGTTCCGATCTGGCGGGTGAATTGTCCGTTGAAGCCGAAGTCACCCCGCGTGGGGAAGGCGGAGAATCCGTTGAAGCGGTGGCGCACGTACATGCCGCCGGTCTTCACGGTGTGGGCGCCACGCACCATCGTGAGGATGTTCTCATACTGGAACGAAACGGTCTGGCTGTTCTCCGGGTAGGTCGAGTTGTCGCCGAGGACCTGGAATCCCGTGATGCTCATCGCGGGCAACCCACCGGACTTGTCGTTGATGTTGATTCCGCGGATGCCGATCGCGTCGGCCGTGTTGAAGGTGCCGCCGAGGGGCAGGATGTACTGGTTCCAGCGCACGGCTCCAATCCGCGTCTCGTTCACGGTGGTGGGGCTGAGCACCTTGGTGAAATTGAGCGTTGTGGACCAGTTCTTGAGCGGAACCGTGATCGCGCTGTTGGTCCCGTCCGCCGAGAGATACGGACCGATGGGGATGTTGGCGCCAGACGGCGATGGCAGGTTACCGGGACTCAACAGGTTCGTGTTGTCGTAGCTGTACTTGAAGAAGACCCGGTCGCTGGAGCCGATGTTCTGGTCGATGCGCGCGTCGAACTGCTCGGTGCGCTGCTCGGTTGAGGGATTAAAGACGAAGTTGCGTGTCGTGCCGGCGGTTGTGGGCTGCGGGAGGAGGCCGAACACGCGCACGGCTGCGGGATCCAGGCGCGCCGCAGGGATCCGGTTTCCGGGAAAGGGCGCGCGCTGATTTCCGGTGACGCTCGACGGATCGAACACGGGAGTGGTGAATCCGGAGAAGTCTCCCGTTGTGACCCATTGGCGCTGGGCGAGCGTGGGGATGGTCGAGACGATGCTGCGCGGCTGGCGGATCCGGATTCCCTGATAGTCGCCGAAGAAGAAGGTCCGGTCGCGGCGGATGGGGCCGCCAAACGTTCCGCCGAATTCGTTGCGGCGGAAGGCGGGTTTGGCGACACCCGCGCGGTTGTTGAAGAATGTGTTGGCGTCGAGCTTGTCGTTGCGCAGGAACTCGTACAGTCCGCCGTGGAATTCATTGGTGCCGGACTTGGTTTGAACGATCGTGACGGCGCCAGCGGCCGCGCCGTACTCGGCCGAGTAGTTGCTCGTGAGCATGCGGACTTCCTGGACCGAGTCGACGGTCGGTACCATGATCAGGGTGCTCAGCCACAGGTTACGGTTCACCATGCCGTCGATGAGATAGGTATTGTTCTGGGCGTGCGCGACCGGACACATCCTTGACACTTTAGCCTGGATTCTTGCTTGACACTTATCAAGGGCGGGTGCGGCTCGATCTTCACCTTACACCTTCTCCGCGCGATTGTCAATACCTCGA
>VFZX01000625.1 GCA_016871015.1 Acidobacteriota bacterium | reverse complement strand
GCGTTCGATTCGGGAACGTCGGCGATCAGCCATACATGCGAGAGGTCTGCGATTTCAAAGATGGTGTCCGCCGCCTGCACCACCTGGCCGACCGTGACCTTACGGGCGAGTACCGTCCCTTCCATGCTCGCGACAACGCGGGAGACGGATCGAATGCTCCTGGTGCGCTGAAGTTCCTCAATCGCGTCGGGCGCCATACCCAGCAATTCCAACTGATCGCGCGCTCCATCCAGTTCGGCGCTGGATTGCGTGAACTCGGCTTCGCGGCGCTGCAACTCGGCCGAGCCGATGACCTCGGCCTTCAGGAGTTGCTGGGCACGTTCCACTGCGCGTTGCGCCAGCATCTTCTGCGAAAGAGCCTTCAGGAAACCAAGCTGAGCGTCGGAGAGTCCGGTGCTATTGAGCTGTGCGAGCAACTCGCCCTTGCTGACATCCTGGCCTTCGCGGGCCATCAACGCAGTGATGCGGCCCATCACGGGCGAACTGATGCGCGTCACCCGCGTCTCGTCGACTTCAATGCGCGCCGCCACCGTGATCGTGGCGCCCACTTCCGCCATGACAGGCTCGCCGGTCTTCAGTGTCGCCCGGAGTTGTTGGCTCGGCGTGATCTCCATCGGGTCAGCGAGGGCGGCGGAGCTTGGCTCGGCCGCGGCGGCCGTTGCGGGTTTGGCGCCGTCGGAGTCCCTGCCGCAGGCCGCGAGCAACAAGAGGGCAGAGGCAAGCGAAAGAAGCTTCATTTCCGCAGCTCCACACCGCGCAGCTCATCCAGGTCGACTAGCGCTGCCTGACGATCGAATTGTGCGTTGAGAAAATCGAGCCGTACCGTGCGCAACACCCGCTGGGCGTCGAGAACGTCCAGAATGCCGCGCTCGCCGAGCCGGTAAGCGGTTTCGGCGGCCCGTAGACCTTCCTCCGCCTCCCGCAGCAGGCCTTGCTCGAAGGCCGCGAGCTGCTGCGTGGATACTTCGTACCGGCCGTACGCGCTTTCTAGCGCGGCCAGAATCTCAACCCGGCGGCTCTCGGCGAGTGCGCGTGTTTGGCGAAGTTGCGCCTCGGCTTCCGCGATGGGTCCTTCTCGTTTGTTCCACAACGGCAGCGGGATGGCAACGCCGAATCGGTAGGTGGGCGTGTCCGGCGGACGGTCCATCTCGGCCCGAATCGAAGGCTGTGGGCGCCTTTGCGCGACCTCGAAGGCAAGACGGGCCTCGGCCCTCCGGACCTCGGAGCGCGTCAGAGCCAGCAGCGGATGACGATCCAGTGCCTCGGCGCGGACCTCTTCGAGAGGGCGCAGCGCTGCGGCCGCATCCAGCGCAGCCTCTGGTGTCACGCTTCCGTCCAAGGTAGTTCCCACCGCTCCCCGGAGTTGCGCCAGGAAAGAGACGTACTGTAGCCGCGCGGCGCTGGCGGCGGCGCGAGCCGTGGCCACTTCCGAGTCCGCGCGGATCAGCTCCAATCGACCCGCTTCTCCGACATCCACGCGTACCTTCGTCCGTTGCCGGAACTCCTCAACCAGCCGGACGTTTTCCGCCTGGATCGCAATCTCAGACTGCTTTCGCAGGACCTGAAAGAACGCTCGCCGCACGCCGGACAGGACGGCCAGCCTCGTATACGCCAGATTGAACTCGCTGCTCTCCCGGCCTCGTTCCGCGAGGGCGGATCGCGCCGGCCGCAGCGGACCCAATTCAAGGGGTTGCGAGAAGGTGAGATTGGTATTCAATCCCGACACATTGCCCGGCACGCGGAACGTCTGGCGACCCGCCATCAAAGCGGATTCAGGGTTCGGATACGCCTTAGCCGTCACCATCGCCGCGCGCGCCGCATCCACCTGCGCCGCACCCGCGCGCAACAATGGGTGATTCTGCTCCGCCAGCGCCAAGGCTTGTTCGAGTGTTAACGGCGTCCCGCTCGCAACCGGTCCGCAGACCAGGACAAGGCTCAGCCCGCAACGGAGAACGCGGCGCCGTTGTTCGATTCGGTTGCTTAGTTTACTGCCCAATCGACTAGGCTATCGGCCTCCTCCGCGGGTGTCCATACTGTGTTTAGAGGATGGCTTCGAGGGCGGCTGAGGCGTACTAGTTTTCGACGCGGCTCACCAGAACCTTGTCCACCCGATTCGCATCCATGTCGAGTACCTCGAATCGCAAGCCGTCCACAAGGAAGTGATCGCCGGGAACGGGAATTCGTCGCAGATGCGCCAGGACCAGCCCACCCACGGTGGCGAATCCCTCTTCCTCGCCGGGGATGTCGCGGAGGCCGAGTTGCTCCACCAGGTCCGCCACAGCGAAAGAACCGTCGATCAGCCAGGAGCCGTCCTCCCGTAACACCAGCTTCGGTTGCGGTCTTTCACTGGGAGCTCGCAGGTCGCCAACCACAGCCTGCATAAGGTCCGTTAAGGTGACCAGGCCCATTACGCCCCCGTGTTCGTCGACGACCAGTGCCATCTGCTCTCCAGACTCCTGAAACCGGTCGAGCACATCGAGCGCGGGTGTCAGTTCAGGCACCAGGAGCGGCTTGCGGGCCAGCGCGCGGAGATCCAAGCCTCCCGTCTCACTCATGGCCACGAACAGATCCTTCACGTGCACCACGCCTTCCACGCGGTCGAGTTCGCGCTCGATGACCGGGAAACGGGAATATGCCGAGGAACGAACGCGGTCGACGTTCTCCGCCCAACCGAGTGTGAGGTCGAGGCTCACGACCTTGCCGCGCGGCTGCATGAGGTCCACCACGCGCCGGTCGCCCAACCGGAACACGCCCTCCACCATCTCCTGCTCGGCTTCATCGAACGTGCCGTGCTCGGTGGCCTCGGCGATCAGAACCTTGATCTCCTCCTCCGTCACGGGAGCTTCTCCAGATGGACGAACGGGAATGAGTTTCATCACGAGCCGCGTGGACAGGCTAAGATTTAGGCCCACATTTCCGTTTTGAGCCGCGCGTGCGAATCTCCTGGATGCTCGTCCGCATCA
>VFZX01000624.1 GCA_016871015.1 Acidobacteriota bacterium | reverse complement strand
CCCGTCGTGGGTGTGACTTCCCTCACTGACTCCAGGCTTGAGCTCCCAGATCTCCATCTTTATCGGAAGCTGGCTGGACCCGGGGAAGAACTTGCGACGAACGATCGTTCCGACCCCGTGGTGTATTGGCATTTCTACCACGTTGGTGTTTTCATTTTCTTTGTAGTGCATTCTCTGCCTTGTCAGTTACGTCAATCACGTGACGCTTGCTTTGACCGCGTGGCGGGGCTCACGATAGGCTATTCAGGCGAGATCTTCAGTTGCTGACCTGGATAGCATAAGGTACGAGCAACGCTGAAGTCGCGAAACGACTTGGCGTGTCCGAGCGAACCGCGAAGGGCTATATAAGCATAAGCGCTATCTTTGAGAAATTGGGAGCCACGTCGCGCCTCGGGGCTATCGTCAGCGCCGTGCGTTCAGGTCTTCTCAGGTTATGAACGGGCAAGAGAAAACGGCCGATCCCCAGGAAATTGGACATGGATTTGGGTCGCGTATCGGCAAGCGCTCCATCAGTCCGGTCTCGTCGAGTCGCATGTAACCCACAGTGAGCGGTCGAGCGGCTATTTGAGGAACCGCACATGCCCGGCGTTCATTTCGTGAGTTTCCGCCCCAGCTACCGCCAGGTGGAGCAGGGTATCACCGCGACGCCGAAACTTTTCGAGGATGCCGGAGCGAAGAACTTGAGCAGCGGCATCTCCACGTTCGCCCCCGGCTCGACGGCACGGGTGCATGGCCATAACACCGAAGAAGTGCTGACCATCCTTCAGGGCAAAGCTCTAATCGAGGCTGAAGGAAAGCGGTTCGAAGCCGAGCCGCTTGATATCTGCTACATGCCGGCCGGGGTATTCCATCGGGTCACCAACATAGGAGACTCGGAGATGCGGCTGCTGTGGATATATGGCTCGACCCGGCCCGTCCGAATCCTAGGCGACGGCGCCGCTTGGAAAGTCGCCGGGCGATAAAAAGACGCGTCGCCGTATTTCCGCCAACTCGGGCGAGTCCTGATCTACACCCACAGCAATCGCGACCACAGCTTCGGGCCGCACGGGCTCCTCGACCCGTCAGCGGTCGGGTCGGAGCGCGGGGAGATCTACGCACGCGAACGGCTGGTTAGCCGGGACCCGATGAAATCCTGAGAGACGGGTCGAAGACGGCTTACGTCGGCAGGCCGCGGCAGATCGGCGGTCCGAATCTCGCCAACCGACTCGTCGGTCGGTTTCCAAAGCTGGCTCAGATATGAGCGAAGAGGACTGGCGACCCCGAGCGGATTCAACCGCGCCATGCTCAAGATTGGTTCGTAGATGCGATCGCCCCTTTGGGCGACCTGCTCTGGATTGACCGAAAGCAACGGATTCGGCATTGACATAGCTTCTCAAGCGAAAGCGCTACTCCCGCGGCTTCGCCGAAAGTGGTGTGGTGGTCGCGACCTAAGAATCGGTCGTCGCGCGCGTACCGGCATGCGTCGGTCATGGCCGCACGAGTGTCGACGGGTTCCTAATCCCCGTGCGTGGTCGACACTCGACGCCACTTATTCATCAATCCATTAGAAAGACCGGCCAAGCATTGGGATCGCTTGTCTACCGGGAGCGTCTGTGCGGGAAGTTCAGCATCGGCACAGGGTTGCAATTGCCAAGTCCAACGGGCTTTGGACGGGGCTCCAGACGGCACCCCAACGCTATCTGCCAAAGCACATGCTGCAGGGGGTAATCTGTCCGCCGACGGTCTCAGTTGCCCATCGTACGAGCGCGGCGTGTTCGACGGAGCAGACCTTCACGTAATCCTTGGTCCATTTGAGATTTTTGCCGCGCTTGAAATGCGGACACCCGGATTTGAGAAGCACCAAGTAGTTCGGATTCGGCTTCCGATGAGTGTTGATGAACTCACCTCTCGGATTCGCCACCTGCCAAGCGAAGAAGCCATCGTCGTCGTCCTTGAAAAACTCGCATTTCGCCGTTGGCTTTGTCATGACAGTTACCCCCTTCTTCAGACGGATACTGGCCCCCTGCTTCTCGAAAAGGCTGCCGTAGTTGTTTGTACGAGCGTGCACCTCATCGATCTCGACGGAACTACCGTCGCGCTTGCGGTATAGGCCGCGCCGGTTGACCTCGTCTGCAAGCGCGCGCGGTCATCCACTCGTTGCCTCTTTCCTCCAGCACACGAGCGAGCGCCTTGTGAAGGGTCAACGGCATGCCGTCGGTCGGGCCAGCTGGACCGCCGCTGAGAATCGCCTCCCCTCGGGCTATCTGCTCCAACGGTTCGTGCCTGCGCTCGTCGAGGCGATCGAGCTCGGCTCTGGTTTCAGCAAGGGCCGCCTCAATCATGCGGCGGCTCCTCTCAAGCGCACGGTCAAGTCCATCCATGGCACATGGAATATGCAACTAATAGTTGCACGTTAAGTGGTCACCTCGGCCGGGATCTTGTGCGGCCGGAAGCGACCGAGCAGGCGCACTGACGTGTAGCCCTCCTTGTAGCACCAGTGGAAGAAGGCCCGCAGCGACCGCCCGTGGTTGTTCATGGTCGAGGGCCGCAGCGGCTCGCCTCTGCGCGAGTTGCGGTGGTAGCCGGAGATGTGCAAGCGGAGCTTTTCTTCCGTGAATTCGCCGATGGGATGGCCCAAGCCAAACTCACGGACCAGCCAGTCGAACCGGTGGTCGTACCAGGAGACCGTACGGTTCGGGCGGCCCTCCGCCTGGTTGCGGATCCAGAAGAGCTGGATGACCTGGCCGAGCGGTGTTGAGCCCTTGTCCATACGCGCTGCCTCGAGCGTTTATGGCCGTTCGACTTTGAGCATGTGCGTTGTCCCCCTTCTCGAGAAGTGTCCGGTGGACAACGGGCGCCGGAAAGTCCGCGACGCGAGGCAGACGGTGATTCAGGCAGACGGTTACTTCCCGGCCCGGTCGGGCAGGGCAGCGCGCGAGGCGCCGTATCCGGGACAGATACGCGTGAGTAGTTCACTGGTACCCCCGGGAGGATTCGAACCT
>VFZX01000623.1 GCA_016871015.1 Acidobacteriota bacterium | reverse complement strand
CCCCAGCTCTTGCTGCAGGCGTTCCTGCAGAGGATCGTGAACGGCGGAGGAACAATCGACAGGGAGTATGGATTGGGGCGGGGCCGGACCGACTTGTTGGTCCGGTGGAAGTGGAAGGGTGGCGAGCAGCGGGTGGTGATCGAATTGAAGGTCACGCGCAATCCGCCGACTGAGAAGTTCTTGGCTGACGGGGCGGCGCAGGCAGCCGGGTACATGCAGCGGGCGTGGACTAGCGAGGGGCATTTGGTGGTGTTCGACCGCGGCGAGCGGTCTTGGGATCAGAAGATTTTCCGGCAGAGGCGCGAGCAGGACGGCTATGCGATCGAGGTCTGGGGAATGTGATGCGCTTCTTCAATACCGAAGGTCCGATGAAGCCGGACCGTCACTACTCGATTCCGCCGTTAGAGCGCGTCAATTTACCGGAGGTCCTAGGGCTGATCGAACAGGAACGCTACTTCCTATTGCATGCTCCCCGACAGACGGGCAAGAGCTCGGTGATGCTCGCGCTCGTCAAGCGGCTGAATTCGGAAGGGCGCTACCGCGCGGTTTGCGCAAACATCGAAGGAGCGCAGGCGATGAGGGAGGACGTAGCTCAGGCCACTGGTGCGATCCTCGCGGCAATCGGCAGGGACGCGAACGATCAGCTCAAGGACCCATTTCCGGAGGCGCGTTGTGAGGAGGTGTTCACGCGCGGAGCGAGGCCCGGGGACTTCGGGCGGCTGCTGGCGGAGTGGTCGGCGAGGGATCCGCGCCCGTTGGTGTTGTTCCTGGACGAGGTGGACGCGCTCATCGGCGACACGCTCTTATCGGTGCTGCGGGAGCTGAGAGCGGGTTATCCAAGCCGGCCGACAAGGTTCCCGCAGTCGGTGGTGCTGTGCGGGCTGCGCGACATTCGCGACTATCGGATCCATTCTTCACGGGAGAAGGCGGTTGTGACGGGCGGGTCGGCGTTCAACATCAAAGCGGAGTCGATCCGCTTGGGAGATTTCTCGAAGGATGACATCCGGCGCTTGTATCTCCAGCACACGGCTGAAACAGGGCAGGCTTTTGAGGAGCCGGTATTCGAGCGGGTGTGGGAGCTGACACAGGGCCAGCCGTGGCTGGTGAATGCGCTCGCGCAGAAGGTCACGATGAAGATGCCGGAGTTCGAAGACCGGACACGGGCGGTGACCGTCGAGGCGATCGAGGCGGCGAAGGAGAGCCTGATCCAGGGGAAAGTCACGCACATCGATCAGTTGGGGCACAAGCTTGAGGAAGAGCGGGTGCGGAGGGTAGTGGGGCCGATCCTGGCGGGTGGGGACTTCGAGTCCAATCCGTTGTCCGACGATGTCAGCTACTGTATCGATCTCGGCCTGCTGCGGCGGGGTCCGGCGGGACTTGAGCCGGCCAATCCGATCTACCGCGAAGTGATCCCGCGTTACTTGAATGAGGGGATGGTCGAGCGTCTGGCCGACAAGCAGAGTCCGGCGTGGTACATCAGTCCGGTGGATCAGCGGCTGGATATGCCGAAGCTGATGACGGCGTTCCAGCAGTTCTTCCGTGAGAATTCGGAGCACTGGGTGGGACGGTTCGAGTATCACGAGTCTGGCCCACAGCTCTTGCTGCAGGCGTTCCTGCAGAGGATCGTGAACGGAGGAGGAACAATCGACCGGGAGTATGGCCTGGGGAGGGGACGGACCGACTTGCTGGTCCGGTGGAAGTGGAAGGGTGGCGAGCAGCGGGTGGTGATCGAATTGAAGGTCACGCGCAATCCGCCGACTGAGAAGTTCTTGGCTGACGGGGCGGCGCAGGCCGCCGGATACATGCAACGCGCGGGGACTAGCGAGGGACATTTGGTGGTGTTCGACCGCGGCGAGCGGTCTTGGGATCAGAAAATATTCCGGCAGCGGCGCGAGCAGGACGGCTATGCGATCGAGGTCTGGGGAATGTGATGCGCTTCTTCAATACTGAGGGTCCGATTCAAGACGATATTCACTACTCGGTTCCACCGTTAGAGCGTGTCAACTTGGCCGAGATCCTGGGGCTGATCGAGCAGCGGCGGTACTTCCTGTTGCATGCGCCGAGGCAGACAGGCAAGAGCTCTGTGATGCTCGCGCTGGTCAATCGGCTCAATTCGGAAGGGCGCTTCCGGGCGGTTTGCGCCAATATCGAAGGAGCGCAGGCGCTGCGCGAGGATGTGCCGCAGGCGACGCGTTCGATCCTCGCTGCGATCGCAAAAGATGCAATCACGCAACTGGGCGACACCTTCCCGCAGGAGCGCTTTGAAGAGCTAAGGAAGGGGGAGTTTGGAGGGGGCGACTTTGGCGGCATGCTCGCGGAGTGGTCGGCGAGGGATCGGCGGCCGTTGGTGTTGTTCCTGGACGAGGTGGACGCGCTGATTGGGGATACGCTTCTGTCAGTGCTGCGAGAGTTGAGGGCGGGCTATCCCAGCCGGCCTGTAAGATTCCCGCAGTCGGTGGTGCTGTGCGGACTGCGCGACATTCGCGACTACCGGATCCATTCCTCGCGGGAGAAGGCGGTAGTGACGGGCGGGTCGGCATTCAACATCAAGGCGGAGTCGATCCGGCTGGGGGATTTCTCGAAGGATGACATCCGGCGGCTGTATCTCCAGCACACGGCTGAGACGGGGCAAGTGTTTGAGGAGCCGGTATTCGAGCGGGTATGGGAGCTGACACAGGGCCAGCCGTGGCTGGTCAACGCGCTCGCGCAGAAGGTCACGATGAAGATGCCGCGGCTGCCCGTCACGGTCGAGGCGATCGAGGCGGCGAAGGAGAGTCTGATCCAAGGGAAAGTCACGCACATCGATCAGTTGGGGCACAAGCTTGAGGAAGAGCGGGTGCGGCGGGTAGTGGGTCCGATCCTGGCGGGTGGGGACTTCGAGTCCAATCCGTTGTCCGACGATGTCAGCTACTGTATCGATCTCGGCCTGCTGCGGCGGGGTCCGGCGGGACTTGAGCCGGCCAATCCGATCTACCGGGAAGTGATTCCCCGCTACCTGAACGA
>VFZX01000622.1 GCA_016871015.1 Acidobacteriota bacterium | reverse complement strand
CGGAAAGCTTCCCCATACTAATCGGCGGATTCCGCCGTTCCTACAGTGACTCCTCTGGTGATTCTACCTCGTTCCGCCCAACCAGCCAGCCGTGTCTTGCGAAGATCCGTCCGCCGCCTAAAAAAAACTTCATGATCCGAGGGGGGAACTCCTCCGATCTCCGACGTAAGACGAGAATATTCTCTCCTTTGGAGGTTGCCCGCATGTTAACCCGTTCCGCCGCCCTACTCTTCGTCGCCGCCGTCGCCGCGGCCCAGACCGCGCCGGTCATCTCGCCGGCAGGCATTGTCAACGGCGCGTCGCTCAGCCGGACCGCCAGCGCCGCCCTGGCGCCCGGATCGCTGGCCACGATTTTCGGTGAGAACTTGGCCGCAGAGACCGCTACCGCCCAGGGCTCGCCCTGGCCCACGGCTCTTGGCGGTGTCTCCGTCACCTTCGACGGCATGTCCGCTGCCGTCCTCTATGTTTCGCCCCGCCAAGTCAATGTCCAGGTTCCCTACTCATTGCTCGACCTGGGTACAGCCAGCCGCACTGTGCCCGTCATCGTCAGCCGTGGAGGTCTCAGCTCGCCTTCCATGGATGTGTCGATCGTTCGCGCATCCCCAGCGATTTTCACCATCAGCGGCATGGGCACCGGCGCAGCGGTCGCGATCAACGCTGACGACTCTACCGTGGCCCAACCCACGGCGATGCGGGGGCGTCCGGCCAGGACCGGTTCGGTCATCTCGATTTATGCCACCGGTCTTGGCCAGGTGTCGCCCACCTTGGCCACCGGCCTGTCCACAGGCGACGTGAACCGGCGTGCCATGCTCGCTCCGGAGGTGCTCATCGGAGGGAGGTCGGCAGCGGTTCTATACGCTGGTCTGGCGCCCGGTGTGCCGGGGATGAACCTGCTGAACGTGACGATCCCTGCCGGAGTCACCGCCGGAGACGCCGTTCCGCTCCAAATCCGCTCGGGCGGAGTCACGTCGCTGGACCGGGTGGCCATCGCCGTGGACGGCGCCACCCAATCGGAGACAGCCCTGCCCGGCGCTACGGCCGAGGAGGTATGGAGTTTTCTCACTCGCCAGAACTACCGGCAGAACTACTCGCTGATCGAAGGCAAGGGCCAGCTCTATTCCGGCATCCCGCCACACAATAACCTGCTCACCGTCCAGATCAACGACGCCGCGCGCACGGCGGTTGCAAACAAGGCCGGAGCGTTCCCGGCAGGCTCGATCGTCACCAAGAACGCCCATGGCCCGGAGCGCAACTTGCTCCTCGAGTACGTCATGTTCAAGATTCGTGGCTTTGATCCCGCCAACAACGATTGGTTCTACTCCACGCGCCGGCCCGACGGAACCTTCGGCGCGTCGGGTGCCGTGGCAGGTTGTTTCAATTGCCACTCCCGCGCAAAGGCCAACGACTATGTCTTTCTCGCCGACGTCATCCGCCCACCCGCGCCCAACGCTGCCGCGGTGAGTGAGTTCCTCAACGCCTCGAACTACCGTCTCACGTGGCGTCTATGGCCTGGTACGGCCGAAAATCAGATGAGCATGGCTCCGCACGGTGCGACCGTGTCCACGTGGGTCAACGAGACGGCCTACAACGCCATCTCGACACGGGCGGGCCGCATGCCTGCCGGTGCGATGGTGGTCAAGGAGAATTTCATGTCCGGCGGAGCACTCGCCGCGCTCACGGTGATGTACAAGTCATCAGGCTTCGACGCGGCCAACAACGACTGGTTCTGGCTCCAGCGGCGCGCCGACGGAACGGTTGCCGCCGAAGGCCGCGTCGCGGGTTGCATCGAGTGCCACAAGGCGTCCGCCACCAACGACTATCTCCAGGCTGGCTCCATCGCCCGCCTTCCCGAAACCCGCGCGGCCTCTGTCTGGGAATATGTCCAGGCCCAAGACTATCGCAACAAGTGGCAACTCATGCCCGGCACCACCGCCCTAATGGCGGGCAACTCCCCACACGGCGCGTTCATCACCACCTACGTGAACGACATCGCGCTCAACTCCATCACGAACAAACGCGGGCAGATCCTGCCGGGTGGCATCGTCATCAAGGAGAACTTCATGCCGGACCGCACCCTGGCCGCCGTTACGCTCATGTACAAGGCAGAAGGTTTCCACCCCGACCGGAACGATTGGTACTGGCTCCAGCGCACCGCCGCCGGTAACGTGCCGGCCGAGGGACGCGTCGCCGGCTGTATCAACTGCCACAACGGAAACGCGAGCAACGACTACCTGTTCCTGGCCCCGCTCAAGTGAACCCGGCTCAGCCCGCCGGCCTGAGGGCGGATGCGACCTGGCCAGCGTCCCTGGCCGTCAACGCGGTGTTCATCAGCGCCGTGAGAGCCTCTTCGTCATCAGGCAGGCCCTCCACGGGAACTTGGAATTCCGGGAACCGGTGGCGCAACACGCTCCGGATCGAGTCACGAAGGGCTTCCACGCGCCCTTCGTGGCGTCCTTTCTGGTGCCCTTTGAACATCCCGATTTTCTCAATCCGCTGGCCGATCTGGGTCCTTCGGACCACTTCCATTGGGGGCAGCATATTGGCTTTCACCCTCCCTAACATTTTCTCGATTTCAGCCTCATTGTACCGCACGGCCGCAAACGTGACCGCCTCCTGGAACAGCCTCCGCCGCTCGGCCTCCCGATCCACTGACTCGATCATCAACGACGCTTCCCGGATCTGCGCCTGCGTTGAGTCCATCGCCATCACAGCCGGCAGCATGTGAGTCCGCTTCCGGCGGATGATCTCAGTGGGATCCATCGTCCAGACCCGGCGCACCTCGAACTTCACGACGATCTTGATCCAACCCAGGTCAACCACGCGTCTCCGCTTGAACGAATGGGCGGGACGCCTCGGGTCGTATAGCACCAGGACCGGCTTAACCCCAATACTGTTCACTTAACGTTTCTTGATCCGCAATACGATCTTGACGCGGCGGGTCTGGCATCGTCCGCGTGGCCTCAGGTTGTAGTTGCTCATCTTCCGTTTGACTCCACGCGGGTTGC
>VFZX01000621.1 GCA_016871015.1 Acidobacteriota bacterium | reverse complement strand
TATGATATTGGCATCGGGATGAATTCTACGTTGCCCCGGCTGCTGGCGCTGGCCTGCTGCGGGGTAGTGTGCGCCGCGCCACCCGCGCCTCCGAAAACGGAGTCGATCTTTCCGCTTGGCGCCAATCCTGGGACATCGTTCGAAGCCACAATCCGCGGTTCCGGTCTGAAGGGCGCCTATGCAATCTGGTTTGAGAAGTCCGGCGCGTCGGCGAAAATGACCGGTGTCGAAACCGAGGCCGGATCCGGTGATTCCAGACGCAAGCCCGCCGACCTCCTTAAGATTGAGATCCAGGTGGACGCCGGCGCCAAGGGCGCATTGCCGTTCCGCGTGCTCTCGCCGGGCGGAATCTCGAACGCGCTGAATCTCTTCCTGCACGCGGAACCTTCGCTGCGCGAGAGCGCGGAACCTCACGACCTTCCAAAGCAAGCGCAGCCCCTGGCTTCGATCCCTGCCGCCGTGCAAGGCAAGATCGCGCAGGTGGGCGAGGTGGACTACTATTCGTTCCGCGCCGCGGCGGACGAAGAGATCACCTTCATCACCACATCGAGCGAGGCGCTCGACCCCGGGCTCGCGCTCTACAAGCCCACCGGAAGCTGGTTCGATCCGGACCGGCCGGCACGGCTTGCCTTCACCGACGAGCCGGTCTCCTATCCGAACCTGAGCACGGAAGCGGTGCTCACCTACCGTTTCAAGGAAGCGGGCGAGTACTTCATTCGCGTGAACGGATTCTGGGGCCACGGCGGCGCGGGCCAGGAATACGTGCTGCGCGTGATCCGTGGACCGGCTCCCACCCACGGCGGCGATCACGACGCGCCCCGCTGGAGTGAGCGCAACTGGACCCGCGCGCTGTCCACCGAACGGATGCGCGATCTCTCGGCCCGGGCGCTTCCATCGCTGGCCGCGGCGGCGAAGCTAGTCCCGGTGGTGGACGCCGATGCCGAGCCAACACAGGTCCCCGTGGAGCCGCACAGGATCGAGTTGCCCGCAATGGTCACGGGTTCGATTGAGCGGCCGGGCGACATCGACCGCGTGCGCTTTGCGGTGAAGGAAGGCGACCGGATCGCGATCGAGATCGAGACGCCCGGAAAGACGGTTCCGCTGATGAATCCGTATCTGCGCATCGTCGACTCAGACGGCGTCGAAGCGTTCACCAACATCCTGTCGTTCGTCAATTCAAACACCAACCTCTCCAAGCAGATCCATCCCAAAACGCAGTACACCTTTCCGCGCGGCGGTGAGTTCACCCTCGAGATCCGTGATATCACGGCGGTGTACGGCGACCGGCAGATGCGCTACAAGGTGCTCGTGAGGCCGCAGGTTCCCCACATGGGCGAAGTGAAGGTGAACCTCGACTGCCTGAACCTCGAGGCCGGCAAGGCGCAGAAGGTGAGCATCATCACCGATCAGGAAGAAGGCTTTGACGGCTACGTGATCGTGTCGATGGAAGGGCTGCCGGAGGGCGTCCGTGCCGTGACCGCGACAGAGGTGGATCCGGACAGTCCGCCGCAGCCGGTGATGAGCAAGCGCGAGCGGTTCGTCACCAAGAATCAGAAGGCGACCCTGGTGCTGGCGCCCGATTCCTCCGCGCCCGCAACCCGGGCTCCGGTGATCGGACGCATCTACGCCCAGCCCGTTGTGAAGGGCGAACTGGGCACGAGATTCCTGGTGAAGGAGATTCCAATCATGGTGGTGAAGGCAGCGTCATGAGATTCGCGGCCGGTCTGTTGATGGCATCGTTGGCCGCGGCCGGGCCGCGGATCGTGAGCCTGCGCCTGGAGCCCGGCCAGGTGACGTTGACCGGAAAGGGCGCCTCGCAGCAGTTCGCGGTGATGGCGAAGATGAGCGATGGCGGCGAGACTGACGTAACGTCGAGGGCCTCCTTCACGGTCCAGGATCCGGCGGTGGCGGCGGTGCGGGACACGGGCCGTGTCTTCGCGGCCCGCGACGGCCAGACGGCGCTCGAAGCCCGTGCCGATGGAGTTCGCGGATGGGCAGCCCTTCGCGTGGAGAAGTCGGCTGAAGCGAAACCGTTCAGCTTCGAGCGGGACATCGGCGGGATCTTCACCCGGCGCGGATGTGAAGGCAGCCGGTGCCACGGCGGCGTCAAGGGACAGGCCGGCTTCAAGCTTTCCAGCAACGGCATCCATCCCCGCGAGGACTTTCGATGGATCGTCGAGGGCGGGGTGTTCCAGGTCCTGTCGCCAGAATCGAAAGGACCGCTGGTTCCGCGCATCGACAAGGCGAATCCGGAGCAGAGTCTGCTGCTGCGCAAGGCCACCATGGAGGTTCCACACGGCGGCGGACGGCGCTTCACGAAGGATTCCGACGACTACCAGGCGATCCTTGCCTGGATCCGCGCCGGCGCTCCGTTCGGCGAGGCCGCGTCGACGGTCTCCGCGCGCGTGGTCAAGCTCGAGACATTTCCCAAAGACATCGTTCTCTCACCCGGACACAAGCAACGCATTCTTGTCACGGCACACTATTCCGGCGGGCGCACCGAGGATTTCACGCACCGCGTGCTCTACACATCGAACGACCGCGAGATCGCGGCGGTCACAGCCGCGGGCGAGATCGAAACGGTCAAGCCCGGGGAGACCGCGATCCTGATCAAGGCCGCCGGACGCAACGCCCGCATTGGCGTCGGCGTGATCGGGGCTCCAGTGGCGGACTATCCGAAGACCGTATCGAACAACTTCATTGATGACGAGGTCTTCGCGAAGCTGCGCCGGTTCAACATCGTGCCGTCGGAGCTGGGCAGTGACGCCGAGTTCCTCCGCCGCGTCTGTCTCGACATCACGGGCCGCCTTCCTCCACCCGGGCGGGTGGAGCAGTTCGTGGCGAGCAGGAATCCGCGCAAGCGCGCCGAAGTGATCGACGCGCTGCTCGAATCGCCCGAATACGTCGACTATTGGACCTTCCGCCTCGCCGATCTTTTCCGCGTGTCGATCTTCCCGGTTGGTATCAATCCGAAATGGACGCAGGACTACTATGAGTGGATCCGCGACGGCGTCGATCGTGACCGTCCGTACAGCGAG
>VFZX01000620.1 GCA_016871015.1 Acidobacteriota bacterium | reverse complement strand
CGCGGCCACGCTCAGGATTCCGGGTTGAACGGCCGATCCCTTGTTGCCAAGACTGCCGCGGTGCAGGAAGTGCGAGACCTGAGGATCGCGGCCCGCCTCGGTGATCGCGAGCGCGGAATCGTACATCTTGGGCCGGGATCCTTCGAGCGACTTGATGGCATCGGCGGTCTGCTGGTGCTCCGACTTCTCCTCTGGCGGCATGCGTGCCACCAGATCGGCGTCGGTGATCTGGAGCGTCCGCTCGATCTGGCGAGCGTTGAGCTTCTGGCCTTCGGTGCGCTTGGACTCCGGAGTCCTCCAGGCCTCCTGCATATACGGGGCCAGCCTGGCGACGCGCTCTTCGAAGATGCGGTCGCGGTGGGGCTTCTCGATCGCGGTCTTGCGCTTCTTGAGCGGAGCCTGGGCCTCGTCAATGCGCTTCTGCTCCGCGTCATACTGCTTCACCAGACCGGCGTCGACGAGCGGGAAATTCTGGCCCTTGGTCGAGAAAAAGACGGCCTGAATCCGGTAGTAGTCTTTTTGTGGGATGGGATCGAACTTGTGGTTGTGGCACCGTGCACAACCAAGTGTCATGCCGAGGAAGGAGAGCGATGTCGTCGAGATGATGTCGTCGAGCTCGTCCTGCCGCGTCAGCTCATTCTTGATGTTGTTCTCCGGGCCGAGCCGCAGGAATCCGGTGGCGATCGTCTTTTCGGATCCGCCAGGATACTCGTCGCCCGCGATCTGCTCGCGGATGAACTCGTCGTACGGCTTATCCTTGTTGAACGCGGCGGTGACGTAATCCCGGTAACGGAAGGCGGTGGGACGCTCGTTGTCGTATTCGAAGCCGCCGGAATCGGCAAAGCGCACCAAGTCGAGCCAATGCCGCGCCCAGCGCTCGCCATAGTGCTGGGAGGCAAGAAGCCTTTCGACCAGATTCTCCCACGCCTTGGGCGAAGAGTCTTGTTCAAATGCAGCGGCTTCTTCGGGCGATGGCGGAAGTCCCAGCAAATCGAGATAGGCGCGCCGGATCAGCGTCCGGCGGCTGGCTTGCGGCGCGGGCTTCAGTCCACGCTTCGCCCACCCGGCGCGGAGGAAGGCATCCACCGGGTTCGCCGCGCCTCCGGGAACCGCGGGCCGGACCACCGGACGGAACGACCAGAAGTTCCGCTCCCCGGGCAGGATCGGACGCTCCTCCATGGCCGCGAGCGCCGCTTTGGCTTCGGCTTCTTCCTTGGTCAGTTCAACAGCCGGATACGGCGCGCCGGCGGTGATCCAGCGGCCGAGCAGATCGATGTCGGCATCCGCGAGCTTTTGACCCGGAGGCATCGACGGATTCTGTTGGTGTGAGGCGAGCAGGTACAGCAGGCTGCGTTTGGGATTGGTTGACCGGATCGCGGGTCCACGCTCGCCGCCGCGCTTGGCTGATTCGAGCGTCCGCAGGTCGAGCTTCGACATCTGCATCGCCGCGCCGTGGCAAGAAAAGCAGTTCTTCTTGAGAATCGCCACCGCTTCGGTGGCCAGATCTTGGGCAGTGGCGACGGATGCGCACACCCACAGCAGGTTCAGACTCCGCACGGTCCCTCAAGTATATCGTTGCGCACGGCGTGCCATCATGGACCTAAGGTTTCCCCGACCATGAAAAATACCCTCTCTCTGTTCGCGCTTTGCGCGGCTGCAATGGCCGCCGATCCCCTCGGGGATTGGTACGGCACACTCGAAACCCCAAGAGGCGGCCTGAGGCTGGCACTCCATCTCGTGAAGTCTGACGCAGGTCTGAAGGCGACCCTCGATTCGATTGATCAGGGTGCGATGGGAATCGCTGGTGGCACGGTGGAAGTGGACGGACTCCGCGTGAGCGCGGAGTTCCCGCAGGTCAAAGGCAAGTTCACCGGGACCGCCAACAGCGAGGCCACGGAACTCAAGGGCGAATGGTCGCAGGGACCGGGGACGCTTCCGCTGGTGATGACCCGCACCAAGTTTGTGATCAAGGACGGCGTGGCGGTTCCACTTACGCCGGGCGAGCGCGATTTCCTGATTTCGCATCTCGAGAAGTCGCGGAAGGAGTTCCTGGCTTCGATTCAGGGCGTGAACAAGGAGCAGTGGACGTTCAAGCCAGCTCCAGAGCGCTGGAGCATCGCCGAGTGCGCGGAGCATCTGGTGGCGACTGAGTCCACGCTGTTCAATATGGTGACCAAGCAGATCCTGAAGGCTCCGATCAAGGAGGGGGTCTCGCGCAAGTCGCAAGCGGACGATGAGAAGCTGATCGCCCGGATCACGGACCGGTCCTGGAAGGCGAATGCCCCGGAGATGCTGGTGCCAAGCGGGAAGTTCGAGACTCCGGAGACCGTCGAGAAGGCGTTCAACGAGCGGCGGGACACGTCGGTCCAATTCGTCAAGACGACGGGCGAGGATCTGCGGGGCCGGTCGTCCGGAACCATGGACGGGTATCAATATCTCGTGCTGATGTCCGCCCACACGCTGCGGCACACGGCGCAGTTGAATGAAGTGAAGATGGATCCCAAGTATCCGAAGTGACCGGGATTTCTCAGTCAACCTTTCCGGACATCAATCCGAGCCGCGAGACAGATCGCTGAAATTCCGGCATCGTCCGCATCGGATCGTAGCGCGTGTCGATGTCGAGCCAAACCGAGAAAACGCGGCACCGCCTCGAACATGGGCTGCATCCGCCGGTAGTAGCCGACTGCCTCGGAGAACCGGCCCATCCACTGATAGCAGTTCGCGATTGCCATGTGGCACATGGGTTCGGCTGGGTAGAGGTAACCGCCCGCTGGCACAACTCCGCCGCCTCTTCACAACGGCGGTGCGGCAGCAAGCAGCCGGTCGCGTAATAGTACAGTGCCGACGGACTCTGAGGGGCGCATTCCATCCCGCGCCGCATGTGCGTTCCGGCATGGCTCCAATCGTGATCGAGCGCGCTGATGGCGCCACCAGGGCCTCGGGATTATCAGGATCCAGCGGCGGCGCCCGGCCCGCGGTTAGCTTGGCCTCGGCCAACAGCCACGAGGACGGCACCACGGGTGAGCCGTTGCGTCACTGTTGAGAGTAC
>VFZX01000619.1 GCA_016871015.1 Acidobacteriota bacterium | reverse complement strand
TACAAGACCGACCCGCTGTGCCAGGCCGGAATTACCGTTGTCGTGGCCGCGGGCAACGCGGGCCGCGACAACAGCGTTGGCTCCAATGGCTACGGCACGATCACCTCCCCGGGCAACGATCCGTTGGTGATCACCGTGGGCGCGGTAAACCACAAGTCCGACTCCTGGCGGGGAAACGACGTGATCGCCACCTACAGTTCGAAGGGTCCTTCGGCGGTGGACTGGATCGTTAAACCGGACATCGTGGCGCCCGGCAACAAGGTGGGCTCGAATCAGGCGCCAAACGCAACACTCGCGACCCAGTTCCCCAACAACCGCTTGAAGCTCTCCGAACTGGTCACCGGCGGCACGGCCACCGCTTCGCCGGACTTCTTCTGGCTTTCCGGCACGAGCATGGCGGCGCCCGTGGTGAGCGGAGCTGCCGCGTTGCTGATCGGACGCGATGCCTCGCTCACGCCCGACCAGGTGAAGTTCCGGTTGATGAAGACCGCCTGGCGTGGATTCCCAACCACTGCCACGATCTACGACGCGGCGACGAACCAGTACCACAGCGCAAGCCACGACATCTTCACGGTCGGCGCAGGGATGCTCGATATATGGGCGGCCTGGAACAACTTCGACAGGCCCACCGGCACTGCGGCGTCTCCATCGGCGTACTACGATTCCGTGACGAAAAAGGTCATGCTAAAGCTCAACTCGACGAACGCGACCAACCTGATCTGGGGCACGACTGGCACTGGCGCGACGAATCTGGTTTGGGGCACGGCCACCGTTAGCGGGCTCAACATCATTTGGGGCACCAACTTGGTCTGGGGCACATCGACGATGTCGGGATTCAACTTCGTATGGGGCACCACGTCGCCCTGGGCGAACGCGTCGCCGCAAACCGAGAGCCTGTCGATCGCCATCAACGGCGAGAACTGAGCAGGCCGGCGACCGCTATAATAAGGTCGCCGTGGCCACCCAGCGCTCCACCGACTCCGCTGCCCTTCTCGAATCCGTACGCCGCCGCGGCCAGTTCCTGATCTCGACGCTTATGTGGGCTCTGGCAGCCGGCTTCGCGATCACCGCTGCCGGATGGCTCGGATTCTTCTACCATCACACGCTGTCAGTGGCGGAAAAACTGCGGCATGCTCTGGGATTCAAGGCGCCCGAAACCGGGATCGACTGGTTGTTCCTCGCGGTTCTCGCGGTACCGCCGTTCCTTGCCGAAATCGCGATCCTCACTGGCTGGATCTGGTATCGCCGGCTGTGGGACCGGCGCCTGGCAGAGGTGTGGCCGGATGAAACCGCACGCAGCCGTCACACGCCCTGGCGCCGGACCATGATCGCCGCCGATGATGCTGACAAAGCGCGGCGGCAGGAGTATCTGACCGCGTTGATGGCCTCGCCCGCGTGGAAGAGTGGCGGTCCGCATCCCGATGCGTACGAGCCCGCGGCGAACGCGGCGTTTCAGGCGCTTGAGCCCGAGATTGTTGAGCGCGCCTTCACCACGGGACTGATCGTGGGCGTGTCCGGCAACCGGTTCGTCGATGCGCTCACCATCCTTTCGGCCGCGCTCGAGATTCAGCTTCACGTGTTGACCCGGCTGGGAAAGCGGCCGTCGTTTCACACCTGGAAGCTGCTCTTGCAACGGACCGCGGCGAGTCTGTTCGTCAACAGCTACCTCACGCGCCAGGACGCGCTGCTGGTGAACCTGGCCATCAAGAAGGCGGGCATCGGGCTCCAGGCGGCCGGCGACGTGCTTGACTCAGCCGCATCGCAACTCACCGACCACGACATCGACCTCGACGACTTGCTCCATCTGAATTCGCTCGAAGGCGTGCCGCTGGCAGCCCTGTTCACAAAGAGCTTGGAGGTCGCGGCCACCATGACGCTGACCGTCGGTAAGCAGGGGCTGTACGCTCTGGGCCACCTGATCGAGTCCGCTGGGGACCAGTTGGCGCAAGGCGCGATCGCCGCGGCGATCCTCTATCATCATGGGACGGCGCTGGCGGCGGACACACTCGCGATGGACGGGCGCCACCGCGCTGCGCCGGAGTTGAATCCGAGCTTCGCCCACGGGCTACGAAAGATGACGGCGCTCGCGGGTGACGTCCTGCTCGACGCCGTGCGGCGGCAGCGGACGGCATTCCGTGAGCGGCGGTCGGAGGCGGTGAAGCGGCTGCCAAAGAAGATCTCGGCGGGGATCAAGGAGAGGATGGAGAGTCTGCTTGGGTCAGGAGGATAGGGAGAACCGGACCCGGCGGCTATGGCGTATATCCCAGGATCTCCGCCTGGAACCACAGCCCTTCGTTAGCCGTCTTCCCGGTCTCAATCCGGTATGGACCGGCTCGAAGCTCTGACAGGATCTGCTCGAGAATTTCCCTCATTCGCGGCACGGCTCCCTGGCCGATCTGCGCCCGCGTCCGCGGCTCCACGACGTTGGACAAGCGCACGAACGACGGAGTGGTCAGCCCCATGGCGCGCATGGCATCCACCGACATCCGGGCCGCCGAGTAGGAGGGATGGAACGTCAGTGGATCCCGGTCCGGCGCATTGCCGCGGCGAATGTAGACGCCCTCAAACCCGGCGGTCCGCGTGCGCCGGCGTGATCCGTCCGGAGACAGAAGCTCGGTCGTGAAGCGGAACGTCCGGGTTGCGGCGGGCGCGTCGGGCCAGACCGCTTCGAGGGTGCCTTGCAGATCGCGCGATCGCTCGATGAACGGCATCCCGCGCGGAGACATTGAAACCTTGGGTATGTCCCTCACCGGATACGCCAGTGACCTGCGGTCGGCGCGGCACCTCCACATGATCCGCGAGTCGATCACCATCCACCGCCGGCCTCCCCGGTCGCCGAACGCGTCGAACTGTTCCCAGACGGAGTTCTCATGATAGGCGTTGTGCGCATCCGGATTCGGACCCGTGTATTGCGCCCTGGTCAGCACCGCTTCGCTCGCCTTCGAAGTGCTGGCTGGCACGTAGCGCCGCAGCAAGGGCAACACGTAGTCGTTGGTGTGCATGAACCGGCGGATATCGCCCAGGTGGATCGACAGGTAACGGAGCGCCGGC
>VFZX01000618.1 GCA_016871015.1 Acidobacteriota bacterium | reverse complement strand
CTACAAGTTGCGAAATCCAAAACTGCATATCCCAACCACCAAGGCTTTCAAAAAGGAGGTTACGAGGTATCGCAAGATTGCTGAGGACTCCGGGATCAAGCATCACGAACTCCTAATAAAGATGGCCACCCGAGAGCTATGGGCTGCCTTGCATCTAGTAAGAGAGGATGACCAGTCAGATGTCGGCAAGTCATTCGAGAGCGATTCAGTGCGGGTCTCTGTTCTTGGACTAACCCGGAACCCGGCAGATATCTGGTTGCGTTCCACGAGCATCGTCGTCACAGCGCACACCATTGACCGGGTCATACAGCGTTCTGGGATTGTTGACCTCCCAATACGGTCCTCCGACATTTCCGCCATTGCTGTTCAGCTCGCGGAGATTCTTGGCTGGGCAGCGGCCTCGTTCTTCATTCTTGGCGAAATACCGCTGGAGCAAGCTGCGGAGATGACTATTGTGCTGCCAGGGTAGTACGGGTTCTTTCTAGGGAGTTTCGATACCGACCTCGTCGGACTTACTCTAAGGACTTTCGTAGACTACCAGAAGGCATGGCCCGGGCAGGAAGAGGCACTTGCCCTACTCCGGTCTGCTCCGGATGATCAACTGGACATCTGCGCTGCAGAGATCATCAAGCGTCGTACAATCCTCAAATGCAGGCGAGAGTACGGCTGGCGCATCCGGGAAAAACCAGACAGGCCGGGGCAGGTCGACCGAGCTTGGGCGGATCGGAAGCGGCGGGCGGCGCGATCGACTACCGCGGCGTGCCGCAGTTGAAGGGCATGGACCCGGAGCCCTACTGTAAGGCCCCGCGGCTTGAGGTGCTGTGTAGAGCGATGCCTTAGGCTTCGGAACACCGACAGCAGTGTTTCGCTCAATTGCCTCCCTAGGTCGAGTCGACAGTATGACCTCGCAATTTGGGACAAGCTAGCCGACTGCCGCGAGCCCCGCGTGCGTGCAATCTGGGTTGCGATTGTAGGGTGAATTTGGGGGGGGGATAAATGAACGGCGCTCGCGAATTGCCCGTTACGTGCCAAGAGCTCAGGATCGACGCGACCTACAGGAACACGAACGACTGGAAGAAGTCCGAGGATGTCTTCAACCGCTTCTTCCGCTTCGCGGACGGCAAGGGAATCAACAATACCTCGGGATTCCGTCCGAAGAGCAGGGCGGGAAAGGGAACGGACATTACGAAATGCGCCTTCTGCGTCCTTGTCACGACATTCGGCGAATCTGAGTGGCCTGACTCCCTGGACCGGGAGTCTGGGCTATTCACGTACTTCGGGGACAACCGATCCAAGGGGGTACCGATTCACGACACGACCGTGGGCGGCAACCGGCTCCTTCGCAGTATCTACTCGCTTCTGCATACCGGGCAGCGCGGAAAGATTCCGCCCTTCCTCTGCTTCGAGACCCTGAAGAGCGCAAAGGGCACGCACATGCGGTTTCTCGGACTAGCGTGTCCCGGGGCCGAGGGCGTCTCGGCGCTCGAGGATCTCGTCGCGGTCTGGCGGATAAAGGGGAACGACCGCTTCCAGAACTACCGCGCTATGTTCACCATCCTGCGGGAGGAGACGGTTTCAAGATCGTGGCTCGAGGATCTTGTGGCCGGCACTGCGTCGGTGGACTCGAAGTACTGCCCACCGACCTGGTCAAAGTGGGTATCCACTGGACGATATCTTGCGCTGCAGTGCTCACGCAGGATTGAACCCAGGAGCCGCAAGGACCAGGAACCCTCGACGAAGGAGGAAAGGATGGTTCTTTTGCGGGTGCATCAGGGCCTTTCGGACCGGGAATTCGAATTCGCGGCTGCCGACCTCGTGCGGCTGATGGATGAGCGCTTTTCAGATTTTTCCGTAACGAGGGCGACGCGGGATGGGGGCAGGGACGTGGTCGCAGAGTACCGTGTGGGGCATGCGCTGCATCAGGTTCGGCTGGAAGCCTATGTCGAGGCGAAGCGCTGGAGTCCGGGCTCCGCCGTTGGCGTCAAGCCGATGATGCGCCTGATCTCCCGACTCAAGCACCGCGACATCGGCGTCTTCATTACGACCTCATATTTCGACGTACAAGTCCAGCGGGAGCTAATCGAGGACCGCCACCCCGTTCTGCTGGTTTCCGGCGGGGACGTCGCGAGGCTGCTCCTGCAGAAGGAACTGGGGCATGATCCGGCGCTTGGGGAGTGGCTGCACCGGGTGAGGGACCGCTCCGGCGCGGGCGCGTCGGGTCCGACCGAGGGCGCAACGCAGAACTGAGAATCTCGGAGGAAACATTCCCATGCAGGATTCCAAAGACGCTGCCGTCGACGTCCTGGCAAGGCTCGAAAGTGCGGCAACCGGAAGTGACATCGCGGCAATTTTTGCGGATCCGGCAGTCGCCCGATTCCTCGAGAGCGACCCGAAACGGCCGATTGTCGGTCGGACGCTCCAGATGCTCGCGGATTCATGTTTGACGGGTGATCCGACCGTTCGCGCGCGGAGCACCGCCGCGCTCGCGTCTCTCGCGCCGCTCAAGCCCCTTCGAGGCCTGGTGGACAGGATTGCCCCCCGTGCCTTGTCGGAGCCGCTTCCCGATCTGTCTAGCCTCCTTCAGCCGAACGAGCGTGCCTCCATCGCGTCCTGGCTTCACGGCAGGCGGCTTGCGTGGGTCGAGGATTTCGCCGCCAGGAGCGCGATAGCGGAGGCGGGGGATGAAGCGATCTGCAGGGCCTTTGCGAACCTGCTGATCGACGCGGCAGCGAGTGTCGCGGGGGGATTGCAGGCCGTTTCACGGGCCCTCGCGAGCGCGGGCCCGCAAATCAGCGCTGAGCGGACGATTGTTCTCTGCGAGTCGCTCGCCGCATCTGCACAGAAGATGGAGCTACGGCCCGGACGGGACCTGGCGAGCGCGTTCGCCGAGCTCTTCTTGCGCGGGCTGCTGTCGGAAGGTCGCGATCTGTCTCCTGCCTTGAGGCCCAAAGTCGGCATCGCCGTCGCCCGATTTGCCGCGGCGGTGATCTCGCGCGCACCTGCGGTCCTTTCTTCGCCTGCGCCGTCGGATGCCTTTCGTGTCCTCCAGAAATGGATTCCGGCAA
>VFZX01000617.1 GCA_016871015.1 Acidobacteriota bacterium | reverse complement strand
CAAAGTGCTGAGTAACCTCGAGGAGATCAAGGCCCGGCACGGTCCCGTCATCGCGATTGCCACCGAAGGCAACGAGGCGCTGGCCAAACGCGTCGACGACATCGTCTACGTCCCGGCAACCCTCGAGCCCGTGTTCCCGCTGCTGGGCGTCATCCCACTCCAACTGCTCGCCTATCACATCGCCGTGCTGCGCGGCTGCGACGTGGACAAACCACGAAACCTCGCCAAGAGCGTGACGGTCGAGTAAACCGTCCACGGGGAGGGCTGCGCGCGCCAATCCCCCGGCGAAGCGACGGCCTTTGGGATGGTCGGATATTGAGCTGGGACGCTGAGCTCCGCGCTCAATCCAGACCGCGGCGAGTAAAGGAGGACGGCCCCGCAGACCCATGCCGCCACTGTGTGAGCGATCTCCTCCCGCACCGATTCGCGGTGGCGCCGGCGCAGCCGATAGATCATGGACTTGGGGACCGTGCAGGCGGCGTCACTCATGCGACAAAACAGCGTGGTCAAAAAATGACCCAACTTTTGCTCTTGCCAAGGAATAAGGTGCGGTTATTATACAAATTATGCCGGCTTTGCAATTCAAGTAACCTTTCAGTTAAGAGTATCAGAAAACGAAGAAGACGGTCGCTCGTCTCGATACGCTCAGTCAGAAAGGGAACTCCAATGACTCCAATGAAAAGCAGACTCCTCAAGTGCCTCCCGTGGTGCTATCTTCTTGCCTCGATCACTCCGCCTTTGCGCGCCGGTGTGGCGTACTCCGACCCGCCCGGAGGATGGACCTACATCTTCAACGGCGACAAGGATACGGCCGGCGCGGACGGCTCGGGATTCACCTCGCTCGACGGGACTTGGAGCCACGACAACATCGGGGACGTGTGGGATGGCTCGAAGATCGGGGGCGCGTTCACGCCCGGTGTGAACTCGCCCGGCGGAGTCATGAGCATAACCGAAGGCAATGTCACTTTCCTTCGCATTCAAGACACAGGCAATCCGAGCCAGTACGGCTGTACAATCGATCCTGCCTCCGGAGAAAAGAAGTGCCCGTACGTCGATCCGCTTCCAGGCAGCAACCGGAAAATTTATCTGAGTCACGACCTCACCGCTCAGGGGGTTTCCGATACGTTCATGGATGATGGCGTCACACTGAGCTTCCGAGCTCGCGTCCCCACCCCCAAAAAAGCAACAGGTCCCCTGGATCCGATCTATCGGCACGGCGGCGCCGACGACGGGCCCAAACCGTACCCGGACGCGGGCGACGGGACGCTCATCAACGACCAAGGCTTCTCGAATGTGTACATCAGCCAGCCCCGCGGGTTGGGGTCCGTCGGATTCGCATTGACCGTTCCGCAGGACAACTTCACCGGCAACCCCGAGGATACAACATCGGACTTCTCCGGCCTCATCATGAACCGGTTCGACGGCGTCGACATCAAGGCCGCGATTGGCTTTAGCGGCCCCGGCGAATTCCGCGGCATCGCTTTGGACCCGTCCGACTGGCACGAGTTCTGGATTCAGGTGAAGAAGGACAAAACCGAAATGGGTAACTTTGAAGTGTCCGTTTTCGCCGACGGATCCACCACCCCTACCGTTTTCATCGTGACGGGCGGCGACGGATCCAAGGTCATTGACACGGAAATCAGCGCCTTGGGTATCGGCGGAACCAAGACGGTTGAGAGCTGGGCGCTGGACCTGGACTTCGTGGCGATCAAGCCGGGCCTGGTCGCGCCGGTCGCCTCGAGGCCCAGGATCGAGATCGCCCGGGACGGCGCCCGCGTGAAACTCACATTCACGGGCAAACTGCAGTCGATGGATACGGTCAAAGGTCAGTGGGCGGATGTGCCAAATGCTGTCAGCCCATTCTCCGCCGACGCCGCAGGCTCCCAAAAGTATTTCCGCAGCGCCCGTTAGAGCCTGTCTGAAAATTCTGAGGGGTGCTGTTTTCGCGCCCAGAGCCGTAAGGCGAGGCGCGACGAAGGGGAATATCCCGGGTGGATCTTCGACCGAGGAGCCACGAAGCCGGACGGCCCTGGGCGCGAAAACCCTTCGGGCGGCAGGTCTTTGGGCTGTGGCCGTCGTTGGCTCGGTCCGCACAGCCCGCCGCGGGGATGCTCGGACCTCGCCGCCTGGGCCACGGCCAAAATCCCTCGCCGCAGCACCCCTCATCGTTTTCAGACAGGCTCTTAGGCGAGGTTCCTGACCGGCATGTCCGTGACACGCCGGATTCTATGCCCTGATCGGTCCGAGGGATGGGCGCTCTGCCGTGCTACAGCACCCGGCCAGTCGGAGCGTCGACCTGGGTTTCGGGTTCCTCCTCGCCCTCGGCCTTCCAGGGCGAGGCAGGATGGTCGTCGCCAGCAGCGCGCGCATTGCGGCCCGCTCGCCGAACCAAGCAGCGGGCCCGGAGTCAGACCGTCTCGACCCGATTTTCGAGCACGCCGATACCGCTGATCTCGATGCGCACGACGTCTCCGGCCGCCAGGGTGAAAGCGTCCGGGGGCACGATGCCGGTGCCGGTCAGCAAGGCGGCGCCGTGAGGAAAACGCTGGCTCCGGCACAGCCACTGCGCAAGGGAGGCGAAGCTGCGCTTGAGTTGGTTCACGGAGGTTTCCCCCGCGAACACGGTTTGGTCTTCCCGACGGATCGACAACCGAATGGCGCATCCCCGGATCTCTTCCTCGCTCGGCCCGACCAGGAAGCACGGGCCAATGGCGTATGAACGCTCGTAGACCTTGGCCTGGGGCAGGTAGAGGAGGTTGGCGCCTTCGATGTCCCGCGAGCTGACGTCATTGCCGATGCTAAACGCGACGACTCGACCCGCCGAATCGAGCACAAGGACCAGTTCGGGCTCCGGCACGTTCCATCGGGAATCGTTGCGAATGCCCACGGCGTCCCCGGGGCCGACGACTTTTTCCGGCAGCGCCTTTAGGAACAGCTCCGGACGGTCCGCCTCGTAAACCCGGTCGTACGCGGTGGCGCTGAAGTCCGACTCTTCCATACGCGCCGTCTTGCTTCGGAGATAGGTGACTCCGGCGGCCCAGACCTCCTAGCGTTCGATCGGCGTCAGCAG
>VFZX01000616.1 GCA_016871015.1 Acidobacteriota bacterium | reverse complement strand
CCCCACTGCTCGTCAAAGGCGATTCACTCGTGTCCAAGACAGCTTCGTAGTTGAAGGTTGAACCGTCCTGCTACGGTGGAGGTGTTCTGCCAAGAACGACTCCATGGCAGAGGAGGTTCAACCTTGAATCGAGTATCCAGCATTTTCAGCCAACTTCTCCAGTGGTTCCCGCGGGGGGAGTTCGAAGCTCTGGTCCGCAAGCATGGGGCGGAGCGGCGCAGCAAAGGCTTCAGTTGCTGGGGGCAGTTGGTGGCCATGCTGTTCTGCCAACTGGGCCAGGCCAAGAGCCTGCGCGAGATCCACGAGGGCTTGCGGGCCAGCGAGGGACGCCTGCGGCACCTGGGCCTGAGCGGCGCCCCGCCGCGGTCCACTCTGGCCTACGCCAACCAGCACCGGACGCACAGATTGTTCGAGGAACTGTTCCAGGTCACCTTCCGGCGCTGCCAGGCGCCGTTGCAGGCCGCGGGCATCTTCGGGAAAGCGGTGGCGCTGGGTCACCGGCTGTTCAGCCTGGACGCCACGGTCATCGACCTATGCGCGGCCGTGTTTGACTGGGCAAAGTTTCGCACCACTAGGGGGGCGGTGAAGCTGCATCTGTTGCTGGACCACGACAGCTACCTGCCGGCCTACGCCGTGATCACGCCGGGCAAACGACACGAGATCCGGGTGGCCCGGCGCCTGAAACTGCCGCCGGGCTCGATGCTGATCTTCGACCGGGGCTACACGGATTACGACTGGTTCGCCACGCTGAGCCGGCAGAAGGTCTTCTTCGTGACGCGACTGAAGGAACAGGCCGACTTCGTGGTGGTGGAACGGCGCGCGGTCAGCGAGAGCGAGCAGCAGGCCGGGGTGCGCCGGGATGAGATCCTGGTGTTCCGCCAGCAGGCCACGGCCGATAACGACCGCTTCTTCCGAAGGGTGGTCTACCGGGACGCGGAAAAGGAACGGGAATTCGTCTTCGTGACCAACCATTTCGAATTGGCTCCGTCACAGGTGGCCGCGGTGTACCGGCAGCGCTGGCAGGTGGGCGTGTCCAGTCAAGGACACATCGTCCAGTCGGTGAAAGACCGACCGAGACCAAAAGACTCAGGCCTCGTAGCTGGGGAGGCGCCGTGGCGCGAAAGCAAGACGGCGGAGCCCTCCGACAACATGCTCGGAAAGGAGTGTGCGCAACGCACCAGGTCGCAACGTGCAGTGAACGCAGACGTAGCCTCGTTACACGAATCTCCGGTGGCTGAGACGGTCCATAACGCGCGAAAGCAGCAAGGGCTGGCCGAAACGAGTCCGATACGGCAGCTCTCACCGGCGGGGTATCAGCGGCGACATGGTGTGAAGGAGGATGTGGAAACTGGAGAAGCCCTCGATGCCCGGCGAAGAAATCTCGCCGAGGAGATGCTTGCTATAACCGTGAGCGGGAAATGCAGGCATAGGCGTCAGGGTGGCGGATCGGGTTGTAGTACCGTCGATGGGCGCGCAGCAAAACGCGCCCGGAGGGAAGAGCCCGGACCGGTGAGTACTCCGTCCGTCAAGGTGAGGCAGGGGTGAAATGATAAGGGCACCCATCGGTCTGCAGGAACTACGGCGGCGGATTTATCGAAAGGCGAAGTCTGAAACGACGCATCGTTTCTGGGGTCTGTTCGTGCACATCACGAAGATCGAGACCCTTGAGGAGGCTTATCGGATCGCCAAAGGAAACGGCGGCGCCCCAGGCATCGACGGCCAAACTTTCCAGGACATTGAGTCTGGGGGGCTGGCCGCGTTTCTGGCGGCGGTGCGGGAAGACCTCGTCACAGGCAGGTGCGAACCCATGCCGAACCGCAAGGTGGAGATCCCGAAGGGGAATGGCAAGTTCCGAACGCTTCAGATTCCTTGCATTCGCGACCGCGTGGTGCAGGGCGCACTGAAGCTGATCCTGGAAGCTGTCTTCGAGGCGGATTTTTGCTCGAACTCCTACGGATTTCGACCGAAGCGGTCGCCACATCGCGCCCTGGCGGAAGTCAGGCGCAGTGTGATGCGGCGCATGTCCACAGTCATCGATGTTGATCTGTCCCGCTATTTCGACACGATTCGGCATTCGGTGCTGCTAGACAAGATCGCTAAGCGGATCCAGGACCCACAGGTCATGCGCCTCGTGAAGCAGATCATCAAGGTTGGCGGAAAAGTCGGGGTCCCGCAAGGGGGCCCGTTCAGCCCGCTGGCGGCGAACATCTATCTGAACGAGCTCGACTGGTTCTTCGACGCGGTCCGCCGCAAAACGGCCGAAGGGGACTACGAGGCGGTCAACTATCATCGGTTTGCCGATGATATTGTCATCACCGTCAGCGGGCACCATACCAAACGGGGCTGGGCGGAGCGCGCTCTGCAACGGCTCCGGGAACAGATCGCGCCTTTGGGTGTCGAATTGAACCTGGAGAAAACCAGGATGGTGAATACGCTGAGGGGCGAAGCCTTCGGGTTCCTGGGTTTTGACCTGCGCCGTGTACGCAAGCAAGGCGGAGACGGGCATTTTATCCTGATGACTCCGAAGAAGAAGGCCCGTAAGGCCGTCAAGGCGAAAGTTCGTGACATCATCGCACGGGGGGGAGCAACCCCGGCGGCGGAATTGGTGAAACGGATCAATGCCACGCTGGCCGGGTGGGTCAACTATTTCAGGGTTGGCAACGCAAGTCGTGCCTTTAGCGAGGTCCGCGACTACGTCGAGATGAAGGTCCGCACCCTGTTGACGCGGCGGAAGCGGCGGCGAAAGTCGAGTGTCGGCTGGCGGCGATGGAGTAACGAATACCTCTACGACGTTCTGGGGCTGTATTGGGACTGGAAAATCCAGCCCCTGCCCGGCGTTGGGAGAGGAGAAGTGAAAGTGGCCGTCTGACGACAGGACCCATAACCCGTTGGATGAAACTCACTGGGTGAGCTGCTTGAGGGAAAACCTCACGAGCAGTTCTTATCCCACATTTCCATTTTGATGTTGCATTGCGAATCTTCGGATGGGCTTCATCATCAATATCCATAGGGGTTTGAACGCGATGAAGATGCACCGGAGGACGACACCCAATGGGTGAGAAACAAAACGG
>VFZX01000615.1 GCA_016871015.1 Acidobacteriota bacterium | reverse complement strand
CGGAATATCGAGGTATTGACAATCGCGCGGAGAAGGTGTAAGGTGAAGATCGAGCCGCACCCGCCCTTGATAAGTGTCAAGCAAGAATCCAGGCTAAAGTGTCAAGGATGTGTCCGGTCGCGCAGAGCTGTGATCGAAGCGGGCCTACTCGTAGAACCAACCGACCGGAACGCTCTTGAGCTTGAGAGCGAAAGTATCTTTCGATTCCTGCTCGGTCGGACCTTGCCTGGGCTGGCCGACGTAGTAGCTGAACAAGACCTGATCTTTGACGAACGCGATGCTGGTGTAGGCGAAGGTGACGCCGGGGGTGGCGTCCAGAGTCTTGCTACGGCCCCAGGTGAGGCCGTCGTCTTTGGAGACGGCGACGTTGAGCGGCCAGCGTTTGTCCGTGGACTCATTCCAAACACTCAGCAAGTCCCCCGTCGAAGGAATGCGCTTGACGGAGATGGGCGAGCGCGGCGCCACAAGGCTGGTTGGCTCGGGCTTCGTCCAGGTTTCTCCCCCGTCCGATGACCGGGATTGGTAGACGTGCCCGGTAATATTGCGGATGAGCATCAGAATCGAGCCATCCTTGCGCTCCACAACCACGGGTTCCTCCGCGCCGCGGGTGCTTTCGGGGATGTCGATGATGGCCCGGCTCGCCTTCCAGGAGCCGCCCTCGTCATCGGAGTAATAAGCCTGGACGCGGATATATTTGTCGACACGATAGTCGCTGGTGAAATACAGGGGGTTCAGGATGCGCCCGCTGCGGAGTTGGATGGACGTGTCGTGTTGATTCATCCAATACATGGGCGCGGGGCTCGCGGGAATGCGCTTGGGCGCAGTCCAGGTCTTGCCGTCATCGTTCGACAGCCGGTACATCACCTGCGAGTCGGCGGGCGAGTTCAAAACCCAGAACGTGAACAGGATTTTCCCCGAGCGAAGGCGCAGCAGATCGGGGCACATCACATTAATCTTTCCGATGTTCTCCTGTAACGTCTCCTTGCCGTACCACGTACGGCCGTCGTCGCGGGAAAACATTACCGGAATTCGAGCGGGCGCCCAATCGCTGGAACTGGAACTCAGAAACTGGCTCCAGGCAATCATCAGTCGTCCGTCGCGAAGCATCAGGATGTCGGCTTCGGAGTTGCGGGCGTTTGCCGCGGCGGGCGGGAAGAGCAGGTACTCGAACGGGCCGCTCGCCACGAGCGACCCGGCGCAGACCAGCGCGAACTGCAGAACCCGGGCCATCATCAGAACACCACCTTCAGAACAAACTGGGAGATTCGCGGCGCCTCGGTGCCCGTGATCTTCCCAAAGGTCGAGGCGTTCTCAAGGCCCGAAGGCGGGGCAAGGAAGTTCGCGTGATTGAGAGCATTGAACATCTCATAGCGAAACTCCATCAGTTTCGATTCGGTGAACCGGAACTGCTTGTAGACGCCAAGGTCCCAGTTGTTGCGCCCGGGACCGCGCAAGACGCCCCGGCCCGCACTCCCGATCCGGGGAGCGGCAAGGCTGGGCAGGACGAAAGCATTGAAATCCCAGAAGGCCACGCTCGGATCGCGGGATAAGCCGTTCCGGGTGCGAACGTCCTTCGACTGGTTGCCATTGCCCACACGATCGGCGCGAGCCGAACAGGCCGCGGCACAGATATTGGTCCTCGCTTGGTTCATTCATGGTCGGGTCGTAGGGGAAGCCGGTCTGGAGGAATGTAATCCCACGCACTCCCCAACCGCCGACCAGCAAGTTCGCCGTCCGCGAAATCCCGGAACCGATCGTCCGGCCTTGACCGAAGGGTAAATCGTAGGAGTAGCTGACGACCAGCCGGTGCGCCGCGTCATAGGCCGACGGCCCTTTCGCGCTTTTCCAGAAGTTGTTCGGATCGGTCCACACGGGCGCGGCCTCGAAGGTGGACCCGGTGTCCAGGGACTTCGACCATGTGTACGAAACCAGAAACGACATTCCACGGCTGAGGCGCTTCTCGGTCTTCAACCCCAGGCCCTGGTACCAGCCGTCAAGGCCCATGTGCGCTCCCTGGATGCGAGCAAAGCTGGAGTAAGGGAGGCGTGGCTGGATGGGCGCGGACGAAGGCGTGGTCGAGTAGTTGGTGTTGTGGTAGCCCAGCATATGGTTGGTGCGAGAACCCAGGTACTGGGCTTCGAACATCAACGTGTGGGTCAACTGCGTCTGCCAACTGACCAGCCACTGGCTGGTGAAGCCGTAGGGGAAGTTGCGCCCGTACAACGGGAACATGGTAAGGGGTGCGGGGAACGCCACGGTGCGTTCCGGCCCGCCATTGCCTTCCGGGTTGTAACCCGTCGGAATCTCCTGTCGATTCGGTAGCACCAACACCGGCCGGATACTGTCGCCGGTCCATATCGGGCGCAGGCTGTTGGGCGCAAAATCGTTGGCCGAAGAAATCCACGCCACCTGCGGGCCACTGTAAAACACGCCGAAACCGCCCCGCAAAACCATGCGCGGGTGCAGTTGGTAGGCAAAACCGACACGCGGCGCCCAGTTGTTGCGGTCCGCGTCGTACGGCGTGGTGTACGGATCGAAGCGGATTCTGATGTCCGGCCGGATGGTGCCATAGAACTGCTCAATCTCCGGTCGCGTCCCGACGTTTTGCTGGAACACCACCTGCCCTTTCTGGTGATCGAAAGAAGGGAAATCGCCGTTCTGCCCCACCAGGGGCGTTTCGACTTCATAGCGGATTCCGAGATTGACGGTCAGCCGCTTGGTTACCTTCCAGTCGTCTTGCAGATAGCCGCCGAAGTAATACATGCCGCCGCCGTAGGGCCTGACAAACGTGGTCTTGCTAATGCTCGCGGGCAGGCCGAGCAGAAAATCTGCGAAGTTGTCGAGGCTGTAACGGTTCGAGAAGGAATGGCTGCTGTTGGCGCCCGTGTAGAAGACATCGTTGTCGGTGCGGCGAAAATCTCCGCCCAATTTCAGGGTATGGGCGCCCCTGCGCGACCGGACACATCCTTGACACTTTAGCCTGGATTCTTGCTTGACACTTATCAAGGGCGGGTGCGGCTCGATCTTCACCTTACACCTTCTCCGCGCGATTGTCAATACCTCGATATTCCG
>VFZX01000614.1 GCA_016871015.1 Acidobacteriota bacterium | reverse complement strand
TCCGGATAGTCTCCGTGCTCGCCGATGAGCAGCACGCCGTCCACGGCCAGTTTGCTTCCGCCGAGGGTCAAAGCATCGGCGATGGTTGGGTAGATTCTCATCACCGGGAACTCCCGCGCGCGCGAACCGCTGAGGTCGTTCTCCTTCACCTGGTCGACCCACAATGACACCAGATCCATCTCCGGCTTGTGGTGCGCTCCGTTCCACCCGTAGCCGATCAGGAACCGGTCGCAGATGTGCTGCGCGTGGGCGTACTTGTGATAGATGGTGGCGATGGCAGCGATCTTCGGGCGGCGTTTGAGCGGTTGCTTCGCGGCAAACAGCGCGGGCGCGGCGGCGCCTGCGATCACGCGGCGGCGTGTGATGGCACGTTGTTGCATGGGAGGCCGGAAACGCCATGTTACCCGATTTGCGGTTTACGCTGCGTTGTCTGGCGACGCTGCCAAGCTTCTGTCCGCGATTTTCGCGAAGGACGGCAGTCGCAACCGGGACGGTTCTTTCGAAACGCAACCTACTGGAGGAAGTGTCCTGGAGATGGTCCCGGCGATGCCAGCGAAAAGGGCCTGCCTCGGCTACGCGCGGCCGTCGCCCTCCGATTCCACTCCCAGTTGCAGGATCCAACCGCGCGCGGTGTCGACGTGTTGCCACATGGCGGCCACCGCGCGGTCTGGGTCTCCGCTCAACAGCGCTTCCACCAGAGGACGGTGACAGCCGCGCAGCCCCCGGTGGAAGACGCGCGCTTGCCCGGCATCCGGCAGCATGGTGAGTATCAATCCGCTGATCACGGTGGTGATGATTTTGGAATTCTCCACCAGTTCGTAGAGCCTGCGGAAGCCCGATGACCGCGCGATATGGAGGTGCAACTGGGTATCGATTACATCGATCTCAGCTTGATCGAGCCCACCGGCAAGCTCGGCGTCGAACCTCCGGTCGAGTTCCACCAGCCGTTGCCAGTCTTCCGGCTTGGCCTGCAATACGAAATAGCGCGCGGCCTCGCCTTCCAATGCCCGCCGGATACAGTAGGCCTCCATCATCTCCTCGCGGCTCCACCGTTTGACGCGGGCCCCCCATTGCGGAACCGACTCGACCAATCCATCGCGCTCCAACCGGCGGATCGCCTCGAGAACCGGCATCCGGCTGACGCCGAGCTGCTTTCCGAGAGAATGAAGCACCAGCGGCGCGCCGGGCGCAACCTCGCGCCGGAAGATCATGGCTTTGATGGCACGGTAGGCCTGCTCGCTGAGGGTCGTTTGCTCTGACGGACTAACCGGGTGGCCGGCCTGGGCTGCTTTCACGTCACGAGTATATCGCAAAAAAGGTATTGCGAATCAACTGTATTCATGATATGCTGCCGGAGTAGTGGGTCGGCCTGTGCCCAGGGTGCTCAATTGAGAACAGACCGCAGGGGTTTCCTCAAGATCTCCGCCGCCGCCGGTACCGCCGCTACGCAGACCGCGGCTCGGGCCCTTGCCGCCGGGGCGTCAAAGCCCACCGCCTTCACGGAACTGTTCCTGGATAACGCCCTGATCGAAGCCTCGCCCGGCGCGGCCAGGAAACTGAATCGACCCCGGAAGCACGTGCTGAATCCGGTGGTCTACCCGGAGAACTGGTTCGAAGGCGACTACATTCAGCCGTACACGACCATGTACGACGCCGCCGACAAACTGTTCAAGATGTGGGCGCGCTCGGGCAGCGATCACTCCGAGAACTACCTGGACGGCAACGCAGGGTACATGATCTACGTCACGTCGCCGGATGGGCTCCGTTGGGACAGGCCGAAACTCGGCGTGACGGCGCTCCGGGGGCGGCGCGACCACAGCGTGATTTTCACGAGCGACATGGTGGCGCGAACCGTGAATCCCGAGGCGCTCGCGCGGTTTATCGCGCCGAGCCGTCCGCTGGCGCCGCAGGGCAAGAAGGCCTTTTTCTGGTCCGTGGTGAAGCATCCCGACCCGCCTTCGGCCAGCTACAGCTACGTCGCACTAGCGGTGGTGCAGGACCACCGGCGCGGCGCGCATATCGCGCACTCGCCCGATGGAATCCATTGGTGGTGCGAGGAATCTCCCTTCTGGCAGACGCCCCACGATATTGCCGGCTTCGGCGATGACTGCCTGATGCAGTTGCTCCATGACGGCGCGCGCCGCAAGTGGATCGTATACCGGCGCATCATCCCGGAGTTCAGCGAGCGCATGATTGGCAGCGCGAGCGATCGCGAGCGAAAACCCGTGGACCGCTACAACCGCGCCTACGCCTTCGCAGAAAGCAATGACCTGCGCGAGTGGACCAACCATCGCTTCATCCTCGCCATGGACCCGGACGATCCGCCCGACACGGAACTGTATCAGTTCTCCTGTCACAAGTTCGGCCATCTTTGGGCGGGCTACATGAGCGTGTTCCATCTGCGCGACCAGTCGATCGATATTCAACTTGCCACCAGCCGGGACGGCATCGCGTTCACACGCGTCTGCCGGGGCGAACCATTCATTCCGTCCGGGCCGCCCGGCTACTGCGATTACATGGCCATGGCCTGCGATCAATCGGCGCCCGTCATGGTCGATGACACCGTGTTCCTTTACTATGCCGCCTTGAACGTGCGTCACGATTCGGGACCTCGCAAGGCGGGCGAAAGGGGCGGCGTGGCTTTGGCTACATTCAAGCGGGATCGCTTCGCTTCGCTCGAGACGGGCGAGCCGGGTTCCGGACTGTGCCGCGTGATCACCAAGCCCTTCGCCGTGAATCATCCCAACCTCTACCTGAACGCCTCCACGTGGGCCGAGGGCTCGATTCGCGTGGAGGCGCTGACGCCGGACTGGAAACCGATCGAGGGCTTCTCCGAGCCGGAGGCTACCACCATCCGCGGCGATGCGCTGGATCACCCCGTCCGCTGGAAAAGTAACGCCTCCGCGGGCTCGCTCGTGGGAAAGACGATTCGCCTGAAGTTCCATATGACGCGCGCCCGAATGTATGCGATGACGTTCAGCGATAGCGAGAGGAAGCTCAACCCGGTGGACGCCGCCTATCGGGATGACCTTCGTGGCGACTCGAATACGAAACTGATCTAGCCAACTTCGCGGGAGACA
>VFZX01000613.1 GCA_016871015.1 Acidobacteriota bacterium | reverse complement strand
CCCCGAGGAAATCGCCGGCGAATGGCAATCCCCAATAGACCGGCCGGGCGGGAACCTCGGGCCAGGAAGCGTCCTTGGCGATCCAATCGCGGCCAGTGGTTCCCTTGAGCACGTAGAGAATGCTCGGATTCAACGAGGCGGCGTCATCGAGCCCGTCGCCGTCGAAATCGGCCAAAGCGAAGGGAGCGCCGCCGACGCCGCGTTGGCTGATCTGGCGTGCGCGATGCCACAGTTCGCGTCCGTCGCGGCCGGAGAGGAGGAGCGACTCCTCACTGTGTTGCATCGAGCGTCGGATGGTCACCAGCACATCCTGCCGCTGGCGATCGGTGAAGTGCGCGGCCTGCCAGAGAACAATGCCACCGGTATTCCACACGGGGAGAGTGCCCGGAATTGATTCGAAATCATGGTGCCAAAGGTCGCGTCCGTCGAGATCCCGAGCCGTCAGGCGCCCGCATCCGGATGGACTCGAGGTCGCCAGAACAATCTGTCGTCGGCCATTGCCCAGCAGGTCGGCGACCACCGGGCCCCGTGTTTCCGGCCACATCGTGCTCTGTCCCCGCCCCGAGATTCGACGAATCGTCCCGGTCGAAATGGGATCCTGCGAATCCGGGGACGAACCGCCCTTGGGTGGAGGGAAGGCCACCAACTCGTCGCCCGCTCCTTGAACCAGGAGAGTCGGTTGCGCCGAATGATCCGGCCACGCCAGGACGACGGGGCCGGCGCCCCCTCCCAACCGGGTTGTCTTGCGGACCTGTCCGTTCCCGTTCTGAACGGCCAACTCGGCGCGCTGACCGGGATGATGTCGGCAACGGACGAGAAGTCGGCCCGCGTCATCCATCCCAAGCGCGTCGAGATTCTTCCCCGTGATAGACATGAGCGGCTCGAATGTGTCCCTCGTCCAACGAACCACCGTGAGACGGATACTCGTCGCCGCCCCACCCGCCCTTCCCCGCCCGTCGACGCCTTGGCGGAGCACCAACACCGGACGCCCTTCCCGCATCCGAAAAAGGACCGTTCGGGCGCCAAAGGTCGCCGTACTGTTGACATTGGCCGGCTGGGGCGGATCCCACGTCTGCCAGGCGGAGGCCGTCTGGCGCCAAAGGATCTTGGATTCGCCACCCTTGAGAGATCGAACACGAATGTCGCCCAGGTCGGAGGGCCCGGCGCTGGTCGCGCTGACGGTCAGCAATTCACTGACGCCATCGCCATCCAGGTCGAGCGGAGCGATGAGGCATTCGTCCGCAAAGTCCGCCTTGACCCGGCCCGTCAGCGCGTCATGAACGGTCAAATGCCAGCGGTGATCGCCGCCGTCATTGTAGACGCACGCGAGCACTTCGGAACGGCCATCGCCATCCACATCCGCCACGGGCGTGGGACCGACCCGAAGGATCTTCTCCGGATTCGAGATGTCCGGCTCGATGTTCCGCTGCCAGAGCACCTCGAGTTTCCCGTTCCGAAAACCCAGCGCGTCGATATGTTTGGAAAAGTCGGCTTGAATCAGGAATTCGGATTTGCCGTCCCCGTCGAAGTCGTAGACGCCAAAGAAGCCGTAGCTGCGGGTGTCAGTGAAACGGCGTCGATCCTTGATCCGGCCTGTGCGAGCGTCGAGCAGCAGAAGTTCGTAGAACGGCAGAATGGCGATTTCGAGCGAGCCGTCTCCGTCGAAGTCGCCCGCCATGGGGAGTGGTTGGAACAAATACTCGATCGGTTCGGTTTCCCATACCTGCGTCCATTGGCCGTCCCGCCTCGCGAAGCAACGGCCGACACACTTTTGCCATCGGCCGTTGACGGTAGGCTTTCCAAAGGCGCTCTCGAACTCGATCTTCTCCTTCCCAGGAACATCGGGCAGCACGTCGGCGTAGACCACGGTCGGTGAAGCGGCCTCTTCCGCCGGCTTCGGCGCGGGCAGAAACGAATGGATCAGCGGAAGTGGATTGGTTGTCCCAACGATCGGCTCGTCGTCAGGCAAGATCAGTTTTGAGTTCCGTTGAACGGGCTCGACAACGATCTGACTCTCGAGCGTTCCGATGAATTGCCTCCAGACCACATGCGGGTTGGTCATCCGGCCGCGCAACGGCGAACGGGCATCGAGACCCGGATTGCGCCGGTCGCACGGCCATTCTGAATCCGCGGGGAATGGCCTGGGAGCCACGGCCGGATGCGCGCCAAGCGAGAATCCAACCAGACTGAGCGCGGTCAACCAACGCAGTCCCCGGCGGGCATTGGAGGAACAGCAACGGGTAGAGATCATAGAGAGCCGCCTTCGCCTTTCGCCGCTACACACTGCCCATGAACCGTCCACTCGCTGGCGTAGTCGCCGACGGCAGGAGGCGCCATCTCTCTTGGCCGCACGAACATCGGAACACCTCCTGCGCCCGTCTCCCGAAAAAGATGGCGCCTCCTGCCGTCGGCGACTACGGATCGGTTCAAGGTCCCGATGCGCGAAATTCTTTTTCGTGGCGGCTGCCCATGAACACCTGGGACCGCCGGCATCCCTGCCGGCGTGTTGATCCCTCCAAGTGGACTCGCCGGCAAGATGCCGGCGCTCCCAGGTGAGGACGGTTCATTGGACCCGAGCATTGAGCATTGATCATTGATCATTGATCATTGATCATTGTTCATTGTTCATTGTTCATTTCAAGCCTGCGCCATCATCTGGACCGAGTTCTCGATTCTCGCATTGCCACCGCAATGGAAAGTCCAGAAGGGACGACAGCCAGTTGCCACGGGCGCCAGCCCGAGGACCCGTTTTCCGCCGCTGCTTCGGAGCGGAATCCTCCACGAATTCATTCTGACCTTTGGGGATCGGGATGCGAGCGCCTCGTTCCCTCGGCGGCTACTTGGGAAGATCATTTGGCCGACGCACGGCGCGGTTCACCGGCGGAGAAACTCCAGCCGCGCATCTCGTCAATGGCGCGCCGGCTTCGAACGATGTAATCCCGCAGCTCCTCGAGGCCATACTGACGGGCGAGCGCCCGTGCGCTGACGCCGGGTTGGGCTGCCTGCAGAACGAACCATTGCTCGCGATCCAGCCATTGGACCTGCTTGACATCGAGGGGATGCTCCCTGAGCAATCGGGCCTTCTTGTCCTCGTTGAAGTTCGTATGGTAGATGCATCT
>VFZX01000612.1 GCA_016871015.1 Acidobacteriota bacterium | reverse complement strand
GGCGGATCTGGTCCGGCACCCGGTGCAACTCGGCGGATGTCCGGATCTCGCCGCTCCTGACCATCGCATTCAGTGTGCCGGCGCTGGACCGGAGCCCGTCGCGGACCACCGCATCCCGGATGCGGATTTCGACACCCGCCACCAGCACCGCCAGAGCGAACAGCCAGGCCAGAGCAAGCAGCCTCGAGAGGATCACCTGCGGTCTCATGTTCACATCCCGATCGTACTCTCCGTTGACTGGAAATGAAATAGCTTCCGGCTTGGATTAACCTTCTTAACCGAGTTTTTCCCGGCCTTAACAAACGGTTCCATGTGAGCCGGCGTCCAGGAGTCTAGATGATCAACGAAGTTCCCTATCGAATCGGCGACGCCACTGTGGACTTCTTCTCCGGACGCGCCGAGCTCCACGGCGGCAGCGTCGCGTTGTCGCCAAAGGAGTCGCAACTGCTGCGTTATCTGCTTACCCACTCCGGCGAGGTGATTTCACGGAAGGAGCTTCTGGCGTGGGTCTGGGGCTCGGTCGACGTGGAAACCCGCACTGTCGATGTCCATGTTGCCAAGCTCCGCCGGAAGCTCGAAGTGGACCCGCAGCATCCGCGCTATCTCATCACGGTACGCAAGAACGGCTACTCGCTCCTCCTGAATCAGGCCGAGAACCGGTAGCCGACCCCCCTGACGGTGTGAATGTGCCTGGGCGATTGGGGGGAGTCCTCGAGCTTCTGCCGCAGCCATGCCACATGCACGTCGATCGTGCGCGATGAGACGTCGCTTTGATACTCCCAAACGTTCTGGAGCAGTTCCTCGCGCGGGACAACGGTTCCGCGCCGGTCCACCAGGTAGCGCAACAACTGGAGCTCTTTGGCCGTGAGCGAGATCGCACTGCCCGCCTTCACCACTTCGCCGCGATCGAAGTCCACGGCGATATCGGCGAACTCGAAGCGCGTGACCGGGGTCCGGTTCTCTTTGTTGACACGGCGGAGCAGCGCCTCCACCCGTGCGAGAAGCTCGGCGGGATCGAACGGCTTGGTGAGGTAGTCATCCGCGCCGAGCTTGAGCCCCACCACCCTGTCGACCACCTGAGTCTTGGCAGTCAGCATCAGCACCGCGACATCGTTGCCCTGCTGCCGCATCTCGCGGCACACGTCGAACCCGTTCTTGCCCGGCAGCATCACGTCGAGGATCACTAGGTCAAACATGGACCGCATTGCCTTGGACAGCCCGCTTGGGCCATCCATCGCAGTGTCCACCTCGTAGCCCTCAGCCGACAGCAGGTCGGACACGGTGAGGCTGAGACCCGGCTCATCCTCAACTAGCAGTATGCGCGAATTCATCTTGATACTCCGCTGGTGCGACCGGTATCCGAACGATAAACTCAGCGCCCTTCATCGGCTCACTGATCACGCGGATGGTCCCGCCGTGCGCCTCCACGATCTTGCGCACCAGGTTCAGCCCCAGGCCGGTGCCATGGATTTGGTCCTGCACGGCGCGGCGGCCGCGGAAGAAGGGCTCAAAGAGCTGGTCGACCTCGTCCTCTGGGATTCCCGGACCCCGGTCGGCCACGCGAATCTCCACAGCCGCGCCGTCGCTGGCTTCGTCCATCCGCGCTGATACGCCGATCCAATTGCTGCTCTCGGTGCCGTACTTCACCGCGTTCAGAATCAGGTTCTCGACGGCGTGCTGGAGCGCCACTGAATCGCCCAGGATCAACGGGAGTCCCGTCTCAACCCTCCGCTCGACTTCAACACGTGCGCTGTCAATTGTCGGCCGCGCCGATTGCAGACTCCGGTCGATGATCGAATCGATGGTGACCGGCTCCTTCTCCCGGATCACCTGTCCCGCCTTGGCGCTGGCGAACCGGAGCACCTGTTCGACAATCGCGGTGAGCTTCTCGCTCTCCTTCTGGATCAGGGACCCATACTTTTCCACCTGAGCCGGATTCGACGCGATCTTGCCCCGCAAATTGTAGGCCGCCGTGCGGATCACGGTCAGCGGCGTACGCAGCTCATGGGACACTCCGGCGACGAAATTCATCTGGATCTCAGCGAGTTGCTGGGACTGCCGCGAGAAGCGGACCAACGCCGCTGCCGCGATCAGCATCAACGCCAGAATCGCGCCCGAAATGAGCAGGTTGCGCATCCGCGCGCGCGCCACCATCGTCTCAAACGACCCGCCCTTGTCGCGGACGGAAAGCTGCCATCGCCCGCGCCCCTCGGCGGGCGGACCGGGAGGAGGCCCGCCTGGCCCCTTCTTGCCCCTCGCCATCTCCTCCCGGACTGGACGCGGAAGCCCGCGCCACATGATTTGTCCCATGTTCACTTCAAGGATCGCCACGGATGCGTCGGCCTCGAACTTCTCCGGTTCGGCGCGGATCACTTTGCCCTCGGTGATCCGCTCGGCGACCCGCACCAGGTACTCCGATCCGAGGTGGCGGCGGATCATCATGTTGAGCAGCGGGCCGCTGGCGTACTCCGGGTCGATTTCAGCAACCAGCCATTCCTGTTCGCGGAAGCTGCGCGGGCCGGCCTCCTGCGACACCCGGGCGAACCGCGGGATCTCGAGCACCAGGCTCCGGTCCTGCGGGAGTAGCAGGGGTCCAAATTCCCGATTGAGGCGGCGGAGCATCTGGTCTCGAATCGGGATCCAGGCGTCCGGCCACCGGTCAGGGTGAATCCCGGAGGTTTCGATCCGGAAAAGCTCGATCGTCTTATCCCGGGGCACGGCGATGGCGACACGCTTGAACAGTCCAATGTGGGTGCCGGTCTCGCGCCATTGGCGGAACCGGGAAAGATACGCCGCGTCACGTCCTTCCTCCTCAATCCGGGCGGCGGACGGGAGCAGGGCGACGGCCACCGACGTCAACTCCTGGTTGTAATCCCGGCTCAGCCGCGCCATACCCTGCGCCAGACTCGTCTTCAGGCGCTCCTGCTCGCCACGGCTCACATCGCCGAGCCAGCGGTATTGAAGCACGGCCAAAACGGCGCACAACATCCCGATGAAACCGACCGAGATCCAGGAGAGCACCGCTTGGCGGCGAATATGATCCACGTTCATTGACTATACTCCGCGGCGCGGCGAGCGTGTGCGCCCTATTTCCACCATACCGGCGTGTGCGAACCGGAG
>VFZX01000611.1 GCA_016871015.1 Acidobacteriota bacterium | reverse complement strand
CCGCAACGGTGCGGCTGAAGCGCGCCCGCGCGGCGAAACGGTCGATTCGGTCCACGAGATCCGCCTTGATGAACAACTCAGTTCGCCGTGCCTGTTTCCGGGCCGCGTTCCTCGTTCCGGGCGGGCGCCCCCTTCGTCTTGGTTCCATGCTTCATTTTCCATACCGGAGCGGAAATTCGCAAGGGTGTATGAGTGCAGCTTATGTTATGTTTGGGGTGACCGCCTAGCTCCTGCAGGGCGAACGCGCGCAACCCTGGCGCGCTGGCGGTCAATCCACCAGCAGGGCATCGCGCACGAGGGAGCGATGAAGACATCTGAATCTGACCCGAGGCTCACCGTCGGCCTCAAGGAGCGCCGGGCAGAGTCAAAACTGAGGCGAGCGATAGGGCGGATCACGTCTGAGGTTTTCGAAAACTTCATAGCGCCGTTTCAGATCTACGGTCGAGATGTCATAGACATTCGCGCTCGGGAGTTCGCCGACACTGCGCCCGATCGGAAGAGGTTCGAGGAATCCCTACGATGCACCGTGAAGCTTCAGATCTTCGAGAGTGTCTTCGCAGACGAGCAATTTGCCAGGCTGGATGAGGAATTATCACACCTGCCTCAAGTCCTCGGTGTTCCGGTGGTTCAAGTGGAGGAGACCCGTGCTGCGCGCTGGCGTGCTCGCATCAAGGAACAGATCGAAATTGACGAAGAGATCAAAATCAAAGGGGAGGAAGGAAAACGAAACGAACGGACGAGAGGTGCAGATACCCTGCCCTCACTGCGAGAGCCCCTGCCCTCACTGCGAGAGCCCCTGCCCTCACTGCGAGAGCCCCTGCCACCACCGCGAGCGGCCCGGAGTTTTACCTTCGAAGACGAAGATTACAACACCCTGGAAGAGATACTCTGGGACGGGGAAGGGGGGGTATTCGAACCCCATCCGCTCTACCGGGTCCGTAACGAGCCTCGGGGGCTGTGGGAGCGATACGTTCCAGTGCCTGCGAGATGGGAACTTCGGCTGGCGCGTGGTTGTCGGCCGGATCGCGAAGTGGAAGACGAAGATGCGGACCAGAAGGTGAGGCGGCTGCTGTCTGATGCGATTGAGGAACGAATCCTCTACTGGGGCATTGAGTTCGATGTCACGCGCGGTGGCGCCAACAACAGCAGTGCCACGCTGTCGCGGCAAAATATCGCCGATGACCTGAAGCGCAAGCGAATCAAGCTGGCCAAGGAGTTTTGCATCCACGCCGACGTCAGCTATGACGAGTTCAAGAAGTGGCGGAAAGGTCTTACCAAAGAGGGAGGCCCCGTCGATTTGGCGATTCGCGCTGCGCACGAGGAGTTGTGTCGCTGACGGGCGGCTGTCCGATTCTTCCCTGTTTTTCCCTGTTTTTCCCCTACCGTGCGTATTGATCATCCCCCCGGCGAGATTGCTCAATGGAGGTGTGACAAAGCAAAATACACCGCAATCAGCGCAGCCTCACGGCGGGCCAAGGTACATCAACGAAAAGCAAGTCGCCGAGATGCTGGGCATCTCCGTAAGGAGCCTCCAGGGCTGGAGGTGTAGAGGCAGAGGACCGCGCTTCTATCGCCTTGGCGGTGACTCCGTCAGGTACCGCGCCGATGAAGTTCAGGCCTGGGCGGAGTCCCAGCCGGGAGCGGCGGCGTGATCACAGACCTCGACATTGAGGGGATCAAAACGCAAGCCGATATCGCCGCGATCATCGGCGGGCGGGTCGCCCTCCGGCAGGGCCACGAGGTGGTCGCACTCTGTCCGTTCCACAAAGAGCGGACGCCGAGCTTCAGCGTCAACACGGGCAAGCGGATCTGGAAGTGTTTCGGCTGCGGTCTCGGCGGCGACGTGATCAACTTCATCGAGCGGTTTGATCGCGTTGCGTTTCCCGAGGCGTTACGCCGCGTTGCCGGAATCGCGATGGAGAACGTCCAAGGCAATAGGGCCGTCGGGCCCGGCCGGTTCGTCATGGCGAATCGGAAATGGATACCGCGATGGCGATTCCAGCCGACCGGGAAACTGGATGACGCCTTCGAGTTGCTGGCCGGGGCGAGGCCGCAAGAGTATCAGATCCGTGGAGATGACAACGGGACCATCCGCGTCGAAGTGCGAATCGGCGGCGGGGTCCACGTGGCAACTGGAACCTCGCTAGCGCGAGCGCTGAGTCAGGCGGCCGCGCGCGCGATTGCGCCGAAAGCAGGCAGCCTCCGGGCGCGCCTGCTCGGCTTCGCGCGGGAACGGGGTGTACGAGGCTTCACCGACGCGCAGGCGCAAGCGGCGCTCGAGATGGACCCGTCTACACAACGACCGCGCCGCGTGGAGCTTCAGCGGGCCGCCTTGATTCGAGATTCCGGCCGGACCCGTCCGACACCTTCGGGCAGGTCCGCTGTCGTTTGGGTCGTGGAGGGGGCCGATCATGGATAACCTGTGCTACCGGATTCGGGACTGGGACGAGCTCTACGAGAACGCGGAAACGCGGAAGCTGAAGTCTCTGCGGTTCGTCTACGTGCCGAATAGCCATGACGGTTTGGCCTATCGGCGCCTGTTGTCCATGCGGGACGGTCTCTCCCTCTTCGGTGCGTGGATACTCATGCTCGGGGTGGCGTCGAAGGCGCCGCACCGGGGACGCTTAGTCGACGAGCGAGGCAACCCGCTCACCGCTGCCGATATCGCGCTGATGACCGGTGCAGCGGAGGAAGTGTTGAGCGAAGCCATCCAGGTGCTTTCGTCACCCGCAATTCGGTGGATTGAGGCCGATCTCCCGGAGTCTCCCGGAACACCAGGAGATGGACCCCGACAAAATCCCGGCGTCTCCGGATCTGATCCCGGTGTCCCCGGATCTTCTCCCGAAAAAATCCCGCTGAAAGAAGGAAGGAAAGAAGGGAAGGAAGGGAACCGGAACGGGAACGAACCGGAAGACCGCTTCAACGAATTCGCCTCAGCTTACCCGGCGCATCGTCGAAAGGCGAATACGCTCGTGCGGCAGTCCTACCTCAGAGCGACCGGAGGGACACCGGAAGGGCACGAACGGTTGATGGGGCTCCTCGCCCGGGTCAAGCTGTCGGAGCAGTGGCTTGACCAGAAGGGCAAGTTCGTTCCAGGGATGGAGAAGTTCCTCGAGGATCCTCCATGGCCTCTC
>VFZX01000610.1 GCA_016871015.1 Acidobacteriota bacterium | reverse complement strand
CGGCGAGGGCGGAAGCCTCGGCGCGGAGTTCCTCGTCGAGTACGCGGTGGACCGCGTCGAGACCACTTCCACGGTCTGGATGGGACTTACCATGGGCTGCGCGCGGTGCCACGATCACAAGTACGACCCGCTGTCGCAGAAGGAGTTCTACCAGTTCTACGCCTTCTTCAACAACATCCCTGAGAAGGGCAAGGTCTTCAAGTACGGCAACTCGCCGCCCTCGATTCCGGCGCCGACCGCCGATCAGGAAGTGGATCTCGCCGCCATCGAAAAGGATCTGGCCGCCGCGGCCAACACCTTCGAGCGGATGCATGGCGAGCGCCGCGCCGCGCAGCAAGCCTGGGAGCAGGGGCTCGACCGCGCCCAGCGGATCGACTGGGTTCCGAACCGGAATCTGATGGCCAGCTATCCGCTCGATGGGAGTCCTGCGGGAGTGGGCTTCAAGGAGTCCGCGCTCGGAGGATCAGTCAAGGACGGCGTGCTCGAATTCGAGACCGGGAAGCGTGGCCAGGCCGCGCGGCTCGATGGCAAGCGCTACGTCGATGCGGGGAACCTCGCGCCCTTCGGGTTCTACAGCAAGTTCTCGCTCGCCGCCTGGATCAAGCCCGAGTCTGGCGATGGCGCGATCGTCACGCGCGCGCAGGACATCGAAGAGCAGAGTGGCTACGGGCTGTACCTGCGCAACGGCAAGGTGCAAGTAAACCTCGTCGTCCGGTGGCTGGACGACTGCCTGCGGATTGAGACTGTCGACCCGGTGAAGCTCAACGAGTGGACCCACGTGTCGATGACTTATGACGGTTCGCGCATCGGCGACGGCGTCAAGATCTACATCAACGGGCAGCAGGCCAGGCTCAACTACGTTGTCGACGACTTGAACCAGAATTTCCAATCCAAGGAGCCGCTGCGGATTGGCGCGGGGAACGGACTCCGGTTCCGCGGCGCGATCGACGACGTGCGCGTCTATAACGACGTGCTGACGCCCCCCGAAGCCGCGGTGCTGGCCGAAGTCCGCCCCGTGAATGAGCTGGTGGAAACCGCACGGGACCAGAGGAGCCGGGCGCAGTCCGACAAGGTGGAGTGGTGTTTCCTCGACCAGTACGCGGCCGCGCCGGTGCGCGGCTCCTGGTCGCGGCTGCTCGACCTGCGCAAGAAGCGGGAACATTTCCTCGACAGCCTGCCAACCGTGATGGTGATGCAGGAGCGTCCTGTGAAGAACGACACGTTCCTGCTGGTCCGCGGCCAGTATGACCGCCCGGGCGCGAAGGTGGAGCGCGGAGTACCGGCGCTGCTGCCGCGGCTTCCCGCTGGCGTCACGGTGGACCGCCTTGCGCTCGCGCGCTGGCTGGTGTCGCCCGAACATCCGCTGACGGCGCGTGTCACAGTGAACCGGATGTGGCAGATGCTGTTCGGCACCGGGATCGTCCGGACGGTTGAGGATTTCGGGTCGCAGGGAGAATGGCCGGTCCACGCGGAGTTGTTGGACTGGCTGGCCAGCGAGTTCATGCGCACGGGTTGGGACGTCAAGGGAATGACAAAGACAATGGTGATGAGCGCCACCTACCGGCAAGCGTCGAAGGTCACGCCCGTGCTGTTGCAGAAGGATCCTGACAACCGGCTGCTCGCGCGTGCGCCGCGTCAGAGGCTGTCGCCCGAGATGGTGCGCGACCAGGCGCTGCTCGCCGCCGGACTGCTGGTCGAGCGGCTCGGTGGGCCGTCAGTAAAGCCGTACCAGCCCGCGGGCCTGTGGCGCGAGCTGTCCGGCGGATCCGACTATCAGCGCGACCGCGGCGAGAACCTGTACCGCCGCTCGATGTACACCTTCTGGAAGCGCGCCGTTCCGCCACCGGGGATGATGACCTTCGACTCGGCCGGGCGCGAGGCCTGCGTGGTCCGCGAGAACCGGACCAACACGCCGATGCAGGCGCTCACGCTGATGAACGACGAGACCTACCTAGAGGCGGCGCGGAAGCTGGCCGAGCGGATGATGCACGAGGGCGGCGTCCAGGCGGATGCCAGGCTCGCGCATGGGTTTCAATTGGCGCTGGCGCGTCTGCCCAAGGCCGCGGAAAGCGAATTGCTGCGGCGCGCCTACCAGCGGGCGCTGGACCGGTTCCAGTCGAGTCCCGCGTCAGCCAGGGATCTCTTGCAACAAGGAGAGTCGCCATTCGATGCGAAGCTCCCCGAAGGCGAACTCGCCGCCTACACCACGGTGGCGAGCATGATTTTGAACCTCGACGAAATGGTCACCAGGGAGTAAGCCAATGCTTGAGATGACACGGCGGTACTTCTTCTCACGCGCGAGCGCGACGCTGGGGATCCCGGCGCTGGCGAGCCTGCTGCCGGGCGCTGAGACGCAAACCGGCACGCATTTCGCGCCCAAGGCGAAGCGGGTGATTTATCTGTTCCAGTCCGGCGGTCCGTCGCAGATGGACCTCTACGACTGGAAGCCGAAGCTTGCCGGACTCCGCGCCACCGAACTCCCGGACTCGATCCGCCGCGGGCAGCGCCTCACGGGAATGACGGCCACGCAGACGTCATTCCCGGTGGCGCCCACGATCTACAAGTTCGCCCAGCACGGGCAGAGCGGCGCGTGGCTAAGTGAGCTGCTGCCGAAACTGGCGGCGAAGGCCGACAAGCTCTCGTTCATCCGGTCGATGCACACCAACGCGATCAACCATGATCCGGCGGTCACGTTCTTCCAGACCGGATTCCAGCTCGCCGGGCGTCCATCGATCGGCGCGTGGCTGGCTTATGGACTGGGCAGCGAGAACAAGGACCTGCCGGCGTTTGTCGTGATGGTGTCCCAGGGGAGCGGAAATCCGGCGGACCAGCCGCTGTATGACCGGCTATGGGGCAGCGGATTCCTGCCGACGCGCTACCAGGGCGCTAAGTTCCGCTCGATCGGAGATCCGGTGCTGCACATCGCCAATCCGAAGGGGCTGGACTCCACGGCGCGGCGCGGGTTCATTGATGATCTGAATGCACTGAACGCGCTCAAGCTCGATGAATATGGGGATCCGGAGATTGCCACCCGGATCGCGCAGTACGAGATGGCGTTCAAGATGCAGACCTCGGTGCCGGAGCTGACGGACATGTCGAAGGAGCCGGACCGCATGTTTGAGATGTACGGCCCGGA
>VFZX01000609.1 GCA_016871015.1 Acidobacteriota bacterium | reverse complement strand
CCGGATTTAGGTTGAAAGCGGATGGGGAATCCCCGTCATCGTGTATGACAGTTGCTCATTCGCGGCGACGGGGCCAGGTCCGGCCGGTCTCCGTTGACGTGCCGGCCTGGTGATTGAGGCGAACTACTCTGTCAAGCCGCACGGATCAAGTGTTCTTGACGTGCCGCCGCACTGTCTGCCCCTGAATCGCCTTCAAGTGTTCCGCGACCGTCTTCTTCGTGACCGGATGACGCAACCCGGGCACGATCTCGGCCAGTGGCTCCAGGACGAACCGCCGTTCCGTCATCGCCGGATGCGGGATCTCCAGCGTGGGCGTCCGGACCACCACCGCGCCATAGAGAAGAATGTCGATGTCGATGATCCGCGGCCCCTTGGCGAGCCTTCGCACGCGCCCCATTCCCCGCTCGACCGACTGGGTGAAGGTGAGCAACTGCATGGGGAACAGGCTGGTCCAGGCCTCGACCGCGATGTTCAGGAACCAGGGCTGCGCCGCCACATCCTGCGGTTCGGTCTCATAAACAGACGACTGCCGAAGGATGGTCACGCGCGGATTCGCAGCGAGCATCTCCACCGCGGTCTTCAGGTTTTGCTCGCGGTCACCGAGATTCGATCCGATCGAAAAATATGTTTTCCTGTTGCTCACTGGAACAACGACCCCTGTCCCCCGAATCCCGGCCTCGGCACCTTGAAATACTCAAACGCGCCGAGCGTCGCCATCCGGCCGCGTGGCGTGCGGTCCAGGAATCCGAGCTGGATCAGGTAAGGCTCGTACACCTCCTCCACCGTGTCCGGCTGCTCGTCGACCGATGCGGCGAGCGTGTTGAGGCCCACGGGTCCGCCACCGAACTTCTGCAACAGCGTCGTCATGATCTTTTGGTCGGTCTCGTCCAGCCCGTGGCGGTCGACTTCGAGCAGGTCGAGCGCGTCCTGCGCCACCTTGAGGTCGACCTTGCCGCGCGCGCGGACCTGGGCGTAGTCGCGGACCCGGCGCAGCAGGCGGTTCCCAATCCGCGGGGTGCCACGGCTGCGGCGCGCAATCTCTTCGGCGCCCTGCGCATCGATCGACATTCCGAGCATCGACGCCGACCGCACGACAATCCGCGTCATCTCTTCGGCGTCGTAGTGATTCAGCCGGAGCACGAGTCCGAACCGGCCGCGCATGGGTGCGCTCACCAATCCCTGGCGCGTGGTGGCGGCGATCGCGGTGAAGCGTGGAATCGGCAGTGAATGCGTCCGCGCGCCCGGACCCTGGCCGATCAGAATATCCACTCGGAAATCCTCGAGCGCGGAGTAGAGCATCTCCTCGACATCCATCATCAGCCGGTGGACTTCGTCGATGAAGAAGACTTGGCGGTCGCGGATGTTGGAAAGGATCCCGGTGAGGTCGAGCTTCTTCTGCAGGACGGGGCCGGAGGTCTGGTCAAACGCGACTTCGAGCTCCTGCGCAATGATGTTGGCGAGCGTGGTCTTGCCCAATCCCGGCGGGCCGTGGAGCAGCACGTGATCCATCGCCTCACCGCGTTCGCGCGCAGCCTGGACTGCGATTTTGAGGATCTCCTTGAGTTTGGGCTGGCCGGTGAAGTCGTCGAGCCGCCGCGGGCGGAGCGCGGCTTCGAACTGGAGATCGGCGTCCTGAGGGGCGGCTGAGACAATGCCCTTCTCGCGGCTCACCGCAGCAGCTCCATCGCCTTGCGGAACAGCACTTCGAAATCATCGCCTGAGACGGCGGCCCGCGCCTTCCGGATCGCCGCTTCGGCTTGGGCCCGCTGGGCGCCGAGGTTGACGAGCGCGGAGACGACATCCTGGTCGGCGGCGGTCAGCACGGTGGCTGCCGGCGCGGGTCCGGTGGAGGCGGGCGCGGAGGGAGCGAGGGTATCAACCTTCTCCCGCAGCTCCAGCACCAGACGCTCGGCGGTCTTTTTCCCGATGCCTGGAATGCGGACCAGCCGGTCGACCTGTCCCCCCTTGATGGCGGCGGCGAGGTCAGGGGCCGAGAGTCCGCTGAGGATGGTGGTGGCGAGCTTGGGTCCGACGCCGGTTACCCCGATGAGCTTTTCAAACAGCGACTTCTCTTCGCTCGTGGCGAATCCGAAAAGCTGGAGAGTGTCTTCGCGGACGTGCGTGTAGATCCGCAGGGAGACGGGCGAGCCAGCGGCGCCGAGAGTGGTGTAGGTGGAGACCGGAATCGTGACGTCGTAGCCGACCCCCTGCGTGTCGACGATCACCTGGTTCGGATGCTTTTCAAGGACCGTCCCGCGCAGAAACGCAATCATCTCTGTACCATGGTACATGGCCCGGCGGCGGTTCTTCGTTTCCCAGATTCGCAACCAGCAGGCTGAAATCACGGGCGAGGAGGCTCACCACCTGACGCGTGTGCTGCGGGTGGAAGAGGGGCAGGTGTACGAGATCAGCGATGGGAACCAAGCGTACCTGGCGGAGGTAGCGGAGGCGCGGAAGAGCCGGGTGGGATTCGCGGTGCGCGAGAGGTTGGAGGAGAGTCCGTTGCCGGTCCGGTTGACGGTGCTTGCGGGTCTGATCAAGTTCGATCACTTCGAGTGGACGCTGGAGAAGTGCACGGAGGCGGGCGCCGAGCGGTTTGTTCCAGTGCTTTGCACCAGGTCAGAAAAGGGGCTCGACCGCGCGGTAGACAAGCGGCGGCAGCGGTGGGAGCGGATCCTGCTCGAGGCGAGCCAGCAGTCGCGGCGTGACCGGATTCCGGCGCTGGATGATCCGGTCCGGTTCGCTGACGCGGTGGCGATGCCGGGGGATGTCCGGCTGATTTTGGAAGAGCAGGCCGGAGCCAGGCCGCTATTGGAGGCCATTCCGGAACCCGAGAGGCGGATGAGCCAGGACCAGGTGCTGTTGCTGGTTGGGCCGGAGGGCGGCTGGACCGAGGAAGAGCGCGAGCTTGCCGCGCGGGGGCAGTGGCTGCCAGTGTCGCTGGGCCGGCAGATCCTGCGGGCGGAGACGGCTGCCTTGGCCGGTGCGGCGATCGTGTCGGCGGCGTGGCAGGCCGTGAATCCCCGATGATCCGCTATAACATTTTCACGTATAATAAAGAGGCTCCACGCGAATCCGCCAACTGAGAATGGCTAGGGCCTTAGGAATTGACCTGCGTAGGCGGGTGATTGCGGCGCGTCAAGATGGGGAGACG
>VFZX01000608.1 GCA_016871015.1 Acidobacteriota bacterium | reverse complement strand
CCAGGGCATCCCCCAGCTTAACCGCTGTCCCCCGGTTACCCTTCGTTTGTGTCAACCGCCCACCGGCACACTTGTCAAGGATGTCTCCGGTTCGCACACCCTTCAAGCCCTCGAACAAAGCGCTCAACATGGCCGCCGGCGGCTGGACCCTGGGCTACGTGATGCAGGCCCGCACCGGCTTCCCGGTCACCGTCTCCACGGTCGGCCAAAGCCAGCAGGCTCCGCGCGGTGTGCAGCGGCCGAACCGGCTGCGCGACAGCGACATCGGAACCCGCACCATCCAGCGCTGGTTCGGAACCGGCAACGTGTATGAATGTCCGCAAGGGACCGACGATGGCAAGTGCGCCTACCAGCGCCCGGCTCTCGGAACGTTCGGCAACAGCGCCATCGGGACCGAGCGCGCCCCTGGCTTCTTCAACGTCGACATCGCACTCGGCAAGAGCTTCCGGGTGATGGAGAACCACTCCCTGCAGTTCCGGGCTGAGTTCTACAATCTGGCCAACATGACGATGTTCGGACCTCCGGCCCGCGGCGTGGACGCGCCGGCCACCTTCGGGCTGATCAGCTCGCAGGCGAACAGTCCGCGCAATATCCAGTTGGGGCTGAAGTACATCTTCTAATCCCAAGGCCTGGACCGACACGGGAGGCGGCACTGTCCGCCTCCCTTTGTTATTGCTGCAGGCTGAACCGGAGCAGGCGGTTCGAGAACTTGAACTCGCCGACCCACAAGTAGCTGCCATCGAAAACTGGCATCCCCGGCCAGAACATCGTGGACGCTCCGATCCGCGGAGGTTGCGGCCGGTTGCTGTCGGCGCCGAGCACCACGTCCGGCGGCCGCCGGACAATCGCGTCCCGGACATCGTTCCAGATCAGCACCGTGTTGAAGTTCGTGTTGCCGACGATTAGGCGTCCGTCGCGGATATCGGCCGACTGCGGCAGATTGAACAATCCAGGGCCGCCGACGACTGACGGCTGGAAGCCGGGGCGAAGGTCCGCGATGCGGTAGATGTGCACGGCGGCCCCACCGTCGGTCACAGTCGCCGCAAGATACTCGCCATCGCTCGACAGGCGCGTCACGCCGCGCAGATCGAAGGTGAACACCGGCTCGGAGTCCGCTGCCGGGATTCCATCGTAGACGTAGATCGCGCCACGGCGTCCATCGGCAAGATAGAAGTACTTGCTGTCGGCCGCAACCCCGGTAAGCGCGTCGAACACCACGCTGCCGATGCGGTTGCGCAAGAGCAGATCCGGCCGCTCGCCGTTCAGCGGGAGCCGGCGCCAGATTACGACGTCGCGCTGGCCCACAAGGGCGAACGTGTCGCCATGGAGCGCGTTGTCCCAGGGCTGGAAGGGAATCTCGTAAACCCAATCCGGCCTGGCGTTGCTTTCGTCCGGCAGTTGCGTCCAGACCGAGAGGCGCCGGTCAAAGTCCGAGGAGACGAACAGATTCCTGCCATTTGACGCCGGGACTCCGTTGGTGATGAAGAACTCTGTCAAGAGCGTATTCTCAGTAACGGACGGGCTGCCAATGGCGAAGTCCGGAGTCTGATCGGTACGGCTGGGAAGTCCGTTGAACACGGCGATCCGGTTGCCGTTGTATTCGAGCACGTAGGTCCGCCCGCCGGCGTAGACCACGGACCCGCCGTCGCCCGCATGGAACGGATGGCGGAGCGTGAGGTCGGGGCGCGCCGAGGCCGAGTCCGGGAACTCTCGCCAGATGTGCAGGGACTGGCCGCCGAGCATGAGCAGCGTTCCGTCGTCCAGGAATGATGGATGCATCCAGCCGCGGTTGGGATCGTTGGGATCGCTGGCGAAGAAGTCGTAGCTGGCTGTGGCGCTCGCTGGGAAACTCTTCCAGAAGAAGTTGCCCACGCGGTCACCGAATCCGTTGTGCTCGCCGATGATCAGGCGGACGCCGTCGCTGCCGATGTTGCGCGGTGTGCCCATGCCTTCCGGCTGAAGGCGGAGGTCCGGCGGTTGATTGGCCCGCTCCGGCATACGGTTCCAGATGAGCATCGACCGGCTTCCAGTGGATCCGGCAACCACGCGCTCGCCGTCCGTCCATGCGCCCCAGGGCCAGCGGAGATCATTGTGCCGGATCTCGAGATCCGCCGTTTGCCCGTTGCGTGTGGGAAACTCGCGCCACACCAGAAGCCGGTCGTTGTAGCTGTCGGCGGCGATCAGCAGTCCATTGCGGGTGAGAGTGACTTGTCCCGGCCAGTTCAATTGATCGAGGCCGGAGCCCGGGTCATTGGAGTCGAAGTCCGGCTGGCCGAGGACCAGATCCGGCGGGGTGTTGGACTCCGGAAGTGTGGTCCACACGAGGATCCGGTTGTTGTTGCCGTCCGACACAACAAGACGCCGTCCGTCACTCGTCATCGACCGCGGATGGTTGAACAGCAGCGCACCACCGGACCGGTTGAATCCAGGCGCGCTCAACACGATGTCAGCCGGCTGGCTTGTGCGGAATGACCCGGAGAGTCCGCCCGGCGCCACGCGGTAGGAAGAACCAGTCCGGATGGCCCGGATCTCGCCGCCGGATGGAGGCTGTGCGCGGACCAAGCCGCAGAGCACCAGATAAACGATCAACCGCATTCGGTTCTCCTCGCGCATTTGAACCCGGCACTGATAGAGTACGTTGCGGAGCAATTTTCACCCAGGCTTGGCGTCTATGTTTCGAAGCGGACTCTTTGCACGGGTCCGACGGGGGTGGGCGTGTTGTGCGGGTCGCGATGCTGGTCCTACAGCGGAGCGGCAATCCCGGACGTTGATTTGATGAGCCATATGCGACATCACGTTGAGATGCTTGGACTCGCTGGATTTGGATGCGCGACCGGACACATCCTTGACACTTTAGCCTGGATTCTTGCTTGACACTTATCAAGGGCGGGTGCGGCTCGATCTTCACCTTACACCTTCTCCGCGCGATTGTCAATACCTCGATATTCCGGATTTCTTGGTTTCCTGAACGCCCCATTTTCGGAGAAAATGGGGCCTTTTCCCCGGCGCGCGTGACGTAAGGAGCCCGAAGGGCGATGGAGTCAGGCGCGCCCAGCCGGGCCGGGCGCAGCCCGGGCCCGGGGCGGGGCCTGTGTTGCTCCGCGTCATTCGGGGAGTGTCTGACGATCCTCACCTGGCGCCGCCTTGCGTGCCCACTTCTCGG
>VFZX01000607.1 GCA_016871015.1 Acidobacteriota bacterium | reverse complement strand
GCTGGCCGCTCATGTTTTTGTGCTCGTTCATGGTTAACTGCGTTCGATTTCGTTCGCTTTTCATGCCGCTACGCCGTGCTCGGGGCGAGTTTTGCCATTCGCAGCAAGTTGTACGCGGCGCCCACCATGTAAGCGGCGAGCTGCGTTTTCGCGATTCCGATGAAGCGGCTCTTTCTCAATCCGCCCACCGCCTTCATCCAGCCGAAGATTTCCTCGATGCGCTTGCGCTTTCTCTGGCTGATGCGATAGCCCTCATGACGGCTGGTTCGGCCATCCAGCCCCGGGGTGCTGCGGCGTTCGATGCGAGCGATATGCGGGGCGATGCGCTTCTTCCTGAGCCGCGCCACGAACTCCTTGGTGTGATAGCCCTTATCCGCCCCGAGCGTTTTCATGGCCCCGCGAGCGCGGCGCCGACGATCCAGCATGGGATCGGCGGCCTTCGGCTCGGCAAGTGTTGCATCGGTGATGGCGAGATCGATCAGCAGCCCGTGACGGTTCTCCATCACCGCCTGTGCCCCGAAGCTGAGCTTGGCCGGCTGCCCATTGCCCCGGCGCATGAGCTTCGCCTCGGGGTCGGTGCTCGAAGCGTGTGTGGCGTTGGTGCGTTTCTCGCCGCGGAAGTCCACCATGCCGGTGCCGTCCCCGCCCGAGCGCGGCGGGGTCCCGTCCTTCTTCTCCAGGCTCTTCAGCGAGGCCCACGCCTCGATCAGCGTGCCATCGACGGTGAAGTGCTCATCGGAGAGCAGCCGCTGCGCTCTTGCTTGCTCGACCGCCCCGGCGAAGAACGCCCGGGCGATCTCGTGCTCAATGAGCCGCGAGCGGTTCTTGGAGAAGCTCGAGTGATCAAACGAGCGCTCCTCCAGCCCCAGGTCCAGGAACCAGCGAAACAGCATGTTGTAGTCGAGCATCTCGCAGAACAAGCGGTCCGAACGCACCGAGTAAAGTGCAATGAGCAGCGTCGCCTTCAGCAGCCGCTCCGGGGCAATCGAGGGACGCCCACAGTCCGCGTACATCCGCTCCAACGCCGCGCCCATCCCCGCCAGCACCGCGTCGGCTTGCGCCTTCACCCGGCGCAGCGGATGATCGGCCGGAATGCGTTCCTCCACCGAGAAGTAACTGAACAAACCGCCTTGAGGATCCACGTGACCGCGCATCTCGCTTCCCCCTTGAACGATGTCTCCACTACGACCCAAGAGCGCGAGCATCGTTCCGGGAATTTTTCAACAAGCTGTTAGATCGGGAAACTCACAATGCGACAAGAATTAATGCTCCGGTCGATAATCGTCGGTCAAGTCATACTGATTGGGATTTGGTTTGCTGCGCACACGCAACTAGAAGCGACCCTTCCGCTCTTTCTGCAGAGATACCTTGAACTGAAGAGGGAGCTTGATGCTGAGGGTGGTCAAGATGCGCTTTTCTGGTTCGCACTATTTGGTGGGGTTCTTTCTCTCGTTTCGCTTGTGGGTGTTTTCTTGTTGAAGCGGTGGGGACGCATAACGTTCACATTAGGGGTCGCATACTACGTGGTTTTGTCATTTTTCGACGACCCACAAGTTTCGACCGCGTTCGAGAGTGGCATTTTTGGGATAATCTTGTTGGGCGACGGCTTAATCCTTGGGCTTATATGGTTCTCGCCTTTATCAAGATGGTTCATACCAGCTAAGGCGCAAGCAAGGCAGGCACCCGAGGTCCCTTTATCCAGCTAGCGAGTAATGCGCAAAGGCTGGCCGTCTTTCGAGGGGGCACTGTAACCGCAATGATTGTCCGTCCCCACCACGGATAAGTCAGGGTTATCCGGGGCTCTGAGAACCCTCCCCGGTGCCGCCGCGCGAACTGTTCTTCGCCTTGGTAATGATGTAACCGGCTTCCTCCGCTGCCTTCATCAACTGCTCCTCCAAATCCTCCGTAGTCATTTCACGAATTGTCCTGTTTGTGATGTCCTGCCGGTCTACAAGCAGGCCCGCGAGCTTTGCGCGCAGCGTGACCGCGCTGACAATGGCGGCGGGCTGTCCGAGCCGTTTGGCAAGCAGCAACGCCTCTCCTGCCTCGCGAAAGGCGTCGTTTGTCTTGTAGGTAGCGATGGACTCGGCCTGCTGGCGAAGGTCTTCTATCCGCGACTTGATATGGGGTCGGTGGAGAAGCTCATGCGCCTCGTTCCTTACCCACCGGGACGGGCGACTTCCGTTCACGTCGTATGCCTTCCGGTAGCTCTGCTCCGCGTTGCCGCTGCTGAAGTAGGCGCAGCAGAACCGTTCCTCCTTAATGGTCAGCCCGCAGGGCAGGATGCGTGCGGCCCGTGGCATGTCAATGCACCGTTCTGCCGTGGCGTTCCAGAAGGTCGAGAAACGGCGGGCCGTCCCACTTCTCGGTTGGGATCAGCAGCTCCACGGTCGCGAGGTTGCGGATTGTCAGCGTAAGCTGGACGAAACACGCTTGGTGAAATATCACCGTCCTCATTGGTTGGCTACCACTGACGAAAACCGTTGCACTCGCGCCATGCCTGAATGCCTTCCCTGTAGAACTCGCGCGTCTCCAGGTCATCGATTTCATCGATATGTGCTTCGAGCGCATCGGCCACAGCTCGACATGTGTCTGCACTGATCCGGTCGCCGTCATTGTGGTCAGTGAACTCGCTGGTGTCGACGCCCCACTCATTGAGCTTGCCGATCAGCCAGCGCCATGCCGTCCAGTTGTATGAGATGCCAGAAGTCCCACTTACCGAGAACAAGTCCATGCCCATGAAATACTCCTTTCGTGTGAGTCTACGCCGCGGTCCACAATTACTGGCCGTGGCTAGGTAGGCCTGCCACGGAGATGGGAGACCGCCCGCCGTTGACGGGTCTTAGTTGTAGTCTCCAGCGACGAATCCACTGAGAGCGCCGGCACCGCCGCCAGCTTGTGCCGGTGGTATTGTCTTCGGGTCTTTTCTTGTCGCGCCTTGGGCGTTACCACTAAGTGATTGGTCCTGGTCCACGGCAGCGGGAGTTGGCCTTGAACCGCTTGCGTTAGGGCGGGTCTGTCCATTAGGAGACAGTAATGTGAGAAAGAGGCGGGGAAAGACAATCACTACCGTTACTACCGTCACTACCGTCACTACCGTCACCGTGATTCGCCAGACCGCCACCACCGACCCCCGTTGGCAATGAATGTTGTGACGGTTGTGACGGTCCTTCCGGAAGCCCTT
>VFZX01000606.1 GCA_016871015.1 Acidobacteriota bacterium | reverse complement strand
TCATGACGCAAATGTCCATCAGGATATCGAAGATGAAATGCGAGCCATGCTCCTTCAGCTTCCTTAGGAAACCAAGGTAGTCATCGACGTGCTCGAAAGCATCCAGGCAAAGCACGACATCTGCCTTCTCGTCCGACTCGAGAAGATTGGAAAGGGAAAATGAAAGATTGGGGGCCTGCTTTTCCGCCCAGAACTTCGCCGCATCCGGGGATACGTCGCAGCCATGAAATTGTATGCCCGGACAATCGCTCGCAATTAACCTGATCACCTCGCCCGCGCCAAATCCTACTTCGAGGACTGATTTTGCAGATAGACTTGCCAGCAATTCGATTACCAACTGCGCCTTATAAGCGCTGTCTTCCTGATGCAAGTCAGCATTGGAATTAAGGTACGTGCCGTCGTCATAAATGCTCTTGGCACATGAATCATATTCTGTTTGCATTCGATCGGCCGTCTGATGACGGTTAGTGCGTCGTGAGTTGGTTGCGCGAACTATTTGCCTCCAGCGCGCGGTGCGCGCGTTGCCTTGGCTGGCAGACAGCGGGGCGATTCGGCCTGCGCGCGGCGATGCCGGAAGTCGCCTTTGTTCTGGAGCGCGCCGATTGGACGCTGCGCTGGTACGGACAGTACATCACCAACTCCGTCAGCGCCATTCACCCCGGTGCGTGCGGACTGGTCGGCGATCCTGCGCGACCGCTTGATCGTGTGGTGCATTTCGTCTCGCAACACATGTGGTCGAATTGGGGACCGTTTCTCTCCGCAACCAACAGGTATGCCGTGACATTCTTCCACGGCAAGGCGGAAGACGGTCCGGACGTCGCGCGCCACATCGACAGATTTCTTGGGCTACTGCCAAAAGCAGAAAAAGTAATTACCGCTGCCTCGATCATGGAGAATCGATTGATCGAATGGGGTGTTCCGCGCGAAAAGCTGGTGCGCATTCCGATTGGGGTCGATACCGGAGCCTTCACGTTCGCGGATGATGCGACGCGCAGATCCGCAAGGAAGCGACTGGGAGTGCCCGATGATCGGCTGTGCATCGGGTCGTTTCAAAAAGATGGCGTTGGTTGGGGTGATGGCATGGAACCAAAGCTCATCAAAGGTCCTGACGTGTTTCTCGACGCCGTCGCGCGCATCGCCAAGGAAAAACCTGTATTCGTGCTGCTCACCGGGCCAGCGCGCGGCTACGTGAAGGCCGGCTTGGATCGTCTGGGCATTCCATTCCGTCATTTCTATCTGGACGAGTACCTTCGCATCATCGAGTGCTACCACGCGCTCGACCTTTACCTGATGACCTCGCGCGAAGAAGGCGGGCCGATGTCGATCATGGAAAGCATGGCTACCGGCACGCCCATCGTCGCTACCCGATGCGGCATGGCGGAGGATATTCTTGTCGACGGGGCGAACGGCACGTTGGCGCCGATCGGAGATGCCGCGGCGGTGGCGGAACAAGCTCTCGGGCTAGTTTCGGACAAAAATCTTCTTCAGACCATTCGCGCTCAGGCCCGCAAGGACGTCATGCCGTACGATTGGAGCGCAGTTGGAAGAGCGCACTGGGAAAAGATCTACGCTCCGTTGTCGCGTAATCCTCTCGAATAGTCCGGAATTATTCCGTGTCACCAGTTACTGGTCCGAAGGTTTCCGCGCGGCCGCGAAGACCATGTGCGCGATGAGCGGACCGGGAATGAAGGGCGCCAGTGCGACGCTCAATCCCTTCGTCAACATCCATTCGTAGGGTAGACCGAATTCATGGTGCAAGGATCGTAGCACGCCTTGGCGTTTGTGCATGGGGCGCGTCTCGAGCACTTCAAAGCCGCCAATCGCGAGTTCCCGCGCTAATTCGGCGCGCGTCAGCCGCCACTGGTAAAAACGCAGAGCTCCGTCTGGCGCCGAGTGGGCAGCCAAGCCTGCCAGAACCGCGTGGCGAAGATTGTCGAGCGGAACGGTTATGAAAAGCCATCCACCCGGCTTGACGATTCGAAACGCTTCTCGAATGCATTCCTGGAACCCGGACGCGAAATGCTCGAAAACGCCCCACGAGAAATACGCGTCGAAGCACGCATCGGGAAAAGTCGTGTTGCGAATGTCTCCGGCGACGAATTCGACTTCCGGAAAACGCGCCCTCAGCTGAGCCACGGTCTGCCGGCTGAGGTCCATTCCTGCCACCGAGAATCCCTGGCGCGCAAAGCACAGCGTCCAGTCTCCGAGGCCGCATCCGCCATCCAGCATGCGAGCCCCTTTCGGGAGCTTCGCAATGTAGGGGGCCATCGCGCGGTATTCCTCCTTGCGCAGGATCCGATCGGCCCGCCCCTGCGGCCCCCCTTCCCGCTCCCACGCCGCAGTCCAGAATTTCTCTACGAATTCGGTTTCGTGATCCACCGGTTCTGTAGCCTCTATGTAGTCCTTTCGCATCTCGGTTCCTACGGCAGTTGGTTGCGAAGGACGAGCCATGGATCCCGCCACAGGCGACGTTGGGCAACAATTCGCCCGCGCGCTTCCACTAATTGGTCTAAGAGCGCAAGATAGCCTGCACACGTTCGCGCTGCAGTATGAGGATAGGTGGGCATCTTGAAGGCCAGTTGGTCATATTGGGCCATCAGCTGTTCCAAGGCGCTGTCGAACCCGGATTCGCCAAATGGCACGCCGAACCCTTCGCAATACTCTGGCAGGCAGCCGCTGCGGCGAAAGAGCAGCGGCAGTCCGTAGAGCGCACCTTCATTTTGGTGATTGCCTCCGGGCTCGTTGATCGTCGCGGTGACGTATGCATGGTGCGAGCGCAGTTCACCCGCCAGTGCCTCGCCATAGAGCGGCTCAACGTATCGGGCATGCCTGAAAGCGAATCCGCGTGGTAGGTTGCCGATGTATGTAAAAGCTATCTTGTCCTTGCACGCCGACTCCGCCAGCATCGCATCGAGCCGCTGGTAGATGTCGGAGCCTTTCATCCAGTTGCCACCCCAATGGTGGGTGATCAACCTAAGCGGCCCCTGACCGCGCCACGGCTGCCAGCCGCGGGAATGGAAGACGCGTGCATCTGCCCCATTGGTGATCACGCTCGAAGTGGCGCCAGCCCGGTTATCCCAAACCTGCAGCTCCCGCAGCCAACTGCCCACGAACACGGTGTGATCTGCGCAATAGTTCGCCCGGCGCAACATGCCGTTCATGCCTCGTGTGTTCTTGCGCTCTTCCCA
>VFZX01000605.1 GCA_016871015.1 Acidobacteriota bacterium | reverse complement strand
ACACGCGTACTGAAAACACGGCGCTTGTCTTGACTGAAACCTCGAAAATCGCTGAAATCGATGGTCCAGTGACGAACTTGGGTTAGGCGTGGTGTCGCCTTTGTTGTCGACACGCTGATCCTCGGGCTGACCTGCACGGGCGTGGCCGCTGTTGTGCTACGGGTGAGCGTGTCGGTTGGACGGCCGCTCGATGTGGAGACCGCGATCGCTCTTTTGGTGCCAATATTCGCCGGGATTACGGCCGCTTATCACATCCGCGGGGAGACTGGACCGAGCCAGGCGACGATCGGGAAGCGTCTCATGGGACTACGCGTGGTGACGGAGTCCGGCGACCCGCTCACGCCGCGCGAATCGATCCGGCGCGTGGTGGCGCGGTTGGTGGTTTCGATGCCATTCCTCGGCGCGGGCTGCCTGGTGGCGCTCTTTAGCGCGCGGGAGCAAGCGGTACACGACTTGCTTGCGGGGACGGTGGTCGAGCGGACGAGCCCGGTCCGGCTACGCTAGTCTGGATCGAGATGAATATCGGCATTGTCGCGGGGACTTTCCACCAGCAGGAAATCGAACTGATGATCGCGGAAGCGCGGTCGGTCGCCGGCGCGCTTGGACTCCGCATCGTCGAGACCGTGCTCGTCCCGGGATCGATGGAAAAACCGCTCGCCCTGAAGCGCCTGTTGTTGAAGGATTCAATCGACGGCGCGGTGGTCCTCGGCGTGATCGAGAAGGGCGAAACCAAACACGGATTGGTGATGGCGCAGGCGGTCATCCAGGCAATCATTGGGATCCAACTGGAAACGATGAAGCCCGTCGGGACAGCCATCCTTGGCCCGGAAATCGAGCCGGGCCAGATTCCGCCCCGGTTGCGCCCCTACGCCGCCGCGGCTGTGCGCGCGGTCGCGGCGATGCTGAAGTAGCGCATTACCCGGCGCGCTCAACGTTCACAGGGAACAGCGCGGCCACGGCGATCCGCAGGCCAGGAAACAGGCCGGGTTCTTCGAGGAACCCACTCCGGGTCACCATATACGCATCGCCGCTACGCCGCCACACCAGTACCGTTTGCGACTCCCGGTACACGTTCCATACGGCTTCAGCCCCCGCTTCCAGGTATTGGCGCGTCTTCTTGTCAATCGCCGCCGTTGTCTCGCTCCCGGATATCACTTCCACCGCTATTGTGGGGCACCCCTGAACGCCTCCCCGGTACCGTGACATCGCCGCCAGCGTTTCGCGCCGAAGGATGGCCACATCTGGCTTCTTGAGCACGGTCTGGCTGAGCCAAAAGGCGGCATTGGCGGTGGCAAGCACGTCCGCTCGGGTCGCGTCGCTCCAATTCATCACCTCACCCCCGATTCGTAGTTGGACCTCCCCGTGCTCCGCCGTCATGTCCGGCCGCTCCGAAACAACTCCGTCATCATATTCAAGGATCATCTCTTCCTGGTCGGCGAGCGCCAGGAACTCTTCCGGCGAGATCAACGTTGCGGTGGGGCGGACTTCAGTCCGCGCGGCACCCAAGTCCGGCCGCCTCTTTCATCTCGTTGATGCCGCAGCAGGCAAATCTGCCCGCCAGATATTCCCACTCCGCTCGGCCATGGTGAACACGATCTTGTCCCGCGCGGTATCCATACGGCGCCGCCCGCCCGGCACGTATGCAGGCGATAGCTTCGCCGAATGAAAATGCTGCACCGCGAACGGTTCGCCGGACGGGCGTTTCGTAGCCGGGTCAAGCCGCCTCGCCCACATGCACTGGAAGCCATCGCGATTGGAGAGAAAGTATGCGATGTTCATGTCGGGCGAGAGTTCCGGCAGGATGTCCATCGCCTTGGCGTCCGAAACTTCGATGTAATCGGCCTTGGTAGCCACGCGGTCCGGCCGAACCGGGCAGAGGTAGATGTGCGAGACGCTCCCGTCCAATATGTAGAAGATCGCCCATCGAGCGTCCCAGGAAAGGTGGATGCCCGATCCGGTGGCTTCCATCACCTTTGCCTCGGTTCCGGTGGCCGGGTTGAGTAGATACGATGCACCCCGCCGCCCGAACAGAATTTGCGATGGTTTCTCCCCGTCCCAGGATCGGAACTGGCAATCTTCGCAGACGCGCCGGCTGGTACCGTCCAGAGCCGCGACATGCGATTCCAACTTGCGATCCGGCCGCGCGGTCTGCCAGCCCACCTGATTGCCATCCGGACTGATGTTGAGCCCCGGCACTCCGCTCGCCTCCACGGACATGAGCCGCATTCGATTCCCGGTTACAAGATCATGCACCATCACCGTGATATTGCCCGCCATGATGGACCCGAACGCAATCCGCGTGCCGTCATGCGAGACTGAACTGGAAACGTCGCTGGCAGTGGAGTTGGTGAGCCGGACGGGATCGCCCTTGGCTCGCCCGGCCGCGTGATCCACCGGCAGATACCAGATATCTTCGTTGTTCAGGCTATTGGCGTACACCAGCGTGTTGCCGGCCATGTTGGGATGCGATTCGATCCCACTGCCGGACGTGATGCGCTCCGGCTCCCCAGTAACTTCCAACTTCGCGGGATCGATGGCTACTTTCCAGGTGTTGACGCTGTCGCCGATCTGACCGGTGAATATCAATCCGGCCGGAGTCCAAGTTACATACGTCAGGCGTGGAACGAACTTCCTGGTGTTGAGCAACCGCAACAGGCCGGTCTTCCTGGGCGCGTCATCGCCCCCCGGGCCCGCGACATACCAATCCGAAGCCGCATTGGTGCTCCAGCCCGTGAACAAGATCATCTTGCTGTCGGGCGACCACACCGGCCGGCTCGCGTAGAAATCCGGCGCCAACCGCCGTGGCGACCCGCCGGCCACGGCGGCCACCCAAATCGAGCCCCCTCGATTCACGCTCGTGAACTGTCCGTACGGCGCCGGGTCACCCTTCCAAAACGAAATCCACTTCCCGTCCGGAGAAAACCGCGGATCATGCCCCGCGTCGGCCACCTTCCGCTCCGCCCCGCCAATCGTCGGGATCAGGTAAATGCCCCCGCCGTCCCGTTCGGAGCGAAACGCAATCATGCCACCGTCCGGCGAGAACGACGGCTCGTGATCGTCAGCCGCATGGGTGGTGAGCCGCCGAGCTTCCCCGCCGCTCAGTTGCTGAATCCAGACGTCAAGATTCTGCCCATTGGTCGCCCGGTCCGACGCATAGGCAATCAAATTGCCCGCGCCCCAATACGTAGGC
>VFZX01000604.1 GCA_016871015.1 Acidobacteriota bacterium | reverse complement strand
GAATCTGGATCTGGATCGGGCTCGGGCTCGGGATCTGGCTCGGGCTCTGGATCGGACTCTGGATCTGGATCTGGCTCCTGATTACATTGGAACGATCTGGACGCTCGCGCGGCCCGCCTTGTGGCGAACCGCGCTTCGCGTCCAGATCGTTCCCCGCCTTTCAACGCTTACCCTGGAGTTGGCGAACGAAAGCACCGCGTCTTCCATTCTTCACAAGCTCAGACAACACTCCGCCAGCAGTGACGATCTCTCCTACGCCGCGTGGCTGATCCTCCATGCGATGCGCGTGGGCCTCTACCTCGGGAAAAGCCACCTTGCTGGCCGACTCGCCAGCTTCCTCGCCGCCACGAAAGATCACACCCACGCCGCCCTCCGCATCGCCCACTGCATCAACAGCATCGCCGAGGGCCACAAGAATCGAATCGCCGACCTCCGCGCCATGATCAATAGCGACGATCCCGAATTGAAGGAAATCTTCGTCCGCGCCTGCTGGCGCGACCCTTAACGGACGTAGGCCACATCCGCGCGGCACTCGGCCAGCCGTAACGGCCAATCGTACGACTAGAGTCGTCCTTGCGATGAACCTGCGCCCCATCGATCCGGCGCTGGAGGAGAGCCGCACGGTGATGCTGTCCTTTGTCTGGCCGGACCAGTTGGACCGGATGCGTTCGGGCTTTCACGGGCGGGGCGTGACGCTGGCCGGCGCCTATCGATAGACGCCTTCATCGAACAAAGCCGCAAGCGACCGGCCCGCGGCTGCTTCCATCGCCTGTTGGAAGTCCTGGGAATCGACGAGCTTCCCGGCGTGCTTGCGAGTGTACAGTGCGATGCCGCGCCAAAATAGATCGTCGCCGAGCCCGGTGCGCAGGCGGTGGAGAAAGAGCGCACCCTTGCGGTACGGCACCGGGCCGAGCGCCTCCACCGCGTTCCGCCATTGTGTCCAATGGAGGGGCCGGTCCTTGCCTTCAGTGCGCAACTTGTCGAGTTCGCGCTGGAGGGTAGCGATCTTCGCCTCGTAGGCGGCGCGGCCCTGGTGGTGCTCGACGAAGGCGGCGGTCATGAACTCGGTGATACCTTCGTTGAGCCAGAAGTCCGACCACGAGCGGATCCCGACGAGCACGGCCCACCACTGATGCGCCAGCTCGTGGGCCATGAGCTCGACTGAGTCCTTCGACTCGAGCGCTTCGAGGTAGGCCTGCGACATCAGCGCCATACCCGCGGCCTCCTGGCCGACTCCGGGCATTGAAATGAATGTCTGTGTGTATCGCGGGTCCGGCAGGTCAACACCCGCCTTCTCACGGAAATAACGGTAGGCCTTGGCGGATCTGGCAAACACGTCCGCGTGCGGTTCGCGCGAGGACAGGATTTCCAAATTGCCGGCAGCCCACGGTTCGAGTTTGGCTACCGCGAAGCTGAACAGGAATGACTGCGCCGGATGCCGGACTTCGTAGACGAAGTGCTCCCAGCCGCCGGCACGGAACTGCTTGGTGAGACGGCCCGGTCCGGCAGCGCGCATTCCGGCGGACTGGGGTACAACGATCTCAAGCCGGAGAGTCGCGCGGTAGCCGGGATCGGGGTCGCAGAGCATCCAGGCGCCACAGTCGAACAGCGTGGCCAAGCTGCCATCTTCGAGCCAGCGGAATCCACGGCCGGGTGCGGCCTCATACTCGAACCGGGCCCTGCGGGCGGTGAGCCGGACCGAATCGCCGTCCGCGGACGCACCGGCGGGCATCGCCGTGATTCTCAGGTTCGTCCCTTTCACGAGGGGCGCTTTGGGAGCGTCGCGGAATTCGACCTCCTCGACTCCGTGGAGGATCTTCCGTCCGGGGTCGACGCGAAGCTGCACCGAGTAGTGTGCCGGCTGGGCCAAAACAGATCCGGCTGTGAATGTTCCCAAGATGAGGAGCCACACTACTCGCCAATCTAGCAGGCAGACTCCCGTCTGAGGGCGGGTTCGCAGTCCCAGCCCACCGTCAACCGCTCGTACAACCTTTCATAGGCCCGCGCCATCACCTCGTGGCCGAACTCCCTCATGGCCCGTTCCCGCGCCCCCTGGCCGAGTAGCTGGCGAAGGGATGGATCGTTTACCAGCCGCTGGATCGAGCGCGCCAGGCCCATCGTATCGCCCCAGTCAACCAGCAGCCCGTGGACTCCGTGTTCGATCAGATCCGGGATCGCTCCTACCGCCGTCATCAAGCAGGCCCGGCCCGCGGCCATCGCCTCCATGACAGCAAGTGGAGTGCCCTCATGGCGAGAGGCGAGGACCACGGCGTCCGAGGCGGCCAGCAGCGCCGGTACGTCGTTTCTTACTCCGAGAAAATGAACGCGCCCGGCGAGACCGAGTTCGTGGCAGCGCTCACGCAGCGCCGGTTCCAATGGACCAGCTCCGGCCAGAAGAAGACGGGCGTTGGCGACGTGCGAGAAGGCTTCGAGCAGCCCCAAGTGGTCCTTGTCCGGGACCAGCCGCGCGATGCAGGTAATCAGCACCTCGGCGCCGCCAAAGCCTTCACGTTTGCGCCAGAACTCCCGCTGTCCGCGTTGCTCGAGGAACGGCGCCGTTTCGATGCCAGGCTGGACCACCGCGGCCGGAGGACCACCGAAGAGTTCGCGGTGCCGCCGGGATGCTTCCTCTGACGTGACCACCGGGTGGAACATCCGGCGGAGGAGCCGGACCGGGACGGAGACCTGGCGGGGAAGATGGTGGATTGTCCAGACTCGTGCGGTGGGACCGCGAAGAACTGCCGGTGACAGCGTAGAGTACAGAACATCGCCATGAGCATGGACGATGTGCGGTTTGATCCGGGACAAAGCGCTCCGGGATGGGTGAATCCCGATTCCCGCCTCGCGCAGACGTTCCTCCAGGTTCCCCGCGGTTGATCCGGCGAGAGTGACCAGGACTGGCTCGAACTGATCCCGTGGGGCGTGCAAGGCGAGGCTGGCCGCGGTCCTGGCCGGTCCACTTGGAGCCAGATCCGGGACAACATGGGCGATTCGAATCAAGTCCGGCACAGATCAAGGGTACGAATCCGGTTCCCGCGCCGGAATAGGGACTCCGTACTAGACACAATACTGTTCACTTAAGAACATTTTTGTGATATCCTGTTTTAGGGCGATTGCCTCCACAAGGAGGCGATCGCATGACAATCACAGCCGTCGAGTCTTCCACACTCGCAGCGGTAGGCTATGACGAA
>VFZX01000603.1 GCA_016871015.1 Acidobacteriota bacterium | reverse complement strand
GCCGCCGCGCTCGAACATGCACTTTCTGAGGCCCTCCAGCATCTCACCCCAGAACAAGTCCGCGCCTATTGCCGGAGTTGCGGATATCGGACATAGCTAGATGTACATAAAATGTGAAAATGCTCTATTTCGACGTCCGGCCGAGACTCTTCTTCAACCGGTCGACGACGCGCGCCGAGGTTTTTTCGAGCTCGTCCGGCCTGAAGGTCTTGGGTCTGTCGTGCGCCGACCACAGAACGCGCCGCGTCTTCAGGTCGACCAGGAATACGTTGCCCTGCCCGCGCCCGAAGCTCGAAGTCGTGCGTTGCTCTCCTGCCCGCTTGAGCTCAGCCGTCTCTTCGGCTTGCTTGTCCTTCTTGGAGTCCTTCTCGTCTTTCGCCGGCTCAGGCGCTGGAGGCGGTGGATATAAATCCTGGAGCCGCCGCTCGAAACCCGCGCCCAACTGGTCGGTGAACACCGCGTCGGCGAGCTTCGGATCCGTCACCACCGGAAACACCGCGTCGCGTGTCAACTGGTGGGCGAGGTACTGGTCGAACCCGCTCGACATCGGCAGCAGGTACACCGACTGGACATTGGTCAACTGTGCGGCCGCCGGAATCGCGGCCAGAAGCATTGCGTAGAGGCCCCGCATATCTAGATTCTATGACGCGGGCCGGGGCGGAAAAGACGAAGCCGCATATTGACTGCCTCCCGTGCGCCCAGCCCAAGTAAAATAACAGCTTGTACAAGGGCGAGACGATCACGGTCATCATCCCGTGTCTGAACGAGGAGCAGGGCATTGAACAGGTGCTCCGCCGCACCCCCAGCTTCGTCGACCAGGTGATCGTCGTCGACAACGGATCCACCGACAGCACCGCCCAGGTTGCCGCCTCCCTCGGCGCCAGCGTGATCCGCGAGGATGTCCGCGGCTACGGGCGCGCCTACAAGACCGGATTCTCCCGTGCCACCGGCGACATCATTATCACCCTCGACGGCGACCACAGCTACCCGCCCGACGCCATCTCCTACCTGCTCGAAGCCCTGATCCACCTCGAGGCCGACTTCCTCAACGCCTCCCGCTTCCCGGTCCAGGATCGCCGGGCGATGAGCTTCAAGCACAAGTTTGGCAACTTCGTCCTATCCGTGGTCATGTCGATCCTGTTCTTCCGCTGGGTGCGCGACTCCCAATCGGGCATGTGGGTTTTCCGCCGCCGGATCCTCGAAGACATGAAGCTCGACTCCGATGGGATGGCCTTTTCGGAAGAGATCAAGATCGAGGCGTTGCTCAACCCGAAGATCCGTTTCGTCGAAATCTCGATCCAATACTCGTCGCGGCTGGGTGAGATCAAGCTGAACCCGTGGAAGGACGGCTTTCAGAACCTTTTCTTCCTGCTCCGCAAGCGGTTCCTGCGATGACCAGCGCCGTCATCCCGAACTGGAACGGAGCCCGGTACCTGCCACGGCTGCTAAACGACCTCCAGGCCCAAACTGCTTCACCTGCCGAAGTGATTGTCGCCGACAACGGATCCACTGACGGCTCACCCGATCAAGCTCACGCCGCCGGCGCCCGAGTGCTTCGTCTCGGCCGGAACACCGGCTTCGCCCACGCCGTCAACCACGCCGTCGAGCAGTGCAACGGCGAGTTCGTGGCCGTACTGAATTGCGACCTAGAGCTCGATCCTCACTGGCTGGCCCGCCTCCAAGACGCCCTCGGTGCAACGCAGTCCTGGTTTGCCTGCGGAAAGCTGCTCTCCGCCCGCGATAAGACCCGCATTGATGGCACCTTCGATCTCACCGCCCGGTCTGGCTGCTCCTGGCGCTGTGGACAAGGGCGTCCCGACTCTCCAGTCTGGAGCCAGCCGCGCCAGATCGCCTCGGCCCCGTTCACCGCGGTGCTGGCGCGGCGGGAGCTGTTTCGCCAATTGGGTCCGCTCGACGAGCGCTTCGAGAGCTACCTGGAAGACGTGGATTTCGGCATTCGCTGCGCCCTCGGCGGATTCTCTGGCTGCTACGTGCCCGATGCGGTCGGATACCACTGGGGCAGCGCGTCGCTCGGAGCATGGCATCCGGATACGGTCCGCCGGATCAGCCGGAACCAGGTTTTCCTTGCCGCCAAACACTACTCGCGCAATTGGAGCGCCGGGGTGTTCTGGCGGGTGCTGATTGGCCAACTGCTCTGGGGACTGGTAGCAGCCCGGCATGGCGCACCCGGCGCATACCTACAAGGCAAATGGGAAGGACTCCGCCGGGCGGTCGAGTTCGGCGCGCCCCACCCGGACACCGCCGCGGTGCTCGAATCCAGCGAGCGTCAACTGCGCGAGATCCAGCAGGCAAACGGCTGGGACCCCTATTGGCGCCTCTACTTCGCCCTCACCTGATGAAGCCCCCTGTCGCCGCGGTGGTCGTAACCTACAACTCGGCGGATTGCCTGTCCGAGTGCCTCGCGGCGGCAATTCGCGAGTGTAGCGAGGTCGTCGTAGTCGACAACGCTTCGAGCGACGGCTCTGCCGCCAAAGCGCGTCTCGTTCCAGGTGTCCGCCTCATCGCCAACACGCACAACGCCGGATTCGCCGCCGCGTGCAATCAAGGATTCCGCGCCGCGGGCGCTCCCTACGTGCTGCTGCTCAATCCGGACGCCGTGCTCGAAACGCCGCTTCAACCTCTGATCGCCGCGCTTTCCCAACCCCGGACCGGCTGTGCCGCCGGGGCCCTCACCGGACCGGACGGCAGGCCCCAGGCAGGATTCACGGTCCGGCGCTTCCCTACACCCGGCGCGCTGGCGTTTGAAGCACTCGGGATCAACCGGATCTGGCCCGGCAATCCGGTGAACCGCCCCTACCGCTGCTTGGACCTCGACCTGTCGCAAGCACAGGCGGTCGAGCAGCCTGCCGGTGCCCTTCTCATGGTCCGGCGCGATGTTTGGGAGCGGCTCGGGGGGTTCGACGAGCGGTTCGCCCCGCTTTGGTTCGAGGACGTTGATTTCCTGCTGCGCGCCGCTCAGGCTGGATTCCAGACCTGGTACGATCCCCAGGTTCGCGCACGCCATGCCGGGGGGCATTCCATCGGTGGCCTAAAGACAGACGTGCGACAAGCGTACTGGTATAGTAACCTGTTAGAGTTCGCTGCCAAACACTTCAGCCCGTGGTGGATCCGTGCCGTAGGGGGGGCGGTCATCGCGGGCGTGGTGGCGCGAACTATCGCGGGGTGGGTGACGGG
>VFZX01000602.1 GCA_016871015.1 Acidobacteriota bacterium | reverse complement strand
TGCTGCATCCGCAGTTCGATCAACTCCTCACGCGTGCCCTCCTCCATGGCGGCCGGACTGTGGTGGGGGGCACGGCTCCGCTCTTGCAGGCCATCCCAGCCCTCCACACGGAACCGGTCCACCAGCGTATACCCGGTCTGCCTCGATATCCCGTGTTTCCGGCACAATTCTGAAAATGACAGGTCGTTTGCCTGCCAATCTTCGATAAACTCGACCTTGCTGTCCATGCGGCTCACCTCTCGCCAGGGCATCCCCCAGCTTAACCGCTGTCCCCCGGTTACCCTTCGTTTGTGTCAACCGCCCACCGGCACACTTGTCAAGGATGTCTCCGGTTCGCACACCTCCGAAGTCGCAAATCAATGCGTTCGCGAACGCGGAGGCAACGGCGCTGATCTTGTCCTGAGCGTCGCAAGCGGCCGGCAGCGATCCCGCCGTCACATTCCCGACGGCGTCCGCGCAACCGAGCCCCGCGAGCGCTGCCTGCTTGACCAACTCCGTCGGGTTCGCCGCCCCAACGATGTCCAGCGTTGCCCCGCACGCTCCGTTCTTCGCCCACTCCTGGATCTTCTGTGGTGAGGCGCTCCGTATGGCCGAGCAGACTTGCGCCGCGTCGCAAGCCGCCCCAGGCGTGGGAAGGGGGATCGCTCCCAGTGCCTGACTTACGACGCATCCCACTACCGCGGGACACGCTTGACCGAAGGCGGAGGGGACCGGGAGCAGGCCGATGGCTGCGGCCAGCGCCATTCCAAGTCGGGTTGCCGAAGGTTGAGTCATTGAAATCTCCTCGTTGCTTTCCTGGATACCTTTGACTGACGGATTCACTCCTGATCGTTGCCCTCGCCTGTATCGCTCCGGACGGTGTCGACAGTGCAGTGGGAGCTACGTTTACCCATTGAATCACACGGGTATTTGTGATGCAAGAGAATAATCACGACGCGCGTGGGCGGGTGTTCGATAGCCCAACCGCTCCAAGAGCCAGGACTCGTTGTAGCGTAGACGGAACTCGATCAAGGCATTTCGGAGTTCCTCGAGAGTGCCGAATCGGCGTTGCTGTTGCGCGATTTCGAGTTGTTCGATGATGCCAGCGCGGCCACCCTCATGGCTGTGGTTTCGCCCGGCTCTCGCACTCATCCACTCGACTGTACCCGATCCTCAACGAATTGTTCGGCAAAATCAGGGTCTGAACGGTACAGTCCAAGACACCACGGCGAGGTGGTGTTTCGAGAGATCTTCCGCTGAGTTTGACGGACGCGTTTCGAGTCCTCGGATGGAGCAATCTCCGCATTCTTGCCCGAGCGGTTGTTGTCTTTGAGCGGGTTTGACGCGGGCCGCGGCTATCTTGCGCCCATAAGTCCCGTCCTCGATCGGGTCCTGAAAGTGCCGGGTTCTCCGCTTCATCGGCGTTGGGGGATGCCCTCCGACGCACCTGTGCCTGGTAGCCCCTGCACTGCTGGAGACAGGTTGTACAGAACCTTCTGGTCCGAACTTCGATCGGCACTCAGGCCATACTCATCTCCGGTGCGTCATCGGAAGAGACATGCGCCCCAAGCAGGTGGCTTGGCTTTGCCTTGATGTCGTCGATGTCGTCGGCAGCAACCTCCTGGCAGTCGCCCAGCGGTTCCGTGTAGAGCACCGGCGCGGCCGTACCCTCCACGGCACTGCACCGGCACGTCGACGATCGACCGGCCAGTGACGCGCAACCGCACCTCCCGCATACGCGAGTTCGCACGCGATGCCGGCCCGCTCTTGCCGTTCCACCCGAAAGACCGCCACGGTGCGCTGTGAGGACGCTCACCATTTCGAATTACCACACTCGCTCTCGGTGCCCGCTGAAAGCTGACATTCCGTTGTCCTAAATTGAAAATATTTTCAATTCCACCACAAATCATCCCCAATCAACAACATCCACCCGAGTCCAGGTGCTCGAATTTTCCCGGTTCCTCTTGACACAATTCTACTCTCATCCCCAGGCGGACTCTTCCGCCCCGCAAGAGGAACCATGCAACGCACGCAGAAACAGATCGAGGCCAGCCGCGCCAACGGCGCACGCTCCCGCGGCCCCGTCACCGACACCGGCAAAGCCGCCTCCTCCCGCAACGCAACCAAACACGGGCTCACTTCCCGCGACATCGTCCTCACTACCGAGGATCCAGCGGACTGGGAGTCCCTCCGCCAATCCTTCTTCGACCACTGGCAGCCCGACGGCGAAATGGAATCCCGCCTCGTCGAAAAGCTTGCCGCCTGCGACTGGCGCCTCCAGCGCACCGTGGCGATGGAAACCGCGCTCTTGAACACGGAAATGGACTTCATGCAGCCGGAAATCGACCGCGTATTCTCCGAAATCGACGGCCCCAGCCGCCAGGCGCTCGCCTTCAAATCGCTCGCTGAGTCCAAAGCGCTCGAACAGCTCCAGCGCCACCAGACCCGCCTCACCAGCGAATTCCACCGCACCTGGAAGCTCCTCACGCAACTCCAGCAAGAACGGGCCGCGCAACAGCAAATTGCCGCCGCGCAAAACGAACCCGAGCCAGAGTCCGCCCCGGAGCCCAATCCGCTCCCCACACCCCTTCCGCACCGCCAAACCACTCCCCCCAACCCCCAGACCACGCCGGAAAAGGAGCACGAATCGCAATGTCCACCGGCCTGACCCACTACACACCGCGAAACCAGGTCCGGCCCGGCGTCATTTCCCCGCTCACCTGCCGCCACCGCCGCCGCTGCAACTGCGACCAGCCACCGGCCCCCGCCACAAGTGTGTCTCTATCCGAACTGCCGGAAGGCTCCTGGCGTCCCATCGGCGAAGCCATCCTCGAAGCGCTCCGGCCCTTCCCCGACGCCTTTGGCGCGGTCGTCAAGGTGCTCCTCAAGTTCCATATGAATTCATGAACGGACTCCTGGACTGGCTCCCCCGCACCATCACTCCCACTGCCCTCGCTCGAGGTGTGCTCAAATTCAACCCCAACCCGAAACAAACGGAAGTTCTCGAATCCAGCGTCCCCCGAGGAATCCTGTGCTGTTCGCGCCAATGGGGCAAGTCCACCACCGTCGCCGTCAAGTCCGTCCATCACGCGCTCTTAGAGCATTTTCACATTTTATGTACATCTAGCTATGTCCGATATCCGCAACTCCGGCAATAGGCGCGGACTTGTTCTGGGGTGAGATGCTGGAGGGCCTCAGAAAGTGCATGTTCGAGCG
>VFZX01000601.1 GCA_016871015.1 Acidobacteriota bacterium | reverse complement strand
TTACCCAAAGGCGAACGAGTGGACGATGGCGCGGGAACGCGCGGGGCAGGCCATGCGCCGCAAGGAGCAATTGGTTGTGAATCGGCGTTCAAGTTTGACCCCCTCCGCCGCCACATCTATCCGGCTGAAATCCAATAGAGATTGTGGTGTTTTGGGAAAAAGCATCGGCTTTCAATCGTGACCCCTTCAAACTACGGAATCTGCGTCTCGATTTGACGGCTAAGGTAAATTCATGCCGGGGTCACAGTTCCACGCCGATCCACAGCCAGCGGACCGGGGAAGACATCTTCGCGGCCTTCGCGGCGCGCCTCGCGCGGCCGGTCGGCATGCAGGATTTCGCGGTCGCCGACGGCAAGTACGTCCACGCGCGCGTCTCGGACCATCCGGCCTACCATTTCGACCTCAGCGCCCGCGACCTCGTGCGCTTCGGCTGGCTCTATCTCAACCGGGGAAACTGGAACGGGCGCCAGCTCGTGCCGGCCACCTGGGTTGACGAGAGCACGCGCGTGATCTCGGAGGTCGATGCCGGCATCGGCTACGGTTATATGTGGTGACCGTCCAGGAACGGCGCCCAGCGCAACGTGCCGGTCAGCCCCGGCACCTACTCGGCGCGCGGCTTTGGCAGCCAGTTCCTGCTCGTGGCGCCGGCGCGAAATCTCGTGATCGCGCACCTGCATGCCGCCAAGATGCCGGAGGACAGGCTCGAACGGCTGCTGAGAACGATCATGGCTGCGGCGCCGACACAGGTTGGGAGATAGGTCATTTGCCGGACATGAAACGTCGCGAACTTGCCGCCGCCCTCGCCTCGCTTGCCGCCGTGATCACGGCGACCGGCTGCGCTTCCGGCACTTCGACAGGCGGCGCATCGACAGGACGCCCATCGACAGGGGGCGTATCGACAGGAGGCGTATCCCGGCAACCGAGCCTGCTCGTTGGCCCCGCCGAGTGGACAAGTCTTGCAGCCCGCCGCAGGTCCGATCCGGACCTGGACCGCTTCGCCACGCTGCTGCTCGATCGTTCCCGAAGGGACCTCTCCCGGCCGCAACTGGAGCGCAAGCTCGATGGCCGCCGCCTGCTCGCCGTTTCGCGCGAATTCATCCGCCGCATGCTGCAATGGGCGTTCGCGTTCCGCACGACGGGCGACGCCGCCTTCCTCGACCGGGCGCGCAGCGAAATGCTCGCCGTATCGGCGTTCGCCGACTGGAACCCGAGCCACTATCTCGACATCGCCGAAATGACGGCCGGCATGGCCATAGGCTACGACTGGCTTTTCGACGACTTGGCGCCCGACGTGCGCGCCAGGATCCGGCGGGCCATCGTCGACAACGGCATCGGTCAGGCCCGCTTCGGCCACCGGACGTTCAAGATGACCAACAACTGGAGCCAGGTGTGCATCGGCGGCATGGTACTGGGCGCGCTTGCGGTGCGGGACGACGAACCGGACCTCGCCCGAGACCTCCTGGCGGCCGCGCAGCGGGACGTCCTGGTCGGTCTGGGCGCCTACGCGCCCGACGGCGTGTATCCCGAAGGACCCAGCTACTGGAGCTACGGAACGACCTACTCGGTGCTTCTCGTCGCGGCTCTGCGCGGCGCCGCCCTGTCGGACTGGGGCGTGTTCGCGGCCCCGGGCTTCTTGCGCAGCGCCGAGTTTTACGCCCATTCCATCGGTCCGTCCGCGAAGCACTTCAATTTTGCCGATGGCAACGAGGGGCAGGAGTTGCCATCGCCCATCGTCTATCTGACCCGCGAACTCGACAGGCCCGAGCTGCTCGCGGCAAAGCGCGAGATGATCCGCAGGAACCGAGGCATCGCCGAGCGCTTCGCGCCGCTTTCCGTCCTGTGGTGGCCGGTGGCGGAAAAAGCCGTGCCGCCGCCGCTCTCCTTCTCGGGTCAGGGGCCGCAGCCGGTCGCCATCTGGCGGACGTCCTGGACGGACCCCGACGCGCTCTGGTTCGCCATCAAGGGCGGCGGCGCCGGGCACAGCCACGGGCACATGGATGCGGGCAGCTTCGTCCTCGACATGGACGGCCAGCGCTGGGCGAAAGACCTCGGCGCGCAGGACTATCTCAGCCTCGAATCCCGCGGCATCGATTTGTGGAACATGCGGCAGGATTCGCCGCGCTGGAAAGTCTTCCGGCTCGGCAGCGACGCGCACAATACGCTGACGGTTGCCGGCAGGCTTCACAGCGCCACCGCGATGGCCGGACTGCGCATGGCGGGCGACGGCGAAGTGCAGATCGATCTCGCCCGGGTGCTCGGCCTGCGGCGCGCGACGCGACGCGCCCGCTTTGCGAACGGCGTGGTGGAACTTGAGGACAGTATCGACGGCGGAACGCCCGGCGTAGAAGTCCGCTGGGCGATGTGTACGGAGGCCGATATCCATATCGAGGGAAGGACCGCGATCCTCACGCAGAAGGGAAAGACGCTGCGCGCGGAATTCGACGGAGAAGCAGTCCGGTTGCACGTACAGGACATCTCCGCGCCGCGCAGCGACATCGATCATCCCAATCCGAACACGCGCCAGCTCGTCGCCACGGGCGCGACAGGCGCGGATTCCGGCTGGCGTCTGGGCGTGCGTTTCGCGCGGAACTGAGCAGGCCAAGAAGCCGCCGATCCCGAGGTTCCGCTGCTCCATCGCCCAAGTCCGCAGTTTGCGATCCGACGGCCCTTTCCGGCGTTAGGTGATGGTTAATCAATGTGCCCTACCGTCCGACCGGCTCGGACCGGAAGGGATGGACGGATGCGCAGCATCTCAAGCTATTTCGAATTCTACTGGCTGCGAACATCCTGCTCTTGTGTGCCGCCGTCAGCGTCGGCTGGGACTGCCTGTGAATCGGCGTTCAAGTTTGACCCCCTCCGCCGGAGAGAAACGACACCGGAGCCAGGACGCAATGACGGCCGATTTCTACGACGCCCTACGACGGCATCAGGACTACCTGCACGGTCGCGTCGGCGGCGCACGCGCCGACCTGCGCGGTGCTCAGCTTGCCAATCTCGATATCGGGGCCGTACGGCTTCGCTCGGCGATCCTGGCCGGCGCCGATCTGTCGGCGGGCCTCCTCGCCGGTTCCGATCTAATCGGCCATCAACCAGATGTTGCTCCGCGACGGCCATCAGGCCGAGCGCATCGTCGAGTTCGCGATAGGCCAGCAAGCCCGCATCGGAGGTGACGCTGGAACCGTGGAACTCAAGCTTGAGGCGGCGG
>VFZX01000600.1 GCA_016871015.1 Acidobacteriota bacterium | reverse complement strand
CCACCACGCGGGCCAGCAGCCACTTGGCGGGGGAGTCGGTGGTCGCGAGGAACTTCTTGCCGCGCCCGAACGGGAGATCGTAGGCCCAGTTGATCAGGAAGTCATGATCCGGCCAGACGCCGCTGCGGCCTTTGTCGCGAGCCCGGTCATACGCGTAGTCGAGAACTACACCTGCCTGCGGTCCGGACTCGCGCTGGAACCCGGTGGGTCCGCCCAAGCCAACGTCGGTCCACGCCCGCTGTTCGGTGTATCCCACCTCCAGGTAGAGTCCGTTGCGAAACGGATGCCTGAGGACAACCTGAAGGGAGTTGTAGCTATCGTTGCCCGCATTCTCGATGCGCGTAATTCCCTGGAAACCCGGATACGGGCGGCGCGACTGGGCGAAGCGCTCGGTGCTGAGCCGGGGCGTGTTCGCGTCGAATGCGACCGGAAGCTGGTGGCTCTGGTTTCCGTTGTAGGTGACTCGAATTCCCCAATTGGCCCACAGCTCCTTCTCGAGCGAGACATTCCAGGTCTGGGTGTACTCGGGACGGAAATCGCGGCTGACACTGTCGCCGGTGGCGGCGGTGGGCGAACGTCCGGCGCCGGCCGGAAAAGCGTTCGGCCAAGAGTAGAGGGGGCGTCCGCCGGAGAGCTGGTTGATGAATGACTCACTTGCCGTAAACGGGCCCGCGAACTGCAGTCCGGCAAAGCGGAGCGCAGCGTTGTAGACGCCGTAGCCTCCGCGAATGATGAACGATCCGGAGGCCGTCGGCCGATACGCGAATCCGAACCGCGGCAGGTAACGGCTGCTCGATTCGCGAAGCTTGGATGGGTAGCCTTGCGCGCTGGCCAGCACCACCGGAATCAGCGTCGTGTTGAAGACGGGACTGATATTGTCCAAGGCGAACTGGTCGGGCACGACGATCCTGCCGCTGGCCAGATCGAAGTTGTAATAGAGCCTGTTCTTGTCGTAAGGCACGGTGAAATGATCCCACCGTAACCCGAACGACAGCGTGAGCTTCCGGTTCAATCGCCAATCGTCCTGGAGATAAGCGCCGAACTCCCAGATCCTGCGCGCGACCGCGGGCCGCGCCAGGCTCCTCGAGAAGTTTCCAGGATTTCCCAGAAGAAAATCGGCGAACGGTTCACCCGTGAAACGCCCATCGAAAGCGAACGCGCCGAAGCCGGGGTTGAACTGCGTGTCGAGCAGAGACTTGATGCCAGAAAAGCCTGTCTTGAGCGTGTGTGAGCCAGCTACGTATGTGATGTTCTCGTTGAACTGGTAGCGAGAGTCCCAACTGCCGGCGCCCGCCGTGAAGCGGGAAAATGCCCAATTCTGAATCACCACCGCTGGGGCTCCGGAAAGACCGGTGGCGGTGATGCCCTGAATGCCCCACTTGGCGAGGACGTCCCCGCCCAGCACTGGCCCGCCATCAAGGCTCTCGCGAACCTCGGTCCGGCTGATGTCGCGAAAAGCCGCCAGCCGCAATTGACTGATCAGACGGGGAGAGAAAGTATGCGTGTTGCCGATGGAGACGCGCGTTTGGGGGATGTTATCGAACCGGCTTCGCCCGGCAAAGCTTCCGAAGCCGACGGGAAGGTCGACGAAGTTGACGTTCGGATTCAGGAAATCGGTCCGGTACTGGCGTTGAACCGACACCGTAAAGACATCTTTCGTGCCCAGATTCTGATCGAACTTCAGGAGTACCCGGGTCTCCGAGCCTTTGCGGAAAATGTCGCTCACCGCGTTGCCGGTGAAGGCATTCGGATCGCCGACGTAGCGGCTGGCTCCGTACAGATCCTGCGCAATGGTTCTGGCCACTGGACTGATCCGGCTGGCCGGAATGCGGTCGCCTTGGAAGGGAAGTCCGGTCAAGGGATCCCGGGGTTTGACCGGGAAGCGGCTGTAGTCGCCCTGAATCATCGCTTGGGTGGGTATGCTCTGCGGCGCTTCGCCGGCCGTGACGAAGCCTCGCGGCTTGGAGAGGTTGAAGTAGAAGAACGTCCTGTTCCGCCCGTCGTACAGCTTGGGAAGGAAAACGGGTCCGCCAACATCGAAGTTGTGCCGCCACTGCGGCAGCGCGCGCGGGCGATTGCCACGGAAGAATGGACTGTGAACCGCGCTGAGCGCGGGAGTGAAGAGGCTGACCAGATATTCGCCATGTAGCTTGTTCGTTCCGCTCTTGAACGTGCTGTTGACGTTCACGGCGCGCGCGTACTCGGCGGGCGGGGCGCCCCCGACGATGGCCACTTCCTGAATTGACGTGGGGTTGAGGAAGTAGCCCATTGACTGCTGGCCGCCTTCCACTTGCAGTTCCGTCTGGCTGCCGTTGACGCCGCCCCACAGAAACACTCCGAGGTAGCCGCCCGAAGAACCCGTTGCCCACATGGCCGGATTGAGCGCCCAGCCCGATCTGGTAAAGTCGCCGATCGGCTTCTCGTACAGTACGCGAGGCATCGTGGTATTGACGGTGGAGCCTTCCGTTTGCACCACCGGCGCGGCGTCATTTACCTGGAGCGTCTCGGCCACATCGCCGACCGATAGAGCCGCATCCACGCGCCGGAGGGAGACCGCCTCCACCTTGACGCCGGGGATGACCGTCTTCTTGAATCCGGTCTTCTCCACCTCCACACGATAGGTTCCCACGAAGAATCCGATGGCGCGGTACTCGCCATTGGCGTCCGATTCGAGCGTGCGCACCGCTCCCGTGGTTTCGTTGACGATCGTGATTCTGGCCCCGGGAATCGTGCTGCCGCTCGTGTCGCGGATGGTTCCGGTCAGGTCGCCCTGCACGGTTTGCGCAGCGGCGTGTGAAACGAGTACAGACATCGAAAGAAACGCCACGCAGGCGCTGAGGAATCGCATATATTTTCCTTTAGGCTTTAGGACATGAAGGCCGCTTGGAACCGGAACTTCCTCCGGCCGGTGGTAGAGAGCCATCGGCGATATCCCCCTGCTGGGTCTGACCCGTCAGGACCTCGGCCGGACAGAAGAACGCCTTCCGCTTCTTCAAGAGCGTATCAAGCGTATCACAATAATGTATACGTTGAACGGGGGCGCGCCGACACCGCCGACACGCCGTTTCCCGGCGGCGCTGGACAGACCACTGCTACAGATCTGAGTGTACATTGTAACAGCAAGGTGAAAATGTCCCCTTTGAGCAAAGTAGAAATGTCCCCTTGACAACCTCCAGGCTGGGAGGGTGAAGGAAGGACAACAACTACTGATG
>VFZX01000599.1 GCA_016871015.1 Acidobacteriota bacterium | reverse complement strand
GAGGGTTTACTGCGGAACGTCGACCCGGAACGAAAGGCAAGGATTGAGAAGGCCCCTGTCACCCTGACCCGATTGAAGGTGACTCGTCCGCCGAACACGTTCCTACTGCTGGTAAGCTACCGTGCGGACGACCCTGACGTTGCCTCCCAGGTGGCCAACGGCATCGCCAAGTCGTACCTCGGGCTGGTCTACACCCGGCACAGCAAGATGGGCGATCAGGCCGCGGGATTCATGCAAGACCAGTTGCAGGAGTTGCGTGCAAAGGTGGAAGAGTCGCAGCGGCGCCAGATGGGACTCGAACAAGCCCTGGGCTTGACCGATCCGGAAGCCAAGACCAGCGTCGTCTCAACGCGCTTGCTTCAGTTGAATACTGAGTATACTAACGCTCAAGCCGACCGCATGAAGAAGGAAGCGGTGTTCAATCAGACCCGTTCGGCGAGCGCCGAATCGCTCCAAAACACCGAACAGGGCCGGGATCTAAGCCGGTTGGACGAGCGTCTCAAGGAGGCGCGCCAGAAGTTCGCTGAAGTCCGCGCCACCTATGGCGCCGGGCATCCGGAACACAGGAAAGCTTCGACGGCTGTCGCCGAGCTGCAACAACAGTTCGATGAGACCCGGAAGAACGTGACCGGCCGCGTCGAGGTGGACTACCGGCAGGCGCTCGAGCGCGAACAGATGCTCAACCGCGCCGTTGCCGAGACCAAAGGCGAGTTCGACCGCTTGAGCGCGCGCGCGGTGGAATACCAGCGCGTCAAGCGTGAAGCCGAAGCCGACAAGAAGCTCTATGATGAGCTGCTTCGCAGGATTCGCGAGACTGGAATCAACCAAGGGTTCCAAAACAACCACACGCGCTTCTCCGACGAGGCCCGCCCGCCGGCCCGTCCGGTGTTTCCGAACATCCCGTTGAATATGGCGATCGCCCTGGTCCTGTCTACTCTGCTCGGAGTTGGCACCGCGCTCCTGTCCGACACGCTGGATACCACCATCCGCGATCCCGAACAGGCCGCCAGGTTCCTCCGAACCGACGTGATTGGGACTCTTCCGGCGGTGAAGAACGCCGCTGGCCACGCGCTGGTTGCTCTCTCGGCTCCGTCCAGCAGGACGGAGGATGATGGCTTAGTCCAGTATCAGGACCGGAAGACGAATTACGGCTACCGCTCGATCTCCTCCTACGAAGAAGCGATCCGCACTCTGCGCAACACGATCCTGCTGTCGGACTTCGAGCGCAACATCCGGTCGATTCTGGTAACCAGCGCCTCACCCGGCGAAGGCAAGAGCACCACGGCCATTCACCTGGCGATCGCTCACGCCCAGCAGAACAAAAAGACCCTCATCATCGACGCGGATCTGCGCCGCCCCACAGTCCACAAGAAGCTGAACCTGGCGGCGGCAGAGGGCCTCTCGACCGTACTCATGGGCGACGCCGACTGGAAAGACGTCATCATCGAGGCCCCGGGCATTCCGAACCTCTACCTGATCCCGTCGGGTCCAGCATCACGCCGCGCCAGCGACCTGATCGGCCCCTTCATGACCGAGCTGCTCGACCGCGCAAACAGCGAATTCGACCTTGTCGTCCTTGACGCACCGCCCTTGCTCGGATTCGCCGAGCCACTGCAGATCGCAACCATCGTGGACGCCGTCGTGGTCGTCACGCGAGCGGGCGAGACCAAGCGCAAAGCTGTGCAGAATGTCCTCGCGACCCTGAGCCGGCTGCGCGCCAATGTCATCGGCATCGTGCTCAATCAAGTCAAGAAGGAAATGAGCGACCACTACTACTACTACGGACACTACCGGAAATATTACGGTCAAGACGCCGACAAGGCTCAATAAAGCACCGGTACAAAAACAACGCCCGCACAACTTCAGCCGTGCGGGCGTTTTTCATTCAATGGCTTGAGAACCAGAACTACTGTTTTCCGCCTTCCTGGTTGCCTTGGCCGTCCTTCTTCTTCGTGCCCTTGTCATTGTTGCCCTTGTCCTTGTTGCCCTTGCCCTTGTTGCGCTTCCTCTTCCTTACGCTATCGTCTGACTGCTTCTCGGCACCCCTCTTGTCGTCCTCGGCGAACGTGAGCGAGGTCATCGCCAGGGACACTGCGAGTCCCAGCACGATCGTCATGATCTTCTTCATTACGTTGTCGTCTCTCCTTCTTGAATTCCACGTGGCGGCGGTTTGCCCCAATTACCAGTATCGGACCGGAACATGAAGCCATCCTGAAGCGTGGATTATTTTCGCTTCATCTTGGACAGCGCCGCAGCGCTCGAAGCGGTGATAATACAACGACATGACCACTGCCTCCCCCCGTCTGCTGATGATCCTTTCCGCGACTGTGGGCGCATTCTTCCTCTGGTCGGCGATCGGACCGTACGACCGCTTCACCTGGTGGCTCGAGGTCGCTCCTGTGCTGATCGCGCTGCCCATCCTGATCCTTACCTGGCGGAACTTCCCGCTGACACGCCTGGTCTACATCCTGATCGCGATCCACATGATCATCCTCATCATCGGCGGACACTACAGCTACGCCCGTATGCCCGTATTCGACTGGCTCCGTGACGCGTTTCAGCTCAGCCGCAACCACTACGACAAGGTCGGCCACTTCGCCCAGGGATTCATGCCCGTCGTGGTCACCCGCGAGATCCTGCTTCGGACCACGCCCCTGCGCCGCGGCAAGATGCTCGCGTTTCTCGCCATCTCCGTGTGTCTGAGCCTGAGCGCCGTCTACGAGCTGGTCGAGTGGGCGGCCGCGTTCCTGACCGGAGAGGCCGCCAATGACTTCCTCGGCACGCAAGGAGACCCATGGGACACACAGAAAGACATGGCCACCTGCCTCCTCGGTTCGATCGCCGGACTGATCCTCTTCAGCCAGCTTCATGACCGCGATCTCGGCCAGCGCTAGCGGACCGCCGAGAACGGGAGCGGACGCAGCAGCGACGCGCTGATGTTGGATACGATCTCGGCGTCGCTCAACCCCGGCGTCGCGCGCATCTTGACCCACTCGGGATCGGCGAGAAAGTTCCGCCACAGCTTCTCCCGTGCTGCAAGATCGTCGTAGCCCAGCATATAGGTGAGGTGCGGCTGATTTGCTCCCGCCACCGGCGTACCAAAAAACACCGGGACCATGCCTAGGCGCAATACTGTTCACTTAACGTTTCTTGATCCGCAATACGATCTTGACGCGGCGGGTCTGGCATCGTCCGCGTGGCCTCAGGTTGTAGTTGCTCATCTTCCGTTTGACTCCACGCGGGTTGCTTCGGTT
>VFZX01000598.1 GCA_016871015.1 Acidobacteriota bacterium | reverse complement strand
GCCGCAATCTCCGAGGCCATTCAAACGTTGCTCGGCCTCGACTTGGTGAAAGCCCTTCAATCCGATCTCGCGATCTACCGCTCGCGCCTGCTCAAAAGCGCCAACCCTACCGCCTACGATCAGGAAGTGGCGGCCATCGAGGCGGAGTTGACCCGATTGAACGCCGAAAAGGAGAAGCTGGTCACCGACGAGCGTCATCATCAAACCGTTCTTGATGGCATCAAGAACGAGATCGCCCAGTTGCAAAAGCGGTTGGCGCAAAAGGGAGGAAATTACGCATCCCAGAAAGCAGCGAACGATCTTCGGGCGCATGAACTGGAGTCACGGCACAACGCGCTTGTCACTTCGATCCGGGAAGAATGCGAATCGCCTCTACCGTTCGCCTTGTGTCCCAAGCTGAGCCGCCGGCTGGCCACCGAACTGGATGCAGAATCCTTGTTGCGCAATTATCGCGTGCTCGATGATGAGCTTTCCCGTTTGCAAGAATCCGTCCTGGCTTCAGCAGGAACGAAGCTCGCCAACGGCACGAAGAAGGAGCTCGGAGCTTTCCTCGAAACTGAATTCTCGCGTTACCGTGAGGGACGCCGGCCCGCCAGCGACATCACCGAGCTGCACTCGTTGTCGGAACGTGACGCCGCGTTGACCATCGACTGCCTGACCCAGCAGGCTCCCGCCTCTGCCCGGCGCCTGCACACCACCTTGATCGAACTCGAGGAAGTGACGCGGGAGCTTCGCGTAGTGAAGGGGGATTCCGAGCAGGCCCCCGAACAATTGGTCTTGCAGGACACGTTCACCGAATTGAACCAGCGCAATCGCGATCTTGGCCGCACCGAGGAGGTGAAACGAAAGATTTCCGAAGAGTTGCGGCAGGTTGAACTCGCCATCTCCGCCAAGGAGCGGGAGCGGGAAAAGATTCTATCGCGTCTGGACGAGGCCAAGGATGTCGCTCACAAAACCGCCACGATTCAGAAGCTGAATACGGCGTTGTCTGCATACATGCATCGCCTTACCCAGGCCAAAATCGCCCAGCTCCAGTCGGAGGTCACCGAGTGCTACAACCGGCTTGCCCGCAAATCGGACTTCGTCCGCCGTGTTGACATCGATCCCGAAACCTTCGCCGTGGCGGTGATCGACAAGTTCGGCCGCAGTGTTCCCAAGGAAGACCTCTCTTCCGGCGAGAAACAGATTTTTGCCATCTCGATGCTCTGGGGGCTGGCCCGCACGTCCGGACGTCCGTTGCCCGTCGTCATTGATACGCCGCTGGGCCGGCTGGACAGTGACCATCGGAAGAATCTCATCCGGAACTACTTCCCTCACGCCGGCCATCAGGTTCTCCTCCTGTCAACCGACACCGAAGTGGACGTCGATTTGTTCAAGGAACTCAGCCCGGCAGTCTCACACTGCTACCACCTTAAGTATGACCAAGAAGAAGCCCGCACCACTGCCGACAACGAATACTTCTGGCGCGAAACCGTTACCGCGTGACTTGGGCATCGAGAGCGTCCCGTTCAGTGCCCTCGTGGATAACCGGATGCGCGTGCTGAAGGCCAAGACCGGGATCACTCCGAACATTCTCGCGCGATTTGGCTTCTGCCTGTCGCTTGAAGAACCCGGCGTCCCCGCCGACCCTTTTGAGGACGAGAAGGTGGGGCGCGAGATCAAACGGGTGACGCTGCTTGGCGATCACGACTTGGTTTACGTCTGCCTGCTGCGCACCTGGCTTGCCGCCAGCCTGCCGGACAGGTCCGTATCGCAGAAAGATTTTGACGACCTGTTCGTAGCGCACATGAACCGCGGCTTCGAACTCATCAGTTCACGGGTGCGTTCGCTGGCCGACCTCCAGAATCTCGTGCCCAAGCCCTAGCCGACATGGAGCCGAAGAAGCCCATCTACCTCGATTACCACGCGACGACGCCGGTCGACCCGCGTGTGTTGGAAGCGATGCTGCCCTACTTCACTGAGGTCTTCGGCAATCCTGCCTCGAAGAATCACACCTACGGCAACGACGCGTTCAAGGCGGTCGAGGACAGCCGAGAAACACTCGCTAAGGCCATCAAGGCTCGGCCCCAGGAGATTGTCTTCACGTCGGGTGCCACGGAATCCATCAATCTCGCCATCAAAGGCACGGCTCTGGCCAACCGTCATCGCGGCAAACACTTCATCACCGTCGCCACGGAGCACAAAGCCGTGCTCGACTGCTTTGAATGGCTCATGGCCAATGGCTTTGAAACCACCATCCTGCCGGTCGACTCCGAGGGCCTCCTCGACCCTGCCCAGGTTGCCGATGCGATCCGTCCGGACACGCTTCTTGTGTCCGTTATGGCGGCCAACAACGAAATCGGAGTGATCCAGCCCTTGGAGGAGATCGGGAAAATCTGTCGCGCGCGCAGTGTCTACTTCATGACCGACGCCACCCAGGCGCTCGGCAAAATCCCACTGGACGTGCAGCGGCTCAACGTGGATTTGCTCGCGGCTTCCGGCCACAAGGTTTACGGCCCCAAGGGAGTCGGTTTCCTGTACGTTCGCCGCAGCAACCCACGCGTGGCGCTGGACCCCATCATTCACGGTGGCGGTCACGAAAAAGGTCTGCGCTCCGGCACGCTGGCGACCCCGAACATCGTCGGCCTCGCCAAGGCCGTGGATATTTCCATCAAGGAAATGGTCAAGGAACAGAAACGCCTGGGCGAGTTGCGCGATCAGCTCATGCACGCACTTCTGGCTGCCATTCCCGACGCGAAGGTTAACGGCAGTCTGAATCACCGCCTCGCCGGCAACCTCAACATCACGTTCCCCGGCGTGGAAAGCGAAGCCCTGATGATCGCACTCCGATCCGCAATCGCCGTCTCGTCAGGATCGGCTTGCACCACAGCCGCAGTCCTGCCGTCTCATGTCCTCAAAGCGATTGGGCTTTCAGATGCTCAGTCGCATTCGGCAATTCGCTTCGGGCTGGGTCGCTTCACTGAGCCCAAAGATATCCCCTTTATCCAAGCTCTGATAACACAACACATCACCAGGCTCAGGCAACTCAGTCAAACTTAACTTCGTTCATATAGGATGCCAAAGACGGCTCCAAATCAAATATTACGATCGGCTCCAGAGTCGGCAGCGGAAACCACGCGCTGCGCGCCAGGGACCATCTGTTGCTGCCCTCGATCTGGGCGATTAGCCCCTCAACGTCCCTCATGAAATCACGCACAACATCGCGCTTCACACCATAAACCGCGTGTGTCAGTGCAAGTCTGTTTCGCTCACCGTTC